>DDLU01000251.1 GCA_002340305.1 Desulfovibrio sp. UBA2564
GAAATGGAAAGGGCCGCCTTCGTAGGCAGGCCCTATTTTGATCAAAATTTATTTTACCTTTTTAAGGCGGACGGCAGTGCCGTAGCAGGAATAGAATTTATCTCCTTCCGGGTGGAAAGAAACAGATTCCCGGTACCCGACAATGGCATCGGCATTGGCATCAATTGCCTGTGCGATGAGGCCGTAAAAAGCATTGTCGAAGTTGTAGCTTCGGCAGACAATCAGGCCGAATGTTCCGAGGACTTCCCTGTTGGGAACTTCTTCAGTGGTCACTATTTTTACTTTACCGCCCAGATAAAGGGTACGGGCCATATCAAGACGTTGGTCTTTTTTAGCATCTTCAATGGTTCTGCTGGGCTTACGGTTGGGGCTTCCGAACATTAACGCCATATTTGAAATCCTTTTTTACAGTCAAGTTTGATTGATGATTTCTGCCTCAAATATGAATTTATTTCAACTGAATGTGTTGTGCTCTGCCTGCCGGAAACTTAGTCAAAGTCTTTTTCCAGCATTGATATTTCAGCATAAAGTAATTCAAGTTTTCTGGCTGTCTTTTCCAAAGCAATGACAGCGTCTTCTTTTAAGTCTTTCTTACATGCTTTTTCAAGTTCAAGGGCAGCAGCAGCCAGTTCTCCGGCGGAGATATTTGCAGCGGAACCTTTCAGGGTATGGGCTTTATCGCCTGCTTCCATAAGCTGGTCGGCTTGCAGCAGGTTCCTGACTTCTGCACTGAAAGTGTTGTTGTATTCTTTAAAATTGCGCAGGATGCTGACCAGAATTGCCATGTCTCCACCGATCCTTTCCAGAACATCGTCGAGGTTTATTTCATGGCACTGCTTGCTTTCAAGTTCCGGGTCAGGAATAATTTCAGCCCCTTTGGGGGCTTCCGGTTGCTGTATTTTCTCATGCACCGTGGCGTGGTATTCCTGCAGGCTGTCCGGTTTGAGATGGGTACGGATGATACTGATCATCAGCTCTTTATCGATGGGTTTGGGGATATAGTCATCCATACCCGAAGCGAGACACCTTTCCTTATCACCGTGCATGGCATGGGCGGTCATGGCGATGATCGGCAGGTCTTTCATGCGTAGTTTTTTGCGGATAATGTCCGTTGCTTCATAGCCGTCCATTTCAGGCATCTGGATATCCATGAGCACGATATCAAAACTGTTTTCCTGTACCATACGCACCGCTTCCGCTCCGTTGGGCGCGGAGATGATGTTTATCCCGGTGGGCTGCAGTATCTGTTCGGCGACCTGTTGGTTGATGGGGTTGTCTTCCACTAGCAGCATTTTGAAGTCTTTGAATTCATTATCCATAGGTTTAGCCGGTTCTTGTGAAAATTCTTTCGGGATATCGTAGCCGAAGGTTTCCATTATAGAATTGAAAATGGTTGCCTGTTTTAAAGGCTTGCTGATCATTCGGTTGATCTGCGCACTCTGGGCTTTGGCGAGGGCTGCGTTAAGCTCAGTAGAGGTGATCATCAGTATGGGAAGTTCTTCTTTACTATACGATTTACGTATTTCAAGGCTAGCTTCATCGCCGTTCATACCGGGAAGTTTGAGGTCGATGATGACCATTTTGAACTGATTGTCTTTATTCAGGTCAATAAGTTTGATGCCTTCCTCTGCGCTTGGAACGCTGGTCGGCTGTAAGCCCATTTGTTTAAGGTAACGCACCAGAACACTACGTACTGCGAAATTGTCGTCGATAACCAGAATATGTTTGTTTTTAAGTTCCTGTGGGACTTCAATGTCCACTTGCAATGATTCGATGGCGATCTTGGGCGATATGGTGAAAAAGAAGGTGCTCCCGTCGTTTAGCTTACTGTGGCACCAGATATTACCACCCATGAGGTCCACAATACGTTTTGAAATGGACAGTCCGAGTCCTGTTCCTCCGTACTTACGGGTTGTGGAGCCATCGGCCTGCTTAAATGCTTCAAAGAGATGAGGTTGAACATCTTCAGGAATCCCGATGCCTGTATCCTTGACAGCAAAGACAATTTCAGCTTTGTCGGTATCAATGTGGTCGACAGAGACTGTGATGATAATTTCGCCTTTGCTGGTAAATTTAAATGCATTAGCGGTGATATTTACCAAGACCTGTCGTAGTCTCAAAGGGTCGCCGATGATGCATTGCGGCACATCCGGGCGGATGTCAATGACCAGCTCTGTCTGTGAAGTGACCATTTGCTCTACGAAAAGATCGCTGATGTCGTAGATGAGCTGGTGCAGGTTGAAATTAACAGATTCGAGGGTGAGTTTTCCTGCCTCAATTTTGGAAAAGCCGAGAATGTCATTTATCAGACGCAGCAAAACTTTTCCTGAGTTAATGATGATTTTAATGAACTCGCGCTGTTTGGCAGATAAATCTGTTTCCATAGTCAGGTCGGCCATACCGATGATGGCGTTCATGGGGGTGCGGATTTCATGACTCACGTTAGCCATGAATTCACTTTTTGACTTTGAGGCGGCTTCCGCATCATTCTTGGCTATTTCGAGTTCCTGGTTGATGATTTTCAGTTCCCGGTAGCTGTTTTCAAGGTTTTTGTTACTCTGGTGGATTTTTTCCTGTAACTGTCCACTATATTGCTTGAGTTTCAGGTCCTGCTCTTCAATCTGCTGGAGCATGTTGTTGAAGTTGTCGACCAGGCTTTTCGTTTCACCTTTACACTCGATTTTGACTCGTGCGCTGTAGTTTTTATCCAGTGAGATTTGGCGGGCGGTCTGGCTCAACTGGGTGATAGGTGTGATGAGGATTCTGCGCATGGTAATGAACAGCACAAGATTAATCATAACAACAAGCATGATGGTCCGCAGTAATGAGTTGAGCAGGGACTGGTAAAGTTCGTTGTCAATAAATTTCGGGGAGAGGAAGATTTCAACAGCACCGATAGGCTGGTTCATAATGGAAATTTCGGCTTTACGTTTAACAAACTTGCCGATGGGCCAGCTTTTGAAATTTATGATATTCCATGATTTATTACGCACTTTTCCAGCAAAAACATTGTTGCCGTTATCTTCAGTAACGAGGATGGCTTTAATGCGTTTGTCGTTCATTTCGGAGAGCAGTATACGGTTGATTGCAGCCTGATCAACATTCCAAAGAGGGGTGATCAGAGATTCGGATAATCGTTCCACCAGACCGTCAGCCTTCTGATTCAGCTCTTCCAGCATATTGTTGCGTGTGGCTCTGTAGTCGTAAGCACCTGAAACAATGAATGAAATCAATGATATTATTACGATCAGAATCCCAATTCTGGTTTGTACTTTATCTATTTTTAACAATTTCAATCCGTTGGTTGATTGGTTAATCCAGTTCAGAATGATTCGGCTACAGACTACAGATATAGACAACTCTTTAGCATTCCAGCATATTCAGTGCAAGGTAAAGAGTTTCGGAAGGTGGCAATTTTTTGTCTCTTGATCATGGACAAGCGGCCTTTCAACCGTTAGATACTCTGCATTCAAAATATCTAAGGACGGATGTGAATCGATGAAAATAGCCCTGTTACAGCTCAACCTGACAGTTGGCGATCTTGAAGGAAATGTAGAACTCATTTTTGACGGAGTTAGTAAGGCAGCCGAACGCGGTGCCGGACTCTGCATTACTTCCGAGCTTGCCTTGACCGGATACCCTCCGCGAGATCTGCTGCTCAATGCGGATTTTGTCTGCCGTTGCCGTGAAGCTGTCTCTGAAATTTCCCGGCGTATGCCCGAAGGCGTGGCTTTGCTGGCCGGCGGAGTGGACCTGAACCACGAAGGTGCCGGAAATCCTCTGCGCAACGCCGCATGGCTGATTGAGCACGGTGCAGTTCCTAAAGTTTTTTATAAATGGCTTTTGCCCACCTACGATGTTTTCGATGAACAGCGTTATTTTGAGCCTGCCGAGAACATAAATTTCTTTGAATTTGACGGGGTGAGAATCGGCGTGACTATCTGCGAGGATGTCTGGAATGATCGCGAGAACCATAATGGAAGGCGTTACGGAAGTAATCCCATCCCGCAGATTATGGAGATGAATCCTGACGTTCTGGTCAACCTTTCCGCTTCTCCTTTTAATATCGGCAAACAGGGAACCCGTGAAAAACTTCTTGGCGACATTGCCGGCAAATATAAAGTTCCCGTCTTTTACGCTAATCAGGTCGGCGGTAACGATGATCTGGTCTTTGACGGACGCAGTTGCGCTTTCAGTGCTGAGGGCAAGTTGGCTGCACGCGGTCACGGCTTTAAAGAGGATGTAGTCATTGTTGAATCAGATTGTTCCACCGGGCGCATCGAAGAAGATGATTTCTGTGAGGAAGCAGAGGCATGGCAGGCCATGGTTCTCGGACTGCGGGATTATCTTGGCAAGACCGGATTCAGCAAGGTTGTACTGGGACTTTCCGGGGGGATTGATTCTGCGTTGACCGCTGCTGTGGCGGCTGAGGCCCTTGGAGCGGAGAATGTTACCGGTGTGCTCATGCCGTCGCCATACTCCAGTAAGGGCAGTGTGGATGATTCACTTGATCTGGTGAAAAATATCGGCATCAATTGCACAACAATCCCTATCGACAAGCTGATGGGGCAGTTTGAGGAATCCCTTGCTGATACTTTTGCCGGACTGCCTGCAAACGTGACTGAAGAAAATATCCAGTCCCGTATTCGCGGTAATCTGGTTATGGCTATTTCAAACAAGATGGGCGCGCTGCTGGTGACTACCGGAAACAAGAGTGAATTGGCAGTTGGCTACTGCACTATTTATGGTGATATGGCCGGGGGACTGGCCGTTATTTCCGACCTTTACAAAACGCTTGTTTTCCGGGTCTGCCGCTGGCTTAACGAGCAGGGTAAAGGTGAGGTCATTCCAGTGGCTATCATCGATAAACCGCCGTCCGCAGAGCTTCGCCCGGATCAGAAAGATGAGGATTCCCTGCCGCCTTACGATGTGCTGGACCGCATCATTGAGCTTCGGGTTGAGGGCCACAAGGCGGAGAGTGAAATTATCGCTGAAACCGGATTTGATACTGAAACCGTGCAGCATGTGCTGCGTTTGATTCGGATTTCTGAATTTAAGCGTAAGCAGGCAGCTCCGGGGTTGAAAATTACTTCCCGGGCATTCGGTACCGGATGGCGTATGCCCATCGCGTGCAGGTTTACCGGATAAGTTCCAGATAAATATTCGTGTAAGTTAGAATTCCCTCAAATTCGGCCGGATTTGAGGGAATTCTGTTAAATTTTACCGACCTGCTCTTCCATTAGTTCTGCGCATATTTGCAACCATTCAGGAAGTTTGGCGCTGAATTCATTTTGTTCCAACCATTCAGCTGAAAGCAGATGCGGAGCGTAGTCTGTGTTCTTGACCCGTAATTCATGGTCGAATGAGTTCGCCACATGGATTGCTACAGCTGGACTCATATCAACACTGCCAAGCCTATCCGGTTCGTGGTGGCAGTATATGGCCTCAATTACATCTTCATCAAATCCCCAGATCGCCAATAGATAGGCACCTACTTCCGCGTGGGTAAAACCGAGGATATCCTTCTCCGCTTCCTGAATGGGTATGTTTGCTTCGCGCACGATGCTCAGAATGGTTCCGTATTCATCAGGGTAGGAAGTGGCGAGGACAAGTTTGCCGATGTCATGCAGGAACCCGGCAAGGAAAGTGTGTTCGGCAAGTTTGTTGCTCCCACCCTCCGCTTTGATTATGGAACGGGCCATTAAGGCTGTAAACTGACAATGCTGCCCCAGCTCTTCAATGGAAAAATCAATCTTTACCTCTTTAGTTGAGTTAAAGAGATGGATTCCGAGTACCAGACCTTTGAGGTTGTCCAGCCCCAGCAGGGTGGCAGCCTGCTCCGGGTTGGTCACTTTGGAGTAGAGTCCGAAAAACGGGGAGTTGACCAGCTTGAGCAGCCCTGCGGTCATGCTCATGTCTTCGCCGATCATTTTGCCTATGTCGCTGATGACCACATCATCTTTACGTAGTTCCTGTTCCAAGGTTATGTACAGGTTCGGCAATGTGGGCAGGTCTTCAATGGATGCCACTCCCTTGGCTGCTCGTTCGTTTAGAAATATGTTTTTAAGGCGCAGGCTTTTCTTGATTTTTGCGATTAGTTCGGAACCGACATACGGTTTGGTTATGAACTGGTGCGCATAGCCGATATATTGCAGGCAGTTTTCAGCATTGACGGTTTCAGAGATGATGAAGCGTATGCTTCCGGGTTGCCTTTTCTTTATTTCGTCCAGAAGTTCCAGCCCTTGAAATCCTTCAACACAAAAGTCTGAGGCAATGACATCAAAAGGGCAGGTTCGTAGATGGTCCATTGCTTCTTCAGCTGTGGAAGCAAATTGAATGTTCCACCTTTTTTTCATGGCGGAGAGGTCTTTCTCAAGATCTTCGAGTTGTGCTTTGTCTGCGTCAATAAAGAGAATGTTTTTCGAGCGGCCCATATTCTTCTCCGAAAATCTGAAATCTATTGGATGTATAGTCGGTTGTCTTATTAACAATTGTACCGACAATAGCATGGACAGCTGTGTTTGAGAATTAGAAAACCCCCATTTCATTCGAAATAGGGGTTTATTTTTGGTTTTACGTTATTTTTTGATTAGCAGGTAGGGCCTGTCAGAGATGAATTGTTCATTGATCACTTCGATTCCTTCCGGGCGATTCTCCCAGCGGTCGTAGTATTTCTTCTGCATGACTAGAATAACATTGTCTTTCTCCGCGAGCACCTTTTCGATCTCTTCAAAGTCGCTGGTCTCGTGGATGTTGGTTCCGGCGTAGAAAGAGAAAATACCGGAATAGATTTTATGGGCCAGCGGGTAGCTGCCTTCTTCTACGTACTCCTTCATAATTTCCCCGGTCCGGCGGGGGCTCATGAGCGGATCAAGGGAAGGCAGCGTCATCAGTGCCAAGGGCTGGAGCCAGAGAACCATGGCTACGGTCATGACCAGCAGACCCTTGTATGCTCCGCATTCCTTAACTTTAAGCAGTGCCAGTCCGGCAAGTCCCATAATCAGGACAGTGAAGGAGAGGCCGTGCAGGGTAATATCGAAAGGTATCAGCACTTCTGCAAAAGGAGCGGCAATCGCAAGAAGCAGGTAGAATCCGGCAATGGCAATCCAAAGTTTTTTGGAGTTAAGGATCGGTTCCTGCCCTCCTTCACCAAGCAGGCCGCGTGCGGTAAGCATGGCGAGGGGAGCGAAAAGGGGCAGGATGTAGATCAGCACCTTGATGCTCAGGCAGGTCAGCAGCACAAATCCGCTGATGAACATAATCCAGGCCCAGTCGCGTCCTTCTTCGCCGCCTTCCTTGCGTTCTGCGATCACACCCGCCCAGTGTTCGATGTTGAATACTTTTTTAGCGGGCGCAGCAAAGATTGCCAGAGTCCACGGCAGCCATGCCAGCGGGAAGGCGATCAGATAATATTGGAAAGGTTCTTCATGGTGGAAGGAACTAACTGCGCGTTGGTAAATCTGCTTATAGAAGATGTTGTGGATGAAAGCTGTGCCGTCTACGATGATGGCACCGATTACCCATGCCAGCAGGATTGTCAGCAGAACGCCCAGGCCTTTGAGCAGATTTTTGTTACGCAGGAGTTTGGTGCGGCCTTTCCAGACCAGGAAGCAGGCAGCGGTGAGCAGAGGAAAAATAAGTCCCAAGGGGCCTTTGGTCAGGGTTGCAATGCCCATGAAGGCGAAGGCCCTGATGAAATATTTCCCGGAGTCTTTGTTCTGGAATCCTTTGAACAGACAGATGTTTGCCCAGAGAATGAAACCGCCGAAAAGCAGATCCATGCGTGAATAATGGGCAATGCCGATGAAAAAGACATTGCTCAGCAGTACCAGTCCGGTTGCAAGGGATGTTTTGCGTCCGCAACCGAGGGTGCGGGCAAGGCTTACAGTAGAGAACAGGAAAAATGCCGCAGAGAGTGCCGAGCTGAGGAAGAATACGCTGATACCGTTTGCCGGGGTCAGTGTATCGATCAGCGACATGAACCAGAAATATACCGGTGGTTTATCCGGGTAGGCCACACCATTTAGGTACATGACCAGCCAGTGGCCGGCATTTTTCATCTGGTGGTAAACGTCTGCGTAGCGGACTTCATCGGAAAACCACAGGGAACGGTAGTCCATGGTGAAAATGGATTGCAGGAAGAGAATGAACAGGACACTGAGCCATGGATTTGTTTCCATGATGTCCCAGATGAACGGTCTTTTTTCATAGCGCATGGGCTAGTCCTCTTTGGAAAAAAGGTGAATGGCGAATCCGGCCACTGAACCAAGCATCCAACCGCAGAATACGTCACTGGGGTGGTGCCATGTCAGGTAGATGCGGCTGAAAGCAACTGTTGCGGTGAATATGCCCAGTGCCAAAGTCAGCAGCAGGTTCCGGTAGCGTAAGATTAAGGGCATGCCTGCCCCGTAAATTTCACATGTATGGCCCGAAGGCATGGAATGATAAGTCCCTTTCATTGACATCGGCTCGAAGAACGGACCTTCGCCCGGACGAGGTTTACCGATGGCAATTTTCAGGAAACGGACTGTAATCAGGCTTACCGCCAGCTGAATTCCCAGAAAAACAAGGGCAAAGCGTAGTCGAGACTTATCGGTCCTGCGCTGTTTAATTCCGGTGATCAGAAACCAAAGATAAATAGGGTAGAAACAGGCGTTCCCCCAGTTGGTTACTATTTTGGCAAAAGATTTCAGGTCCGGGTGGGTCTGCGCGTGGGTTTTAAAAAAGGCCAGCACTTCTGTCTCGCTGCCGAAGTTGAAATACAGGGCGGCAAAGATCAGCATCAGAGGCAGTGATCCCAGAATGTAATGGCAGAGAGTCAGGTTTTTATGGATGAACGAATTCAACTACCTACTCCTCTCCGTCTTTTGACTCATCTGAATTTTCCTTGGCGGGAGTATCATCCGGGTGTTTGTCCGTGGTGAATTTGTACCATGTCTCCTTGTCCGTTTTCAGGTCGGCAAGCACTTCAGAAAGTTTTTTACCTTCTTTTTTCCAGTACTTGTATTCATGATCCGGACAGGAGAACGGAATAACCAGTGTGCCGTCTTCCATGAGATAGGGCCTGTCTTGCTTATTATCACTCATGGGCACGGTTTACACGTTGACGGGAGAGGATTCAAGGAATGTTTTTGTAAGAAAACATATTGTAATGATCAATGCGAAAATCCTTTGCAGCGGGGAGGAGCTGCAAAGGACTTCCGCATGATGAATTACCTTACTGGACTTTGTTTTCTGATTGATCCTTTCAGGCCGCCTTGCGGTTGCCCATAACATTCATGGCCCGGTCCATGTGGCGGACCTTGGTCAGAATTTTTTTCACAATCTTTTTATAGTGGGGCAGGTCTTTGGGGACGTAACGTGATTTCGCCCTTGCCAGCCCTGCCATATCGAGAATTTCGTTATAGAGGTAGGGCATGTAGAGCAGGTCCTGCCTGATGAAAAAATACACATCATGAAGTACCTTATGAATTTCTTCCTGATTTTTGCCATACTTGCGGAAAAGTTTTTCCAGCCGCTTGGTCACGTGGTTGAGGGAAGAAGTCCATTTGGGGCTGCGTGGTTCGAATACCGGAATGTCACGCGGGGTAGCGGTCATGTTCATGGCTGTCTTAAAACCGTCTATGCTGCCCGGAACTGCGGAGAGTAGTCCTTCCATGTTAACTTCATGCATATCAACATTACGCACGCCTTCGATTACAGCGCAGCCGCCGTAAAGGTTGAAGAAGGGGGTACGCAGGTTTTTGATATCGTCCTCCATCTCCCGTTTTGAGGTCATGTACTGGATGGTGGATGTCAGTTTTCCGCCGTCAGCATTTTCCAGTTCAACCAGCATTGCCTGATTGTAATGTGCACCGGAGTTCTGGTGGCCTGCTGCGTGGGAGACCTGACCTTTCCATGCAAAATCCTGTCCGACCATCAAAACGTGGCTGAATCCGCACCAGTCGAGAAATCTTGCCAGAGTGATACTGACGTTACTACCGGCATCGAAAATTTCTTCGTGGTTGCTGAGTGCAAATGTTCCCAATCCACCGACTGTCCACATGGGAATGGTCGGTCCGGGGTAGGCGGCGAGTACTTCATGGTCCAATTTGGTGGAGTAGATGAGCGGGATATCCTTGGCCCATTCATGATCCAACTGTTCGTATACGCGTCCCATGGATGCGTTGTAGTCAATACCGATGCAGAAATGAGGTTTGATTCCTGTTTTCTGCACAGCGGGAAGTCCCTGCAATGAGGTAGTGAAAATTGCTTGTCCCGGATTAGCTGCCAACTCCGGTCCGAACTGGGCCAGAGAAGGTCCGGCACCAAGGATTACCGCGCCCATGCCATGTCCTGCCCCTTTGAGCGGAGCGATAGTCCCGTCTTCAAGGATGCGTGAAAAGTTATCAAGTTCATTACCGACCATGACATCCTGCTTCAGGCGCAGGGTGGTCATTTCAACTGTGAAAGATTCAAGCTTGTTGCGGATGGTTGCGGACCAGCGTGCGTACTCAGGGCCGAGCTGCTGGCTGGGCATATCCAATCGCAAATAAATTTTACCATATACGAATTGAAGGTCGAGTTCTTTGATGATACTCATCAGAATGTTTTCATCGACTGGACAAAAATGGAGCTTTCCTGCTTCCATGAAAGGACGGTAGTCGGTCTGTCCCAGACAGGCGAGCAGCATTTCCGGGTTGGGATCTGTAATAATGACCTTATGGCTGTCGGGAGTGCTCATCAGCACCTGATTGAGACCGTAACCTACGTTGCAGCCTACAATAAATGTAGCACTGTTCTCCGGCTTTTCCTCAGCTTTCCAGCTTTTATAGATGGCATTCGGGGGGACGGATTCAAACATACCGGTCCCGTTTTCCATTTTCCAGTCGAGCATGTCCCACTTATTTTTGAAGAGAGATTCCGTAAGTTTTTCTTCGTCAATATCCTGACTGCTCAGCCAGGCATAAAAGGGCGGGTTGTATGTTTCAAGAGCTTCGATGTTGTCTTTAAGAAAAGGATAGGCTGACATTTGTTCCGTCCTTGGCAGACTGTTTTTATTAGCTGTAGTTGCCGGGTTCATTCCTTGCCCCGGATTTCAAACACTGACGATCTTCTGCTGATCTCTGCTTCATATTTGCAAAATGATTGCCAGAAGTGGAAAGGACGAGGACTTAAATTCGTTTCTGAAAGATAATTAGCTGAAAGGATTAGATAAAATGTTTGCTCGTGATATTCTTGAGCTGGTCGGTGGAACCCCCCTTGTTGAGATGCGGGGCCTTAATCCCAATAAAAATGTCAAGATTCTGGCTAAGCTGGAAGCAATGAACCCCGGCGGTTCCATCAAGGACCGTGCAGCCGGGGCTATGATCCGCAAAGCCGAAAAAAGCGGGGAGTTGACCCCGGATAAAATCATCATTGAAGCCACTTCCGGCAACACCGGGATCGGGCTGGCCATGGCCTGTGCCGTGCGTGGCTACAAGTTGATGTTGATTATGCCTGAGACTGCTTCCGAGGAACGCAAGATGATTATGCGCGCCTACGGGGCCGAGATCTTGCTTACTCCCGGACATCTTGCCACTGACGGAGCCATTGAGCAGGCTTATCGTTTTTACCGTGAAGAACCGGAAAAATATCTGCTCATGGACCAGTACAATAATGGAGCGTCAATTGATGCTCATTATGAAGGCACAGGGCAAGAGATTTGGGATCAGACCGAAGGAAAGGTAACTCATGTTGTGGCTTGTCTCGGTACTACCGGGACGGTTATGGGTATTACCAAGCGTCTGAAAGAGCTTAATAAAGATATCCAGATGATCGCCGTGGAGCCTGAGCCGGGGCATAAAATTCAGGGCCTCAAAAACATGCAGGAATCTTATCCTCCGGGCATCTACGATAAGCAGAAGCTGGATCGCATCATCCGGGTGCAGGATAATGATGCTTTTGAAGCCTGCCGCCGCCTTGCCAAAGAAGAAGGCGTGTTCGTTGGTATGAGTTCCGGGGCCGCCATGGCTGGGGCTGCTGCCATTGCCTCCGGGCTTGAAGACGGGTTGGTGGTGACTATTTTTCCTGATGGTGGTGAGCGTTATCTCTCTACCCCACTTTTTCGTCCGCAGGTTCTCAAGGGACCGAAGATTTTTGACCAGAGCAGCGGCGAGGATCGTGTCCTGTCCATTTCAGAAGCTGAAACCGGGCTCTTCACCATGGGACCGTCTTTCGACAATCCCTACGACCCTGAGGTCTTCCGGCGTATTGTTCTGCTTGATGTGCTGGCACGGCATCTGGAGCGCGAGGGGGCCAAGGTTTCCGCGCTGGTAGGTTTGGCTGATCTTGAGGATCAGACTCTTGCGGCCTCCCGTGAACGTGGTGTGGATCGTGAAACATTTTCCACTGAGATTACCACTGCGGTGCGCAAGGCTGCTTATCTGTTGGGCGTGCGTAAATCCATGCGCTTTGAACGTGCTTCCGGGGTTGTGGACCGGACAGTGGATCTTTGCCGGGCTTTGTTAGGTCATGGGCTGGCTTACGAGAAAATGCGTTCCGTGTATTTCGATATTTCCCGCGACAAGGGCTACGGTCAGATGTCCAACATGGATATCGATAAGGTCAGCCTTGGTAAGACTGTGGATATGGATGATTATGTCAAAGAGAACCCTCGCGATTTCACTCTGCTTAAGCGGGCAACTTTGCAGGACCTCAAACTTGGCGACATCATCGAAACCGAGTGGGGTAATGTGCGTCCCAGCTGGTTCATGCAGCAGGCTGTAACCGCTCTTGAGGGATTGTCCGGCGTAAGCTTGGTGCTTGCCGGGGAAATTCACCGTTTTCCGCATCTGGAAAATCTGCGCGCCATCTGGGCCGGAGCCGGGGTGTCCCCGCAAGCATGGATGGTGGCCCAGCCGGTACTTCCCGGCGGTCCGGTGCTACCCTGTGTTGACGAACTTCTTGAGCAGTCCGGTCAGCCTGTAGCGGTGCGGATGTGGATGCTTTCATCTTCATATAAAAAACCGCTGGTGTGCAGCGAGCAGTCCATTTCTATGTGGGTCAAGAACCAGCAGAAGTTGCAGGACCTTGCCGCAGGCCTGAGCATCCATGCCGGAAATTCCGGCGAGGTTTCAGAAGATATTGATCAGGAAGTTTTTACCCTCAAGTCCGGTCTTTTGCAGGCTCTGAACGATAATCTCATGCTGCACCGTTTCTGGCCCATCCTGTTCAGCTTTACCAAGGCCATCAACTCGCAGTTGAGCAGTGGAAGACTCTCCGCCAAGGAAGCAAAATTCTGCCTCGATCAGCTCCTTGAAGTGGACGATATCCTCGGCATCCTCGACCACGAAGCCATGCCTGTACCGTTCATCTCCCTGCCGGAAGATGCCAAAGATTTATTGGAACAGCGTGAATTGGCCCGTGCAAATAAAGACTTTGAAACTGCCGATGCCCTGCGCGATAAGCTGCTCGAACTCGGCTTCAATGTGGAAGACAGTGCCGAGGGGGCGCGGGTTTTCCGGGTTAAGTAGATTTATTTGGATTAGAAATCAGGATTCCCCCTGTCGCGGTGTGGTAGGGGGAGTTTTGTTTATGTTGCACCCAAAAAAAATATTAGTTATATTTGTTTCGTTAAATTTGTATTTTTATTTTTTTAGTTATAAAAATTAGTTAATTAAATTTTCATAATGTCTGTCAAAATACCTGTCATTGAACACATGACTTATAAAACCGGGAAATTTAAGTTTTCCTGTGAGTTTGACTCAGCAGAAGTATTTCCTCTGCTGGTCGAGGCTCTTTCCTTGTCTAACTTAGTGCAGTCTTTGCCTGTGCTACCGAATTCTCTAGCAAAGTTGGAAACGGAGTTGATTAGGCGCTCCATCTTCGGTACCGCTGCCATTGAAGGTAATCCCTTAAGCGAGGGGGCTGTAGGTGAATTGCTTGACCTAGATAGTGACTTAGTTGAGGGTGGAGGAGTTGTCGGACAGGCTGAAATGGAAATTCAAAATCTTAGGCGTCTGTATAAAAAACTTGAAAACAGGGAAGTTGCGCCAGCTGATCTAACGGAAAATTTTATTAAAGAAGTTCACAAGACAGTTACGGCAGGGATTAATTACTACCACAATTCTCCGGGTAAATATCGTAATGAGGTTGTCAAGGTTGGCAATGCAGCGCATGGAGGAGTCTATACTCCTCCGAAGACTTTACCGGATATTCGAGCTCTAATGGATATTTTTATGTCATGGATTAATTCTCCGGAAATGAAGAATGCTGACTTTTTGCTGCGTGCCGCCGCAGCACATTACCATCTGGCGATGATTCATCCTTTTCAGGATGGAAACGGGCGTACAGCACGGTTCATCGAGGCTGTGATTTTATCTTCAAGTGGGGCACATCTGCTGTCTTTAATGATGTCCAACTTTTATTATCGAAACATTGACAGTTATTTTGTTGCTTTCTCAGATTCCAGAAAAAGCGGCACCATGATTCCTTTTTTGAAGTTTTATTTTGCAGGTGTGATTGAAAGTTTAGGAGAAGTTCAAAAGAGGGTTCTCGATGGTTTAAGTGTGGTGTTAATAAAAGAAGAATTGGCTGTTTTTTTGCGGGAAAAGAAAATTCTCAGCAGACAATATGATCTGATGCTTCAGTTGCTGGAAACCTCAAAGGATGTTTCGTTGCGGGCCCTCTATGGCGATCCGGTTTTTAAGCCTTTGTATACTCAGGTGGCTGAATCCACTGCGCGCAGAGATCTTAAAAAGCTGAACGAGCTTGAGTTGATCAAGTCCGCAACTGGCAAGAACTATACAATTAATTGGGACCGTTTTAAGCGGTTGTAGTCTCCTACTTCTTAGTCATCCGATAAACCCCATCCCAGACTTCTCCTTCGGGGACCGGAGGATTGATCTTGTGCTCTTCGGCGCGCTTGATGAATACTTCGCATGGGGTGTGCTTGGTGTCGCTGTAGAGTTCGTACTTATTGGCTTCTTTGTATAGTTCGATGGCTTTATCCCAGTTCTGGGCTACGTATTCTTCTCTGGCTTTGGCGAAGAGGTCGAAGAGGATTTCTTCTTTGTCAGTCAGCTCGCCTTTCATGGCTACCAGTTCGTAGATGCGCACAGGTTCATTTTTGCCGACCACTTGAATGTTATCGATAAGTCTCACTTCCACGAGATCAAGAATTTTGTGGGTTTCGCCATCTACTTCAACTTCCTGATCCAGCGTGAAATGGGAGACCGCAGTGAAAATACCGAATTGCTTGGCTCCTTCTTCCAGACGGGCGGCGAGGTTAACTGCGTCACCCATCATGGTGTAGTTCATGCGCATGGATGATCCCATGTTTCCGACCACGATTTCGCCGGAGTTAACCCCGATTCTGGTGCGCATGTTGTGGACGACCTTGGGCCACTTTTCGCCCTTGACCCATTGTTCTTCCGGGAAACCTTTGGTGTTGCGGTCCGCTTCATCCGGTAGTTGCTTTTCACCAGCCCATTTGTCCCTCAATTTTAATCCGGCCTTCTGCATCTTTACTGCTACACGGCAGGCGCGCAATGCGTGATCCGGCACGTCCATAGGCGCACCGAAAAATGCGATGATCGCATCACCTTCGTATTTATCAAGGGTTCCTTTTTCTTCGATGAGGATATCGGTCATTACTGATAAGTATTCATTAAGCAGCTCAACCAACTGTGGTGCGGTCAGTTTTTCCGAGAAGGTCGAAAAGCTCTGGATATCGGTGAAGTACGCAGTTACCTGCCTTGCTTCACCACCAAGCTCCGGCATTTCGCGGTTGCTGAACATTTCATCGATGAGTTCAGGGGCAAGGTATGATGAGAAAGTGGCTTGCAGGAATTTTTTCTGCCCTTCCTCTCGCCAGAATTTAATCAGGGTCAGCAGGGTGAAGTTAATACCCAGCACGATGAGAGCATACATGGGTGTGAAATAGATGTTGTAATCCCGGAAAATATGTAGGGAACCGTAAACGGTCCCCGCGCCCATGGCGGCGATGGGCATGATCATCCATAGCGAACGGGACCATGTCAGCAGGGCCGTGGAAATAAGGCCTGCGACCAGTACCAGCAATAATTCCAAGCCCGGAACCCAGTCAGGTTTTAGTATGTAGTCCTGAGTCAGTATGTTATCGACGATTGTGGCGTGCACTTCAACGCCGGGATAATCTGATGCAAAGGGGGTGACTCTCAAATCGCGGAGTCCGGCGGCGGAGGTGCCCATGAATACGATTTTACCTTTCAGCTCTTTTTCTCCGACTTTGCCGCTGAGGATGTCTTTGGCACTGTAGTACGCAAATTCTTCCATGCCGCCACGGTAGCGGATCATCATTTGTCCTTTGGCATCCACTGGAATGGTAGTCCTGCCCAGTCTGATTGATTTAATGCCGATGGGGCTGCTCTTAACCAGAACATTTTTACGGTTTAATGCTTTCATCAGCGTAGCAAGAGCGAGGCTGGGGTACTGCCTGCCGTTCATGGTTATAAGTAAGGGTACCCGGCGCACAACACCGTCATAGTCTGTCAGGCTGTTGTAAAATCCACACAGCGGCGAGGCCTTAGCCAGCACCGGAAGAGGGCAGATGGCACCAAGTGCGGTCAGGGTCAGGTCTTTGATCGGCGGTGCTCCCTTGGCTCTGATTTGAGCGATGGAAACCGGTATGGCAAAGCAGGGTTGGTCAGTTACAGTCAGCTCTTTTTTGTCTTTAAGAAAATCAAAATAGAAGCCCAGTACAAAGCGTCCGCGTTGGAGCACATCAGCAAGGACCAGATCGTTATCCATCAATCCTTTTGGCAGCCCTTTAAAGTTAACAGTAACTCCCAGTTCTTCACGCAGGCTCTTTTTAATTGTTGCCGGGGAAGTCCGGTCCGGTTCGCTGATAAGGATATCAAGCCCGGTGGAGAGTGTTCCGGCCTGCTGAATTTTTGCAAATAGCAAAGCCATACGGTAGCGGGGCCATGGCCACTGCCCAAGCTCGGCAAGGCTTTCATCATCAATATCGACAACGACCGGGATGTTGGTTTTCTTACCCACTGGGCTGGAGCGCATGAATTGGTCGTAGATTTTGTAATCCACAAACTGAAGGATGGGTGGCTGAAAAATAAACAGTATGGCAACAAGTACAGAGACCGCCAACCCGGTGAGCAGCAGGAAAAACGAACCGGATCCACTGATTTTTCTGATTATACTTAGCATTTATTTGGTAATGGGCTTGGATTTGTGTTAAAGATATTAGTAAATATTATGATATATTGTATGATTCGTCTGGATTTTTCAATTAATTTTATATATGTAGTGAATGAGTAAAATTTTTGGTAAAATTACCGTGAGATAGGCTGTTAATATAATTGTGTTTTTGGGGAGGGTATGTTGTGAAATTAGTTCGTGCTTTCATTCTGGGATTGGCTGTCTGCCTGCTGGCAGGTGCGTTCAGTACTGCCATGGCGCAGTCCGAGATGTCTCCGATTAATCCCGACCAGGCTGATGGCAAGCCCTATCTCAGGAATATTCTGCAAGATTTGCTTTCCACTCATGATCGTATCAAGGCTGCGGAAGCACGAGTTGAATCAGCTGAACATCTTGTCTCCCAGAGTTGGTCCGGTTGGACTCCTACATTTGATGTTAATGTTGAGGGCGGACGCGAAGAGATCGATAAGCCCGGTGGCGGAACCACTAAAGGCCGCAATGAGCAGAGCATTCAGGCCACCCAGCTTCTCTATGATTTCGGTGGCGTAAACAGCAATATCGACAGCAGTAAATCTTTGCTGAATGAGTACAAAGCAGTCCTCGAACAGACTCGTCAGGAACTGATGATTCAGGGGGTTAAAGCTTATCTCGGGTTGATCCGTGCTAGGGAAACCTTGAAATACGCTATCCAGTCCGAAGAAAGTATGAAGCGTCTTTCCGGTATGGAGGAGACTCTGGTTAAACGCGGTGCCGGACTTTCCTATAAGGAACTCCAGATCAAGGCTCAGCTTGCCGGTGCTACTTCCTATCGTGTAACTGTCGAGCGTGCTTTGCAGACTGCCCGTAACCGTTTTAAGGCCGTTTACGGTTTCCCCATCGTCATGGATGAAATCGAGAAAATGGTTCCGGTGGACATGCCTGCGACTTACATGCCTGCTTCTCTTGATGATGCAATTACTCAGGCTCAGGCGCAAAACCCTGTGCTTATGCAGCTTAAATTTTCCAAAGAGCGCCTGTCCCACGATGTTGACGTTCAGGAAGCTACTCTCTATCCCAAATTTGAATTTGTTCTCGAAGGTAAGAGAAGAGAGCAGGATCAGGGGGCAAGCGGGGTAAGAACCGAGAACAAGGCTACCTTTCAGGTCGGCTACACCGGCTTCTCCGGTGTTTATGAGTATGAAGCGACTCAGGCAGCAAAAGCAAACCTGCGTGAAATTCGCAAGCAGACCCTTGATACCCGCCGTACTGTTGAAGAGAACGTTCGCAATGCATGGCTCGAGCTGATGACCTTGCGCAAAAACGCGGAACTATACAGAACTCAGGCTAACATTACCGCTGAATTCCTTGAACTGATCAAGAAGAAGAGAGCTACCGGTGAACAGGTGGAACTGCTCGATATTCTTGTCGGTGAGAGAGACTACTCCACTGCTACCAGTGCCAGTGTAACCGCTGATATTGATAACATTATTTTCGCTTACCAGCTTTTGTATGAAATGGGCATGATGAACATTGATGTTTTCAAATAAGCTTTAAGCATTATTTAGAAGTTTTATGAAAATTCCATGTGTGCATGCTCATGGAATTTTCTTTTTCCGGGCATTTTTTGATTTTCTTAATTTGGACAGGGGATCGGTCATATGAAAGAGTTGTTGAGGAGATTATCGTTACATCCGTTTCTGGCTTTTGAGATATGCCTCGCTTCTTTGTTTATTAATATACTGTCACTTGCTTCTCCTATCTTTGTTATTCAGGTTCTTAACCGTTATGTGGGCTACGGATTCGACGGAACCCTGATCACCCTGACTACCGGGATGCTTATTGCCGGGGCCCTGAATCATGCCTTTACCCTTGTCCGGGTGCGCCTTGCCTCTGCTGTGAATGTTGGACCGGACCGCATGCTTTCCGAGACCGTACTGGGCTGTCTTGCCCGTGCTAAAATGAGCACTTTGGGTCGCGTTCCTCCTGCACGTATCCATGAATTAATGGGTGGAATACAGGTTGTACAATCCGGTTATGATGCTTCGGTTATCTGCTCTGTTCTGGATATGCCTTTCTTTATTCTCTTTGTGGGAGCTACCTTTTTTCTCAGTCCCATACTGGCTTTGATTACCTTGCTGGCTATCGGCTGTTCTGTTCTTGCCGGATGGCTGAATATACGCCGTGGCAAGCGTATGAATGATTTTATGCGCAATGAGTCCGTGGTTCACCGGGGTAACCTCGCCAACGCCATCAGCGGTGCTGATACTGTTCGTGCTTTTGGCGGATGTGGATTTCTGACCGGGGTATTCCAGACCCAGATGGATAAATTGCAGCAGATTAAGCGTGATATGGTCCAAAGCGGGACACGCGGGCAGGCTGTTTTGCAGAGTATCGCCATGCTCTTGCGGGTTATGGTTTATGCTGTCGGAGCCCGGGAAGTTGTTGCCGGGTCAATGAGTACCGGAGGCCTGATCGGTGCATCCATCCTTTCCGGTAAAGCTCTTGCCGTATCAGCTTCGTTTATGAAATCACGGGCTATGATTGCTCAGGCTGGACAGATAATGGGTTCCTTGCAGGAATTTGTGCGTCAGCCGTTGGAATCAGAAACCGGAACCGAGCTTAAAGGGTACACAGGAGGTATAGAAATCAAGGATCTGGGCTTTGCTTATCCCGGATCAACCGGACCCTTATTCGAAGGTCTGGACGTGAACATTGAACCGGGAAATATTGTAGTCATTACCGGACATAACGGGGCGGGCAAAACATCCCTTGTCCGTTTGCTGTTGGGGCTTATTGATCCCGGAAGGGGGCAGATACTTGCCGGGGGAGTTGATATCCGCCAGCTTGCCGCTCCTTGGTGGCGTAAGCAGGTCATGTATCTGCCGCAGGAGCCGACTTTTCTAAATGCCACTATCCGGGAAAATATCTGCCTGAATAATCCCGAAATGGATAAAGACCGTCTGGACAGGGTCGTGGAAATTGCCGGGTTGAAAAAATATCTTGATACCAGTGTTCAGGGTCTTGAGGCACAAGTGGCCAATGGCGGGGCTGAATTGGCAGTCGGTATCCGGCGCAGGTTGGCCCTTGCCCGTGCCCTTTCGGTTCAAGGATCTGTTGCGGTGCTTGATGAGCCTTCCGAAGGTTTTGATATTGAAGGACTGCGGGCAATGGACATGATCATCCAGAGTATGGTCAAGGCCAAGAAGACCATGATCATTGTTTCACAGGATATGAGGCTTATGCAGCGCGCAGATATCATTATCGATCTTGGGAATAAACCGAAGCCGAATGTGCTTTTCCCACAAAAGGATGCTGAGGCAAAAGACACACAACCTTCCAAAAATGAGAGTGTGCAATGAGTGGGATGACCCCTGAGTATTCCGGAGAAGTGAAGGCTGCCAGCCATTTTTTTCTCTTTTTGTGTATAGCCATGTGTCTGGGATTTCTGGCTTGGGCCTGTTTTTTTCAGCTCGATATCGTCAGTCAGGCTGAAGGTGAAGTTATCCCCAGTTCAAGGGTTAGGCCCGTGCAGCACCTTGAGGGCGGCATCATCAGGAAAATTAATGTCCGCGAAGGTGAGAGCGTTGCCAAGGGGCAGGAGCTTATCGTTCTGGAAGCAACCGCCAGTGACTCAACTGTTGATGAACTTGAGGTCAGGGTTACTTCGTTGCGGGTCAATATTGCCCGTTTGGAAGCTGAAGATAAGGGGCTCGATGCTCCCGGATATCCACAGGATATTTACGAAAAATTTCCAGCTTTGATTGAACGGTCATTGAAATTGTTCCAGACCCGCAAGGCCCGTGTCGAGAGTGATTTAACTTCCGAGCAAGAGAAAATTAAACAGCGGGAGCAGGACATCAGGCAGATAACTTCACGTCAGCGTAACTCCCGTAACAGCTTGAAGTTATTGCGGGAACAGATTGAAATCAGTGCCGGACTTTTGGAAGACGGACTTACTTCCCGCTACAAGCATCTAGGTTTTCTTAAGGAAGAGTCAAAGCTTAAAAGTTCCATTGAAGAAGATTCAGCCAAGCTCGCCAAGGCCCGTTCAGCTCTGGCGCAGGCCAAAGCTGATATCGGTGAGATCCGAAACTCTTACCTTGCCTCGGTACGTGAAGATTTACAGGAATCACGCAGGGAATTTGATGAGCTGTCCCAACGTCTTAGGAAGTTTGAAGATAACCTGAACCGTACAATTATCCGCTCTCCGGTGGATGGGGTTATCAAGACTCTTTATGTGGTCAGTACCGGTGAAGTTGTGAAGTCCGGTATGACTATAATGGACATTGTCCCGGCAGGTGATAAGCTTGTCATTGAGGCCCGTTTACCTATTAGTGATATTGGCTATGTCAAAGACGGTCAAAAAGCTGTTGTTAAATTGGCTTCCGGTGATGCTGCCCGTTTTGGAAATATTGATGGAAAAGTAGTAAATATCAGTCCTGACGCGGATTCCACCGAGCGGGGTTTGACATTTTACAGGGTTCGCATCGAAACCGAGAAAGATTTTTTTGAGCACGATGGGAACTATTACAGACTTTTTCCGGGTATTCGCGTAATTGCCGGAATTCATATTGGAACCCGTTCAGTGATGGAATACCTTCTTGAACCGTTTATGGGTTCTATGAGTTATGCTATGAGGGAGCGATGAGCATGAATAAGTCGGCTTCCGTTCAGCCGGGAAAAAAAGAATTGGAGTGGATTGATACTGTCCCGCAGCGGGTCAAGGACGTTTTTCTTAAAGCAGTAAAAGCCCATTCTTCCGGGGATTATGATGAGGCCATTGCTCTTTATTCTATTGGATTAAATTTTTTGCCTGACGATCATGTTTTATTGGGAAATATGGGGGTGGCTTTGCGTTCCCAAAGCAAGTTCAAGGCTGCTGAAGCATGCTACCGCAGGTCGATAGCTTCGAAGCCCGATAATCCCGGTGCGTGGAGTAATCTGGGTAATGTGCTTCGTAGATTGGGCAGGCTGAAAGAAGCTGTTGCCTGCCATCGGCAGGCGATAGAGTTGGACCGTCAATTTATTGATGCTTATTACAATCTTGGGTTGGTTTTACAGGATATCGGTAAGCTTGATGATGCTATAAAGTTCTTTAATCACTGTCTGAAATTCAGACCCGGCGATCACAGAATAAATTGGGATAAGTCTCTGGCTTTGCTGGCAAAAGGAGATTACTTAAACGGTTTTGAACTTTATGAATATCGCTGGAAAAGGGAAGAATTGACCCCGCGCCATTTTCGCCAGCCTCTCTGGGACGGAACTCCTTTGAATGGAAAAAGGATTTATGTTTATGCGGAACAGGGTTTTGGTGATACTTTGAATTTTTGCCGCTATCTTCCTCTTGTTGCCGGGGCTGGGGGTAAGGTTGTTTTCGAGTGCCAGCCGGAACTTGTTTCTTTGATTGAAGGTATGGACGGCATCGAAGAGATTGTCAGTGGCGGTGATAAACTACCGGAATTTGAAGTACAAGTTCCTTTGATCAGTCTTCCCCGTATTTTTAAACATGATCTTAAATCAATTCCCCGGGAAACTCCTTATCTCAAAGCTCCTGCGCAGGCCGGATTTCCGGTTCATGTGCCTGAAGGAAGCGAATTTAAAATTGGTATTGTCTGGGCTGGTAAGCCGACTCATAGGAATGATCATAACCGTTCAGTAAGCATGGAAAATTTCCTGTCTTTTGCTGAAATTCCCGGTGTTACCCTCTATTCCTTGCAGAAAGGGCCTGAAGTTAACCAGCGTGAAAGGTATGGTTGTGGTGTTTTGGTGCGCGATCTGGGCAGTGGATGTGATGATTTTGCAGATACAGCCAAGGTCTTGGAACAGCTGGATTTGGTTGTGACCGTAGATACTTCTGTTGCCCACCTCGCCGGGGCTTTAAATATTCCTGTCTGGGTAGTGCTTCCGTATAATTCTGATTGGCGTTGGATGCGTAAGCGCAAAGATTCTCCATGGTATCCGGGTATGACTCTTTTTCGACAGAAAAAGCCCGGAGACTGGGATTATGTTTTTAGAGTCATGCTGGGTGAACTAAAAAAGAAACTTAAAAGTTAAGTAGCTGGTTATTCGGCGTTTTTTTGTGTCAGGTACTGGACTGTATGGTTCAGGTGATGTAGCTATTCAGGTAAGTCTAAAAAAGATTAAGATTCAAACGCGAATTGAGGGGAAAGCCAGTAATGACGGGGAGTAAAATTCTGCTTGAATCCGGGACCAACGAGGTCGAGCTTCTTGAGCTTTACCTTGATGAAGGTAGCGGAGATAAATATAAGCGCTGGTCCTTCGGCTTGAACGTTGCGAAGGTCAAGAAAATTGTCAGAGAGGCTGACCTTAAAAATTTTTCCGGGCGTAAACAGGATGGTTCCATTTCCCGGGGAACATCATCCGTTGATACGCAGAACCCGTTGGTGCTCGGGATGTTTGAGTTTATGGGGGCTGTTATCCCGCTTATCGATCTTAGCGGCTGGCTGCACATGGAGCCTGTTACCAATGAGCGCCGCATGGTGTTGATTACTGAATTTAATGAAATTGTAAGTGCGTTTCTTGTCTCCGGGGTTAACCGCATTCACCGTGTGAGCTGGCAGGACCTTGAGTCCCTGCAAGGTAACATGGCTAAGTACGCTGAAGGCACCATTATCGGTACGGTAAAGTTAACCGATCCTGATCGTATTTTACAGGTTCTGGATCTTGAACAGGCTATGGAAGACCTCAACCCAGAGCGAGACAAAGCTGCGCTTGAAGAAGTTGAAGAGTCTCTGGATTGTATTTATCAGGCTTATTGCGCGGACGATTCGCGTTCCATGCGTAATCTGGTGAAGAATTCATTGGAACGGGGCGGCTTTGAGGTCTACGGCTATCCCAACGGTATTGAAATCTGGAATGAGCTTGAAGAAATTTCTGCTAAGGTAGAGAAAACCGGCCTACATGTTTCAGAATTTATTCAGCTGGTTGTTTCAGATATTGAAATGCCCGGAATGGATGGGCATGCCCTGACCAAACGCATCAAGGAAGATCCTAATCTAAAGGACCTGACCGTCTATCTTTTTTCATCATTGATTAACGAAGAGTTGCTGCACAAAGGCAAGTCCGTTGGCGCGAACCGTCAGTATTCAAAGCCGCAAATCGCCACACTGGTCAAGCAGGCCCGTGTTGATTTGAACGAGCTTTATAAGTGCAAGCCCTAGAGCTGTTCTTCACCGCTGGCAATCAGCTCTAAATTAACTTCATCAATGATTTCAATAGTTTTGCGTTCTACTTTGATTAAACCCTGCTCGCTCATTTTTTTGAAAACGCGAGAGAGGGTCTCTTGAATTGTGCCCAGATAAGAGGCTATCAATCCTTTGGGCAGGTCCAGTTCCAACTTATTTGAATTTTGGGTGGATTTAAGCAGGAGCAGGTAACTTGCAAGTCTTGCTGGAACTTCACTCAGGCTCAGGGCTGCCACCTGATTAACCAGTTGGCGCAGTCTTCCGGAAAGCAGGGCCAGCATGGACATGGCGAGGTCCGGGTCTTCGCGGATTACCTTTTCAAAACGATCTCGCGGAAAATAGAGCAGGGTGGATTTTGAAAGAGTAACAGAGCTTGCAGGATAGCAGGCACCCTGAAAAACAGGCACTTCCCCGAAAATTTCTCCGGGCCCGAAAATATGGATAATCTGTTCTTTGCCTGCCAGCGACTCACGATAGATTTTGACTTTCCCGGACTCAATTGAATAAAATCCCGTAGCATCGCTTCCAGCCGTAAAAATCTGTTCCCCTTTTTTCAATTCACGGGGAACGATGATCTGTTCCAGTTTTTCCAGCTGTTCAGTGCTAAGGCCTGCAAAAAGGGCGATTTTTTCTAGTTCGTGTGTCTTTTTCATTACGGCATTCTTTTATGATTAAGGGTGTCCGGTAAATGACTTAAGTCAGGGATAGTTCCGTGTATATAATCTAGAATTAACTACCTGATAAAAGAAAGAAAGGAAATATTATGGATAATGGTGCAGTGATAAATGTTTGTAGAGGGACTTCCGGTGGGTGTCGGTTTGCCTTGGATGTTGACGGGGATTTTGCCGAACGTATCGGGAAAGTGGTTAAAGATTCAGGGTGGCCTGAGTTTCTTCAGCAGAAATTCGGCGAAAAGGTTAACAGGCATAAGCTGCTCAGTGTTAGCGCAGCGTCCTGTCCCAATGGTTGCTCCCGTCCGCACATTGCCGATATCGGTTTGATCAGGGCCTGTGTCCCGGTCATTGATCATGAAGGCTGTGCCGGTTGCGAAGAGTGCGTGCAGAAATGTCCAGATCAGGCCATGGAGATGGTCGATGGCAAGGTGGTCATAAACCGTGGGGACTGTCTTGTCTGTGGTTACTGTACCAATGTCTGCCCCACGGAAGTTATTTCCTGTTCGCGTAGTGGCTGGCGTTTTCGGGTCGGCGGTAGACTGGGCAGGCATCCCAAACTTGGTCAGGAGCTTCCCGGTATATATTTAGATGACGAGGTTATGGATCTGATAGGCCGCTGCCTCAAGCTCTGGATGGATAATTACGTGTCCGGTAAACGGTTCGGCTGGGTTATAGACCGGGTCGGACATGATAAAATTTTACAGGAAGCTGAATAGCTTTACCTCAAAGGCAATATGATGGCGGGACTTTTCATAATATCATTTTCCTATCTGCTTTTGGCCTCCCATGCCGTGCGTGGCGGTGACGGCGGGCTGGCTGTGTTCATGATTGGTTCCGCCGGACTTGCGTTCACCCGTGAGCGTTGGGCTGGGAATGTTAGCGCTGTCCTGCTTGGCTGCGGTTCATTTCTTTGGATCGATAAGGGGGTTGATTTAATTAGCCTGCGTATCGGGCTAGGTGGGGATTGGATTCGTCTGACTCTGATTGTGTCTGCGTTGTTTGCCGTGACGCTTTTTTCCGCTGCTTATTGTTTTTCTACGGCTGGACGGGAACGTTTCAACCGGAGCAGAGAGCAGGGCTGGTTCAGGGCTTCCATCTTCCTGCTGACGGCCTTACTGCTGGAAATTACCCGCAGTAGGGTTTCTTTTCCCATTCTTTTGGCGGACCGCTTTTTTCCCGGATGGGGCAGGGCGGAAATATTTTTGCTGGCCCTCTATGCCTCATGGCTCGGTGGTAAGATGTTTAGTCCTGAAGGTGCTAAAGTCATGCGTCCGCGCATCTGAGCATTGTTTTCGCTGGTCTTTTTCGGGCAGCTGGTTCTTGGGCTGGCTGGGGCCGAACAATTCCTGATGACCGGGAAATTACATTTGCCTGTTCCAGCTCTTATCGCTGCCGGACCTGTTTATCGCGGTTCCGGTTTCTTTATGCCTATTCTTTTTACTGTGTCGGTATTGCTGGTCGGTCCGGCGTGGTGCAGCCACCTTTGCTACATCGGGGCATGGGATGATCAATGCAGCCGTATAGGTAAGATTAAGTCTTCACATCATTTTAAACCCGGCTTAATCTGGCTGCGTCTGGTTCTGCTGGTACTGGTGATCGGTGTTGCGTGGGTAATGCGTGTGTCTGGTGTCCCGGTGTTCGTTGCGGTCTGGAGTGCTGCGGTATTCGGTCTGGGCGGGATTCTGGTCATGCTCTGGTTTTCCCGCCGCATGGGCATGATGGTCCATTGCACCGCTTTTTGTCCTATAGGTACTGTTTCTAATCTACTGGGCCGCCTTTCCCCATGGCGTATGAAAATTTCATCAGATTGTTGCAAATGCATGAAGTGCAGCAGGGTTTGCCGTTACAATGCGCTCAAGCCCCAAGACATTGAAGCCGGATATCCCGGTTTATCCTGCACGCTTTGCGGTGATTGTGTCTCAAGTTGCAGTAGTTCCAGCATCGGATATAGGTTGCCTTTTATCTCCCCGCAAACGGCTCGTATCATATTTTTAGTGGTTGTTATTTCTTTGCACACATTTTTTTTAGGGGTAGCGCGGATTTGATTTCACATTAAATTAGCTATTTATACTTTACAACACCCTATTAGGAATTATTCTTAGTAGGGTGTTGTTATTTGGTTGCAAAAATAGTTTCGTTGCTTTGGTGGGTGTGTTATTTTCTAACCTGAACCTTCTGCCTGTATTAATAGAAGGAGGCTTATATGACTCGAACTGTAGTTGTTGATGTCGATGAATGTGTCGGCTGTGAAGCTTGTGTAGAAGTTTGTCCCGGTATGTTTGTTATGGGTGCGTGTGATCTGGCGCAGGTCCAGAACCCTGAAGGGGCTGATGAGTCTGAGATAAAGGAAGCCATGGAGCTTTGCCCGACCAATTGCATCCAGTGGGAGGAATAAAAATTTTAAAAAAAGTCACTCCCTTGACCTGAATCAAATACTTTGAAGCTTTGCTTTCCTAATTTGGAGTCAACAAATGGGAGAGCAATCCTGAAGGCGGGCAGACCGTGGATGGCTGACCGCCTCAGGTTAAGTTTAAAATGTATTTTAAACGGGAAGGGAGAAAAATTATGGCTTTTGATCTGAATCAAATACTTAAAAAGGTTACTTCGATATTCGGTAATGAAGAAGTAGAAACCCAATTACCTGAAAAGGAGTTTAGAATGTTTTGCAACCAGTGTGAACAGACAGCGAAAGGACAGGGATGTACCGTTAAGGGTGTTTGCGGTAAAACTGATGAGGTTTCCGCCATTCAGGACCTTTTGGTACAGATGTGCGTTGAACTTGGAACGGTAGCTACCGCAGCACGCAAGGAAGGCATCGTTGTTTCTAACGATGTAAACCGCCTCACCGCTGAAGCTGTTTTCTCCACCCTGACCAACGTTAACTTCGATGACGGGAGGTTTGTTCCGGTCATTAAGAAAGTTGCTGCCGCACGTGACGAACTTGCCGCCAAGGTAAGCGCAGACTGTGGCAAGCTGACCAAGGTTGCTGCAACTGCTGTTGAACTAAGCAAGCAGGGCGAAGCATTCCCCGTAACCTCTTTTGATGCAAATGAAGACCTGCGCTCCCTTAAGCAGATTCTCGTATACGGGCTTAAAGGTGTAGCTGCTTACGCTGATCATGCAGCCATCCTCGGTCAGGAAGACGATAATCTTTACGCCCAGATTCACGAATGTCTCGCTGCAGTGCCTCAGCAGCTCGGCATGGAAGAACTGGTCGGTCTCGCCATGAAGTGTGGTGAAATGAACCTTAGAGCCATGGAACTTCTTGATGCAGGTAACACCGGTTTTTACGGTCATCCCGTGCCCACCGAAGTTCCTCTCGGTGCCAAGGCCGGTAAGGCCATCCTCGTTTCCGGTCATGATCTCAAGGATCTCCGACAGCTTCTCGAACAGACTGAAGGTACCGGAATCAATATTTATACCCACGGTGAAATGCTGCCCTGCCACGGTTACCCCGAGCTGAAGAAATTCGATCACTTCTACGGCCATTACGGTACCGCATGGCAGAATCAGGCCAAGGAATTTGCTGAGTTCCCCGGTGCTATCCTTATGACCACCAACTGCATCCAGAAGCCTGTTGAAAGCTACAAGGGCAACATTTATACCACCGGTCTCGTGGGCTGGCCCGGAGTTACCCACGTTGCTAATGGCGATTTTGCAGAAGTTATCGCAAAAGCCAAGGAGCTGCCCGGTTTCGCAGCTGATACCGATAATGGTTCCGTACTCTGCGGTTTCGCACGTAACTCCGTTCTCGGCGTAGCAGACAAGGTTATCGAAGGCGTGAAGGCCGGTGCCATCAAGCACTTCTTCCTTGTCGGCGGTTGCGACGGTGCCAAGCCTGGACGTAATTACTACACTGAATTCGTTGAGCAGACTCCTGCCGACACTATTGTTCTGACTCTTGCCTGCGGTAAGTTCCGTTTCTTCGACAAGAAGCTCGGTGACATCGGCGGCATCCCCCGTCTGCTGGATATCGGACAGTGTAACGATGCATACTCCGCAATTCAGATCGCAGTAGCTCTCGCAGGCGCATTCGAATGCGAAGTCAACGACCTTCCCTTGTCCATGGTCCTTTCATGGTACGAGCAGAAGGCAGTCTCTATCCTGCTGACCCTGCTGCACCTCGGCATTAAGGACATCCGCCTCGGGCCTAGTCTCCCCGCATTTGTAACCCCCAACGTGCTGAACTTCCTCGTTGAAAATTTTAACATTATGCCTATCAGCACACCCGAAGAAGATCTCAAGGCAATTCTCGGTTAGGGAATGCCTCCGGCGGCTGGGGAAGGGGCATTTTGATTCGCCACTTCCTGTGGCTCACCCTTTCGGGGCGTTGCCTAAGGGCAACGCCCAAATCCGCTCTCCTGCGGATTTGTGGCAAGAGTTTTCCCCTCCCCAGACCCCACCCTTTCAAAATCTTTTAATATGCTTCGCACTGTTTTCCGGAAGATTTTTTACTTAGCTCTTAAATTTATTCTTACCCGGCAGAGCGTTGTTTAAGATTTAATACAAATTTCCGCTTTGGGTTGATTCCCACGGCACAATTAAAGAATTAAAACAGGCCTGAAACTACTAAAACGTTTTGGGATTCT
>DDLU01000255.1 GCA_002340305.1 Desulfovibrio sp. UBA2564
GCTTGTCGCTCAACACCGTCAATTTCCATGAGGCATTCATAGCAAACGCCCATCAGACAGTGCGGGGAACGGGGTTTGTGTGCTGAAGGTGAAATACGCGAGATAATTTCACCGATGCTAAGGAGACCTGCGGCAACGCTGACATCTTTGGGAAGTTCAACTTTCTTTCCGTCCAGAATGACTGAAACTGTCTCAGCCGGAGCCTGATCCTGTTTGAATTGAGCTGTGTTTGTTGTAGAATGTTTAAGCATTGAACCGTCCGTTTGAAAAATCTGATACTTGGTTATCTGTGGTATCACCCAATATCCATGGAGCTATGACTTCTGTGTGCAGAGGTGCCAAAGAAACCCCGGAATGCAAGGCAAGAACACTGATGTTATCGTGGCCTGGAATTTTGCTGTAGATAGGACCGCCGTCTGGGGTCATTACCCGGATAGCCCCCCAGGCTCTAACCCAGTTCAGATTTGCAAGCTCTGGGAAAATACGTACCGCATTAGCTGCTTGAGATTTCATTGCTTCAGCAGTTACGCGTGCATCCAGAGCTGTATTTTCTGTCGAAAGGCCGATCATGTAAGTACCATCCTGAGTCTGGCGAACACTGAGCAGCGGGAAGTCCAGTTTACGCTCGCAGCGGGCAGTTACCATCAACTGGCCACGCTGGGGGTAAATGTTGAGTTTTTCTCCGAGGGAAGCTGTCAACCTTGCAGAACCGTGTCCTGCTGCAATTACGAGCTTTTTACATTCATATGTTGCAGAGGTAGTCTTAACGAGAACGGTTCCATTGGACTGTGGAATAATCTCCTTAGCCCCCTCAGCACCGTTGTAAAGCCCACCCAGTTTTTGGAACCAGCTTCTGACAGCACCAAGAAGTTTCAAAGGGTTAACGTGACCCTGCTCCTTGGTAAACATTGCCCCCGCAACGTCTTCACCAAGAGTCATTTTGGGCATCAAACCGGCAAATTGCTGCCTATCCAGAATCTCAACTGGATAATCAATCCCTTCACTTTCACAGCCTTCGCGGATAGTTTTTATAGACTTCGCAAATCCATCTAATTCATCCTGACCAAACGCATGTACTGCGCCCCCAGTCCAGTCCAATTCGATATTGTATTTGCTCTCAGCTTCGAGTCTTTCCGCAAACTCAGGCCATGCTTTAGCTGCCTTACGGCACCAAAGTGAATATCCGGGATACCCTGCACCTTTACACATGAACCAGGTCAGCCCGAAGTTGCCCCGGGATAAACGCTGGCTCTTGAGCTGCTCGTCCAAGAGCACCACTTTACCGGCTCCCTTGAGCATAAGCCCCAGAGCTGTTGTAGATCCGGTGATGCCACCGCCGATGACTAAAACATCCGCTGTCTGCACTGCACTCTCCTTTCCGTAATTCCGGCAGTTGAAATATTCATCAAACATTCCCTGACAGGGAACGTGCAATTTTCAGCACTAACAAGCAAAGGTGGTGCCAGTATTATTAAATATATCCATTTTTTTATATAAGAGACTAAAATTAAAAGATTTTTATTCGCAAAAGCATCAAATTCAGTCCATTAACTTAGAATGAGAGTTTGGTGATTTGCCTGCAAATATGTCTCTATTTGAGACACACATACGACCTAGAACCCTAAAACTAGGTATCAGCAAGGTCTAAGGGGGTATCTGTCTCAGCATGAGACATGTATCATATTGAGACAAAGCAGGAAATATCCTCACCATTAAAATTTATATTACCTTTGGGCTTCCCCTCTTCATGAGGAAGTAGTATACAATTTTGCAATATAATGATGATTAAGTATAAATATTTAGATATTATGTAGTTACGTATTATAATTTAAGAATGGATCATAGCAGGGTTGGGCATATGTATAAAAAAGAGACACCTCCGGAAATAAAAGAAGGCCAAATTATCAGTCCTGAGGCAATGAAGAGGGAAATTGCACTCTCTTGCCAGCGGTCACAGGAATATGGGATCGATCATGTCCGAAGGAACAAGCGGCAGAAGATGCTTTCCCCGGCAGAACTATCCGAACGGAGATGGCAGAACAAAAAATTACTGGATATTCTACGCCCTCAATTTGAAGAATTTTATAAGTTGCTGTTCCCAAACGATTTTATCATCGCTGCTGTAGATTCAGACGGTTATATTCTGCACATACGGGGAAAAGAAGAACTGATTGAGGATTCTGCAGCAAGGAATTGTGTGCCGGGATATAGGTGGACAGAAAAGGATGTTGGAACCACAGCGATATCACTGACCCATAAACTTAAAATCCCCATACAACTTGTTGATGATGAACATTACTGCCGACAGGCACATGGCCAGACCAGCTCAACAGCTCCGATATTCGGTAAGGACAAAAAGCTTATCGGCATTATTGCCGTATTCGGTTCTTCCGAACAAGCGCATGCCCATACACTTTATATGGTCACAACAGCAGCCCGGGCCGCAGAGCAGCAGCTAAGGGTGTTACGTCGAAATCGGGAACTTGCAGCCAACCTTAACTTCTTGGACCAAACCATTTCGTTTTTCCGCATTGGATTAATTATCATTAATAGCGAAAAACATATCTGGCGGGTGAATCGGGCAGGGGCACAAATATTAAAAAGAGACGATCTGGAAAACAGTCCTTTATCTGAAATACAAGGTTTAAATGTTGATTTAGACCAAGTGGAAAAATCTCCGGAATCATGGATAAACAAAGAAGTTCGGATTAAGGTAAAAAGCAACCATATCAGCCTGATTCATACGATCCAGTTGGTTACATCAGAAAAAGGAGAACGACTTGGGGCTGTGATTACATTCAATGAAGTCAAAGATATATATAAACTGGCGCAAAATATCGCAGGAACACGCGCGCACTTTACTTTCGATAGTATCGTTGGATCTTCTCCGGCATTAATAGCGGCAGTAAAATTAGCAAGAGGAGCGGCTTCGTCAGACAGCACGGTATTATTGCAAGGGGAAACAGGCACCGGAAAGGAACTTTTTGCACAATCTATTCATAACCAAAGTAGCCGGTGTAATAATCCGTTTATTCCGATCAACTGCGGTGCAATTCCTTCCAACCTTCTCGAGAGCGAACTTTTTGGTTATGTTGATGGAACTTTTACCGGTGCAGCAAAAGGCGGAAAGCCGGGTAAATTCGAACTCGCAAACACAGGAACAATTCTTCTGGATGAAATAGGTGATATGCCCCACCCGATGCAGGTTAAGTTGCTTCGCGTCCTTGAGACCGGGGAAGTATATCGCATCGGAGCAGACAAACCCGTAAAAGTTGATACAAGAATTATTGCCGCCACCCATGTAAATTTGCCTGCAGCGATTCGGGATGGACGATTCAGGGAAGATCTCTTTTACCGGTTGAATGTATTTCCTATCCAAATCCCCCCTCTCAAAGAAAGAGGCCGGGATGATATCTTAATATTAGTATCGCTTTTTTTAAATGAGGGGGCAACACCACCTCCCGCACTCAGTCCAGAGGCCCAAAACCTGCTTGTCAGCTATCATTGGCCGGGAAATGTCAGGGAACTGGAAAATTGCATCCAAAGGGCCCTTCATCTCTGCGACGGGAAGACTATTGAGGTCAAGCATTTAGGAATGTCCCATGTCGTCCCGGAGGTATCACCTCAACCGGACGGGACTTTAGATGAAGTCGTGCGCAAAGCTATTGAGGACACACTGAAGAAGACAAATAACAGTCGGGTGCATGCAGCCAAGCTCTTAGGGATATCCCGCGCCACTTTGTACCGGAAGATGGACAAATACGGGATACATTCACAGTTAGCATGAGGTATTCAGACACCTTGAAGGATGATAACATAACTTTTCCAAACAAATTAAATTCACCCCGGTGGTAACTGTAGTTATTCTCTTGTCTACGATACCCTATGATCGGTTCGATAGCGGCACGTCGGCGAAGACGTTGTCGTGGTTTCTGCCGTTGATACTGCGAATCGCTTTTCCAGGGCCGACCCGGAATCAATATTTGCACATCGCCATGCAACTTTTCGGACGGCCATTGAAGATAGCTCCGCAAACTCCTATTTAAAGCGACTCCCCGGAATCTCCGACGCAAGCTAAAGAAGAAGTGGATAATTCGGGTTAAGTTGCCCCAGAAAATCCGAATAGAGGAAAGCTCTCTGCGGTTATTTCTTCAGTTTTACGCTCATTTTGAGTGCCCCCTATTTTAGATCTTTTTCATTCTTTTTCCTTAAAATTAATACAATTTTTCGTACTGAGCCTAATTCTGACTTTGCCCAAAAAAACTTGAATTTTTAAAATTAAATCCACCGAAAAACACAATAAAACCCCGCTTTCTTAAAGAAGGCGGGGTTAATCAGCAATCTTAAAACACTTAGTAATTTTTTCTTAAGATCTTTATTTATTGGCTATTTTTGCATCCGGCAGATTAAAAACGGATACATAATCAATTTCATGAAATTGCAGCAACTACTCCCCAAGCCACTTTTTAAGCATCTCGGGATGAGCATCAAGGAAAGCCTGCGCGTTTTTCTTGGGATCAGCACCATCTTCCTCATTCTTGAACATCTCTGCCTGCATGACTTCGATATCCCAATAAATACGATCGAGAATCGCAGCGGCCTTCGGGTCATCCTCTGACAAACCTTTACGGGCAATAGTTACAATCTCTTCAGCCCCGCCGAGAACTCCCTTGGGATCTTCCAAATACTTGAGATCCCAACGACCGAATTTCCAATGTGGAGACCATCCAGTCACCACAATCCATTTATTATCCCTGATAGCTTCACCGAGCATTACAGTCATTGCCGCACCGCTGCTAACCCTCAACTCAAGGTCAAGATCATAATCTTTCACCGCTTTGTCAGAGAGAATCATCAGTCCGGCACTGGGTGCGATACCAATAATTTCATTGTTGAACTTGCCCTTATTAGCGTTGAGTTCAGTGATAGAATCAATGGTCACATATTTTGGGACAACCCATCCCAAACGGGCACCTTTAGTGTTAGGTCCGTAATTTTCAATTTTGTCCCTGGTCTTTGCGTAGTATGAACCATGAGTAGCCGGAAGCCATGCGGCAAGAGAAACATCCGCATCGCCCATTTCGATTGCCTTCCACATGATTGACACTGAGGCCATTGTAATTTCAGTTTCGTATCCGGCACGTTCCAGCACCGCCGCAGCCAGATTAGTGGATGTAATTGCACATGCATAAGGCGTGGATACCAATTTAATAATCGGCTTTTCTGCAAATGCATTTGCGGCCAAAAGGACAAAAGCCAAAACTAACGGAATACTTTTCTTAAACATCGATACTCCTTAAAAATAATACAGCACACAACAGCGCAATACTTACAATTGTGTTTCATAAGCATAATTGGGTATATGGTTAGGCTTTATATGTGTGCAGGTAGGTAAAAAAGCAAAAAACAAGACAGTATTGTCACCAAGTAAGACAATACAGACTTGTTTTATACTCACAAGGCGATCTATTGGGTACAAATTGGGTACGTAATATACCCAAAGACTTAAGAACCGGCGTGATGTTTAAGATAAGAAATCAATGAAATGCTCTTTCCTTGCAGACCGAGCTTGCGCCGAATATTTTTACGATGTGTACGCACAGTATCGGCGGTAATTGAGAGAAGCTCGCCTATGCGCTCGGTACTTTTGCCAGACTCAATATAACGACAGACTTCCACCTCACGCGGGGTAAGCTTCAACAGCAATTCTTCAAACTGATCCCCGGTCTCGCCAGCCAAAGCGGAAAGACGTTCCTTGATAAATCTGCCAAAACTCCTGCGCATTTGCGGAACAGGTTCTCTAACCATCCTGTCAAGAGCAGGCAAAATCTGTTCACGGACCTGTAAAGCAAAATCCTCATGCATATCCTTTTTTTCTTCTTCAACAGATTGAATAACTGTTCGCAGAGCCACATTCATGCCGTCAACCTGCTCGCGACTTTCTTCAAGGCCTGTTTCAAGCCGCTGAATATCGGTCATATCCCGAAGCCCTACATGAAACACAGTGCCTGACTGAAGCTTGACTTTATGCATAGTCAACTCAACCGGAATTTCTTTACCGGAAAAGTTCCGCGCATAAAACAAATCATCAAACGGGACGTGAATATCAGTCGTACAGGTTTCGAAATGTTCGCGGACAATTTTAGAAAATTCAGCTGGAAAAATATTTAGACAGCTATTGCCGGAAAGAGTGCAGCTACGCCCCAAGAGCCTTTCGGCAGCAGGATTGGATGTAAGAATACGGAAGACTGAATCAGCCAGGATAGTTGGATCCTGCGCAGCTTCAAAAAGAGCGTTAAAAAGAGCCACGCTATCATCAAGGGCGGCAATGTTGTCCTCTATACGCTCCTCATACGACTCATGCAGTTCCACAAAAGGAGCATTATTAGTAACGACAGCGACATACCCCTCAGAGCAATACGGTCCCGCAAGGGGAATTAAGCGCAGGGAATAACTTCCGCCGCTCTCCCCGTAAGGAATTTCATGCACCCCCGCCACGGGATAAGCTTTGATAAACGCAGCGATACCGGAAGCTTTTACACCTAGAATATCCCAAATCCACTGCCCGTCCACCTGGCAGTTGAAAAATTCCACAACCCGGGGACTGGCTGAACAAACGCGTCCATCATTATCTGTAAAAATAATATAGTCAGAAAAGGATTCAAATACTTCAGAAATGGGTTCTGGGAGACGCTCAAAATTGTCGTCTATACTTGAGTTCACGGGGAGTCCTGTGCTTGATAATTGTCTAAAAAACCTTCTTTACCAAGTAATTCGGGTTAATTCAAATGCCCCCCTAAAAGCCCGAGTAGCTATATTTATTAAAACTGTTTTAAAGCACATACAATTTACGCAAAACGAAAAAAAAAGACTGACCGGAAAAATTCTGATCAGCCTTATTTATTGTTGCAGGTGGTTAAAAAACGCGGCCTATTCTTTCCGGCAACAAAATAAAACTTTCTGCGGACCCAAAATATCCAAATTATGGTGATTCAACTTGCTGACGAGGTCTAACATCGTGACTGTGGACTCAAGAACCGAACTTAATCACAAACTCAGTCCCGACTCCCATAGAACTGATGACTTCCACATCTGCACCGTGCGCTTTGATAATGGCGTGAAAAAGATACAGCCCCAGCCCGTATCCCCCGGTTTCTCTGGTCCGGGAACTGTCCACCCGATAAAACGGTTCAAAAAGATGTTTGATCGACTTCCGGGGTATGCCGATACCGTAATCTTTAACGGCAATGATAAAACCCCCAGATCTTTCCTTTAGTGTCAACTCCACAGGTGGGCTGTCTGTCCCAGAGTATTTCAATGCATTATCGAGTAAGATACTCAAGGCCATGCTTATCTTTTCCTGATCTACATCTCCCATAATCTTCCTACCTGCGAAAATAGTTTTAATACCGGGTTCCTGATGCGAAAATCCTGCGGCAACATAACCCAGCAATGCATTCATATCGGTGGCTGAAATCTCAAGACCGTCAGCCTCGCGATGCATTTTTGCCGTATCGAGCAGCGAGGTGATCATGGACTCCATTTGGAGAATATCCTTACGGATGGCAGTTGTATCGACTGAGCCATCCAGCATTTCCAACCGTAATTTAAGCCTTGTCAAAGGCGTACGCAGTTCATGGCTGACACCGAGCATAAGATCACGCTGCCCCCCCACAAGGGTTTCCAGACGCACTGCCATCTGGTTAAACGTTTCGGAAAGTTCTTTAAGCTCACTGCTTCCATGTTCCTTTACCCGTGTTTCAAGTTTTCCGTCACGGATGGACGCAGCACCTGCTTTCAACCATTTGATAGGACGCAGAAAATAACGCAAAGCGAGGTAAATCGTCAGCATAATCAGGCAGGATCCCAACAGAGTAAACAAACCGAACTGACGCAAGGCACTCCGCGCTGCTTTGGTTGGATGCAGATCAAATATCAAAACGGAACCGTCTCCGGTAGGAACACGTAAACGGTAATTCTCATGAATATTGAGAATATCAATTCCATCCTGACTGAAACGCGGCTTCAGGAAACGCTCCGGGAATCTTCTTTTTATTCCACCTACCGTCCACGAATTCGAGCCTTCAAGGGTAATGCGCATAACTCTGCTTTTGAGTAAGGCCTGAGCCTTTGTCTTGTCAGGTGGATTACCAACCTGATCTGCAAGGTCTTGGGCATAAAGGACTAAGGCCTGATTCAAGGTTGTATCGTGCTCCCTCTTCTGGCTTACATAAAGGGACATAATAACACCATTAATTGCCATAACTCCAAGAACAAGGACAATAGCCAGCTTGGTGAACAGCGATTGCCTTATTTTACGGCAAAATCCGGGCATCGAGCCCCCCCTGCGCAATAAAGACATATCCGGTACCCCAGACAGTCTTGATAAATCTGGGCTGTTTCGGGTCATCACCAAGTTTTTGGCGGATACGGCTCATGGTAATATCAATAGAGCGGTTAAATGACTCACTATCCAACCCTCGCAATTCCTGCATCAGCTCATCACGGCTGAAAGTCTTACCCGGCTTGTTCGCGAGCACGGCAAGAGCGTTGAACTCGTTGGTAGTCAACCCGGCATCCTTTCCGTCAACGCAAATGGAACGGGCATCATAATCAATGCTTAGTGGGCCGAACTCACCTTTTTCACGCGGCACGCTCAGCCTGCTGCGGCGCAGAATGGACTGTATACGAGCAACAAGCTCCCGTGGCTCAAAGGGTTTGGCGAGATAATCATCAGCACCGATTTCCAACCCTGCCACACGGTCCATCACGTCTCCCCGTGCGGTAAGCATCAATACCGGAACCTGCGAACTGCGGCGAAGATTGCGGCAAACATCAAAGCCGTTCATATCGGGGAGCATGATATCAAGAATGACCAGATCCGGAGACATGGCTTCAAAAACAAGCAAGCCCTCTTCAGGGTGTCCTTCCACATGCACATGATAGCCGAATCCGCCGAGGTACTCTTTTAAAAGCTCCTGCAAATCTGAATCATCTTCTATGATCAAAATTGTATCTGCCATATCCGCCTCAGAAAAAGTTAAAAGCCGCAGTTCCGGTTCTCCGAAACTGCAGTGATATTAACCTGTTAGTGGCTGCCGTGCCAGCCTTTCTTACCGTGGTCGAGAATCAACTTGGCAAGGGCTTCGCGCTGGGACTCACTGAGAGTCGAGTGAAAGATGAGCAAATCCTCTTTTTCACTGTCCATTATGGCCCGGAAAAACTGCATCCGCTCTTTCATCAGCATTTCCATCTTATCCATATCGAGCTGCGGCTTTTTGACCTCTGCCGCCATTTTCGCACGTAATTCATTTACCTGTGGGCGCTGTTCCAGTGCCTTAGCAGTCATTTTATGAATTATGGATTGCAGATGTCCACGCTGAGCTTCGGTTAAATCAAGTCGGTCCTCAGCTTTACCGGAAATGTATTCCACAAATGCCGGATTTACTGCGTTGTCATCAAAAGGACCTTTCATGGCATAAAATTTGGTACATGCACCAAGCATAGTAACGCCCGCCAAGACACAAACTATCAACAATTTTTTCATACTTTCCTCCTGATTGTTTGAATTTGCTCTCAAAGTAACGTAAACAATCAGATAAAAGCTTTTCCCGTCTGAAACGAATTGTATCCAATTGTATCTGCCTCCCCCTGAAACAATTTGTTACATCTCGTTGCAACTTAGAGAAGAATTTCGCACGCTATTGAGTATAATCCACCATTAACGCCATGTTCAAACACACCAAAAGAAAATATCCCATGAAACATGGCAAGTAAAATACTACAAATATCATACGGTACCTGCAAACTTAGAAGGAAGGATTAGCTAATTATGTCTACCCTTTTGCTCTTCCACATCATCACTTGTTCAGTCGGCTACATGCTTTTCGGGGCCGCCTGCTTCATTGCATGTGCATATATTAAGGTAGAACAATCCATCAAAAGCAAAACTGTCCGTTTAAATGGGCGTTTTCCGTGGAGCTTGCAGCAGTTGGACCGCCTGATGTTTGCAACCCTTATTGCCGGGTTTGCGCTATTAAGCACCGGCATACCCGCAGGACTCATGATCCAGAAAAGCATATGCGGGCAAATCACACTGATATCGCCGCGAATAATTCTCCCTTTGACGGTCTGGAGCTTTTATTTACTGATTCTGGTCTATCGGCTGAGAACAGGATTACGTGGCAGGATTCCAGCGTATCTTGCTGTGTGCGGCTTCAACTTTGCTGTCGTATCCTTTCTTTACGAAATTCACCTTACAACTGCTTAGACTCTAATATTTATACAAAAGAATTCCCGAAAAAAGGATTTAAGAAGCAGTTCTTAAGTCCTTTTTCTTTTGTCCAGTGCAATTTCGCAAAACTATTTTGAGTCACCTATCTTTTTTAATTTTATTTTTGAATAACGGTCACACAAATGCTATAATCAATACAATTCGCCTTTGACGATAATTAATATCCAAAGACCAAATCTTAAACATACCCATCCGGCTGAGGTATAAAGTGAGTCAAAAACAATTAATCAAATCTCTGGAGCAACTACCTGCCCCGGACAGCAACGCAGCTAAAGCCCTACAAGGAAAATGTGATTTTCTGGCACATAACCTGATTTCAGAGATCCATAATTCCCAAATAGCAAAGCATATAGCACAGCAGTCATCTGTCATGCTGGAAATCAATTCCACCCGTCACTTCCAATATATGAAATCATTTTTGGAGCTATTCGATCCTTCTTCCTTTGTGGAAATTTTCAACTGGATATTTCGCACCTACACCCAACACGGATTCCCATTGGAATACTGGCAAACCATGCTGCCCCAATCCCGGTTCATTTTGCGGAATGAACTTCCGCTCAAAGATTTCAGGCAGATTGACCCCATATACGATTGGCTGATGGAACATCACGATATGCTTATCGACCTGAGCCTGAACAATAAATCTTTCTTTGAAAACACAACCTGTAGTTCACTTAAGGATGAAGCAGCAGAGCAGCAACAAAGAGACCTGCATCAACTTTCAAAGCGGTATACCGAACGCCTCCTGGAAGGTAATCGGGCCGAAGCAATTACCTTGATTCAACGTGAAGTTGATACAGGATTAAAGCTTGAAGATGTCTATCTGAAAGTTCTCCAGCCTGCCATGTACGACATTGGTGTAATGTGGCAGGAAAATAGAATCAGTGTTGCGACCGAACACTACAGCACTGCCGCAACTCAAATGCTGCTGACCAAGCTTTTCCCGCTTTGCCTTGAATCTGAAAAGAAAAAACGAAAAATGGTCGGCTGCTGTCTGGGTAGTGAATTGCATGAACTTGGGATGCGCATGGTCAGTGACTTTTTTGAATTCGCAGGTTGGCAGACCCGCTTTTTGGGAGCAATTACGCCATCTGAAAGTCTGCTCGCAACAATCAAAAAAGAAAAACCGGATGTTGTTTGCTTATCCGCCTCCATGTATTTTGGAGTACCGCAGACCAAAGAAATCATCAAAGCGATAAAGTCCGTATCAAAGGATTATGCCCCAAAAGTTCTGGTCGGTGGTCTATCATTCAACCTGAATCCAAACCTTAGCGAAGCTGTTGGTGCCGACGGCTTCTCATACAATGCCAAAGAAGCGGTAGCTGTCGCTGAAAAACTTTGCAGTTGATTATAAGATGATCCAGCAAAATTATGCAAAATTACGTCTACGCTTCACATGCACCGACAACGGTTTACTGTGTGAGACCATCTCAGATTCGGAAAGAATTTTGAGCAATATCCGTGAAGGGGAATCGCTTGAAAAGCTGCTTCCACAAGCGGATTTAATGCGATTCCAAGCTCTCATAAACAAAACTGTCAGGGATAATTTTGGAATAGCGAAAAGCATAACCGTTAAGGCTAACGGCAAGGTTTATCCCCTCTTTTTTCACGCTGGATACGCTGACGGGGTTATCTATTTTGATGCTGTACAAGTTCCGGCTGATATACATTTCCTTACCGAGTTTATAGCAGAGATGACTGAAAAACAGCGAGGCATACAATGCCCCGCATTAAAAACATCCACGCCGTCACCGATTGATCAGGAAACTCAACAGATTCTCACTAACTACGCCCTGCTTAATAACGAACTGGTCGATATGCAAAGAGAACTGGCCATCAAGCACCGGGAATTGGCCAAAGCATACAGGGAAATTGAAGAACTCAGCCTGACCGACCCATTAACCGGGGCTGGAAACCGCAGATTTTTCATGGATAAAATGCTTAAAGAAATTGACCGCTATAACCGCTACGGACATCCCTTGAGCATAACCCTGTTTGATATAGATTTCTTCAAAAAAGTTAATGATAACTACGGTCATTCAGCCGGAGATAAGGTCTTACAGGAATTCGCAACCTGTTGCATGGCGAGCCTGCGAAACAGTGACAGCTTCTTTAGAATCGGTGGAGAAGAATTTGTCGCGCTACTCATAAATGCTGATAAAAACAATGCAAAATTATCTGCGGAACGGATCAGATCCCAAATTGAAAAGGGCGAAATTTTATACGAAAAACAGCAAATTAAAATAACTTTAAGCTCCGGCGTGGCTGAGTTGGGTAAAGGCGAAAACATCGAAAACATCCTGAATAATGCCGACCAAGCCTTGTATGATGCAAAAAAGAATGGGCGAAATAGGGTTGTTGTTTATCATAAATAAAAAGACCGGCCTCCAAAGAGACCGGCCTTCATCAATAATCAGCAGCAGCCTTAAGTCAACTTGCCACCGGGACGTTCTTCGCCGGCACGGGTTCCTTAGGGCAGGATGGTTTCGACAGTTAAGCCTTCTGTAACCTTCCTGAGGGCCTCCACAAGACCGCCATCAAACTTGTCTGCCTCAGAAACGAGGATATCCAAAGCCTGACCTGTAGTCTTGGCTCCGCGATATACTCTAGGCTTGATCATGGCACAGAAAGCGTTGGCGATGCCCAAAATACGTGCTTGCAGGCTGATCTCGCCGCTCTTGAGCCCTTTGGGATAACCGGAGCCGTCCATGCGCTCATTCATCTGGTAAACAGCCTGTGTGACTTCTTCACCGATATCAATATCAGTCAGGATGCTATGGGCATGCTCAACATGCTGTTCCATGGTATGTTTCTCTTCATCGGTAAGTCTACCCGGTTTGGAAAGAATTTCCTTGGGTACAAAGACCTTACCAATCTGTGAGAGGTTTGCCGCTGTTTCAAGCTGTGCCAACTCGCTTTCGCGCAGATTAAGCACCCTACCCATTTTCACGGCAACTTCGGAAAGAAGCTTACTATGACCGCCAAGATGGGGGTCCGCAGCTTCAATGGTACCGATCAGTACCATCATGGCACGTTGAATAAGTTTCTTGTTATTTTCCTGAACAGTAATGAATTCAGTGATGTCACGGTAAACCGAAACAACCCCCAGACAAGCTCCTGAGGCATCACGGTAAGGGGATTTCGAAATCTGGAAATGATACTTCTGTGAACGCAGGAAGACTGCCTCGATGATGGTGACTTTTTCATCACCGTCACAGACTTTTTTATCCGGTGCGGAAAGTCGTTTACCGGTATCAAAGCCGAAGATTGCGGCATCGTCCATGCCGATCAACTCTTCTTTGGTTCTTCCGGTTGCGCCTGCGAAGGCATCGTTCACGTAAGTGTATTTACCGTTAAGATCCTTAAGGGTGATGAACTCATCAACCGCAGCGTTGATGCTGTTGATAAATCGTTTCTGGTCATCAATTTTACAGGCAAGATCTTCATATTCCTTAGCAGTACGCTGGCTCTGCAAACCGATAAGAATCCACCAGATCAGTCCGGCGCAAAGGAAAACAATAAGAATTGCGGCAGCAGCCACAATATACACAGTACGGGTGTAGGATTCAACAGGTTCACGCGCAATACGGTAGTTGTCCTCCTGCACAATCCACCAATCCAGAAGACCGAGCTTCACACCCAAGGAATAAACCTTCTGCTTGCTGTTAACCAGATTGGAACGTACTGCGAAAGCAACACCGTCTTCCCCGGTAAAATCAAGTTTGGTTGTTACCTTTGCCAGACCTTCGGAAGTCCATGGCAGAATTTCCACATAATGGCCGTTTTCCTTCTGCATCAAACGGGTGCGTTCTCCTTCAGCGGAGATTGCAGAGTTGGAAAGAAGTTCAGTAATCTTACCAGTCACCTGACGGGTCATCATCAGCACACCGACGGGCTTGCGTCCTGTTCCTTCGGAATCCGGCGGCATAATGGGCACGAAGGTATCAATTACCAAGCCCTGCTCTGTTTTGCGCAGCGGTGAAAATGCAGGTTTGGAACTGGAGACAACCTTAGCTGCCGCCTTAAGCTGCATCTCTCCCAGCGGAGGCAGATAACCGTCAGTAGCAATGTATGCCTGACCTTTGGTGTTCAAAATTCTGGCAGTCAGGAAGCCGGTGTATGTGGAAAACTCACGCAGCATGTTCTGCATCATGGGTAACTGAGCCGCGATCTGCATGTCATCCTCGGAAAGCTCACTGTTTTCCATGTCAGGCACACCGAAAATCGCTGTCATGTCGTCACCGAGTTCTTCAACTTCGGCAGCAAACATGCGAAACAGGTCGGATTTAATCAGCCTGTCGCCTTCCCTGCTCAATCCATCAAGCCAGGTCTCCATAACTTTGGCCCGACCATCGGCAAGCAGAGCCATGCGTTTCTGCATGGTCTGCATGGTGAAATTATCTTTCTCGCTGATGCTTTGTCCGGCAATGAAGAGGATACCCCCTGAAATAAGAAGCACGAATAGCAGGACGACCAGCATCTTGAAAACCGGTTTCTTTTTTTGGGAGGCTTGGCCCGAACCAAAAGCCTCGGCCTGATGTTTTGCCATGAGTCACTCCATGTGGCTGATTACTGTTTTTTATTTTTAACGGGCTTCTTGTACACCGTTTTTTTAGTTTGCGGAACGTGATACCAGCGGTACTTTTCATTCACAGAATACTGCGGAACATAGTGCCTGTACCGGGAATGGGATAAGACCAGAATCGTCTGGTTATCCAGTATAAAAACATCATCACCAACGTATGCAGCCAAGACCGCATGCCCGATACCGCGAATCTTGTCTTTGACGGCTACAATACGCAGCTTGTCCATGGTGAATCCAAGGTCCTTCAACGCGTAATATTTGGCGATTGAATAATCTTCGCAGTCACCGGATTTACTGAAAAACTCAATGGGCCGCGCCCAGTAGTCGGCTATACCGTAATTGACCTTATCCAGACGGTAAGGCCATTGGTTAAAATACTTATTAACTGCCTTGAGCTTTTCAAGCTCCGGTTTGCCGGAAATATCCGTTTTCAACTTTTTCCAGTCTGCCCTTTTCTGCAGGTACTTACTGGACTGAAGAGTAAAGCCACCCTTACCGGGAGCCATTGCTTTCAACACCCGCGACCATTTAGGAAGTTTAGTAATCTTCCCTTTGAATTCAGCGGTCCCGAACAGCTTGGTCTTCTTGCCCTGTTGGAACCTCTTTTTATTCTTTTGGGAGTCTTTACTCTTTTTTGTTACTTTGGTCTTTTGAAAACTTTTAGATTTATTGAGTATTTTATCTAATTGATCCTGCACATTGCTTACAGATTTCTTTTCCGCGCCGTCCTTTTGCTGCTCCGAGGCCGTTGCCGAACCCGGAAACAGAAAAAGAACGAGCAGCAAGGCGGGAACAAGTCCCGAAAATTGTGCTGCACGGAAAATAGTCATCAATCTGCTAGCGCTCCCTCAAAGCATTCTGCTTAGCTTTAAGAATAGGTTTAAGCAGGTAATCCAGTACTGATTTCTTACCGGTCAAAACATCCACCTGCGCGGTCATGCCCGGTATGATAGGCAGATTTTCGCCCCTGTACAACAGAACATTTTTCTTTGTACGCACTTTTACCACATAAAATTCTTCGCCGCGTTCATCCTGAATGGTATCAGCACTGATATGCTCTACAATACCGTCCAAACCACCGTAGATGGAAAAGTCATATGCAGTAATTTTAACCATGGCTTTCTGATCCGGATGCAGGAAAGCAATATCCGCAGGACGGATTTCAGCTTCCACCAGCAAAGTATCATCAAGCGGGACAACTTCCATTATAGACTCACCCGGACGGACAACACCGCCAAGGGTATTGATCATAATCCGTTTGATAATCCCCTTTACCGGAGAACGCACATCGGTTCTTGTCACCCTGTCACTACCGGCGGAAAGAGTTTCCTTGAGGGAAGTCAATTCCACCCTGCGTTTGTTGATCTCTTCAAGCAGAATTGAAGCACGCTCAGCCTTAAATTTGCTGACCCGGCCCTTGGCCTCATCCACAGCAACTTTTGCCCTTGGAATCCCCAGACGCAGAGCTTCGATATCCCCTTGCAACTCCAGTACCCTTTGCTCCAGAGCAAGGTAATCCATCTTGGAATGAATCTGCTTTTTCATCAGCGGAAACGCAATATCACGCTGTTCCTTAGCGACCCTGAGATTACGCTGTAACTGTCTTTTACGGCTGACCATCTCAGTCACTTCCTGTTCTTTCTGGAGCACCTGATCTTCGAATAGGGAAACTTCGACATCAAATTGACGGATCTGGGCCCGATAGGTCATTTTCTGTTCTTCCACCAAAGCAGGTTCTTCTTTAACAAGACTTTCCGGAAAAACAGGCTCCACATCATTCAGCTGGGCCTTAAGCCTGATGATCGCTGCTTCATGCTCAAGGGAACGGGCATAAGCATCACGGTAGGAACTGGCTGCCTGAGCATTATGCAAACGGCAAAGCAGTGCGTCTTTCTTGACCTGCTCACCTTCCGAGACAAATATCTCGCTTAAAATACCGCCCTCAAGGTTCTGAATCTCCTGCACCCTCTGAGAGGGGATAACCCGGCCCATGCCTCTGGTCACTTCATCCAAAACAGCATATTTGGACCAGACCACAAAGGCCGCGATAAACAAAATTATTGTCGAATACATAACGTAGGCAAAGCCCCGCCCCCGACCGTACATGGCGCGGTCCACCTGGGAGACGTATAGCAAATCCTCGTTTTTTACTTTCTTTCTGCCGATCATAAGTTCACCTTGATCCTTCCGGTCCTCAGCCCTTCAAGCACGGCCTTCTTGGGACCGTCGACAGCGATTTTGCCGCCATCAACAATAATCAGCCTGTCCACCAGATCAAGCATGCTCTGGCGGTGTGCGATAACAATCAAGGTTTTATCCTTAACGTATTCGGCCATTCTTTCTTTCAATTGATATTCTGAGCGCTGGTCCATGTTGCTGGTCGGCTCATCCATAATCAGCACTTCCGGGTCGCGCAGCAGTGTCCGGGCAATGGAGACAGCCTGTCGCTGTCCACCGGAAAGGGAGGCCCCGCGTTCACCGACCATCATTCCGAATCCCGCAGGATGGGCCTTAACGAAATCAGTCACCCCGGCAAGATCTGCAACATGGCGGATAGTCTGGTCATCGGCTTCAGGTAGTCCGAAAGCAATGTTTTCCTTAAGTGTTCCGTAAAACAAAAGGCTGTCCTGAGAAACATAACCTACCCGGCGGCGAAGTTCCGCGACATCCATCTGGCGCAGATCAATATTTCCGAGCTTAACACTGCCCTCAACCGGTTGATAAAGCCCGATACAAAGCTTACCCAAGGTACTTTTACCGGCTCCGATACGTCCGATAATTCCCACCTTTTCGCCGGGTTTGATGTGCAGCTTAATATTCTGCAAAACCGCTTTATCAGTACCCGGATAGCTGAAAGACACATCTTCCATAGTTATAGAAGGCTCAGTCCGGGTATAGGTAAAAGCTTCCTTATCTTCCGGGCGCTCGCTAGGCATTTTCATGAGCATATCCAAAGCACTCAAAGCCATGCGGGACTGCTGGAAACGGGTCAGCAATCCGGCAACAGCACTGAGCGGAGCCATGGCCCGTCCGGAAAGAATGTTACAGGCAATAAGTCCGCCGACAGTCAGTTCGCCTTTGGATATAAGAAAAACACCCATAATAATCAGGCTGACACTAACCATCTGGGCCACCAGCATCGAAAATGTAACCGAAATGTTAGCCATAACCTTGGCTTTACTATTGGAATTTGCGCTCATGCCGACCACATTTTCCCAACGGGCCTGAATGCGGCCTTCGGCAAGACAGGTCTTGATGGTTTCAAGGCCGTGCACGATCTCAAAAAGCAGCGCGTTTTTCTGCGTGGACTCTTTATAATGATTCTCCACAATATGCTGGAAAGGAATCTGGATAAATATCCCCACTAGAATAACCACCGGGACAGCAACTAAGATCGGCATGACCAGCGGTCCGCCGATATAGTAAACCACCCAGATGAATAGCAGCAGAAACGGCATATCAATGAAAGCTACAAGCGTGCTGGAACTGAAAAAATCCCGCAACGATTCAAATTCACGGATATTGTTGGCAATAGCCCCTGCCGATTCAGGCATATGGTCCATTCGCGCCGACATAAGATGTTGGATCAAGCGGCTGCCGATGAGCACATCGGCATTACGTCCGGCGACATCAACAAAATAACTGCGCAGATTCTTAAGTATAAAATCAAAAAGATAAGCAATGCTTATCCCGATAGCCAATGCCCAAAGAGTATCAACTGCGTTGTTCGGGATGACCCGGTCATAAACATTCATCACAAACAACGGTGAGGTGATGATGATGATGTTGGTCATGATGCTGGCTCCAACCACATGTTTGTAGATAGGCCAGAAACTTAAAATAGTTCCCCAGAACCAGCGTTTACGCTTGATAAGTTGAATATCACTGGCCCGTTTGTCCAGCTTACTTACCCGGTGGGTGAATATTGCATAGCCTGTATATTCCTCTTCCAGCTCTTTCAGCGGAATTTCGGCCTCATCCATGCCGTGACCGGGGATAATAACGCGGGCCTTATCGTCTGTTGTATCAAGAAGAACGCAGGCATTACCACCACGCAGCAGAAGAATACACGGCAGAATCAGTTTGGAAATGGCACGCAGGCTGGGACGGTGAACAGTCTTTGCCCTGATTCCTATTTGATCCGCAGCACGGACAATGGAAGCCGCAGTAACAACCCCGTCTTTCTGCGGAATTCCCGCCTTAATAGTGGCCGAGGATACCGGCTTGTCCATAAGTCGACTAATAATAGACAAGCAAATGACAAGCGGAGGCTGGAAATCAATGTCTTTTGGCGAAAGTCGTTTATCACGCTCACCTTCCGGCTTAGGCACTCCCGGTGCGGCAGAACTTTCCACTGCCCGGGCCGCCTTTTGGCGAACTTCTTCCTTTTGCTGTTTTACGTCTGGATTAGTCCGGGCTTTAGCAGCTGCCGGGGGAACCTTTTGCTCTGTGGCATTACCCTTCCTCTTAATTCCATTTGGCTCAGAGGAAAGCGAAGCTTTCTTTTTATCCATATCTTTCATGAACTTATCTTTCTTTAGTGTTTGGATTATCTGTAATTCTTTCCCGTAGATAGCAGTTGGAAATACTTTCCACAACAGTAAGATTCAGCAGCTCTTACCTTTCTGGAAGATTAATCATAGAAATTAGCATAAATAAATAATTCAACGATAATCTTTTATTTTCAATCATATAGATTAGTAAATCAATTTTTCTTTAGAAATGGAGGCTCAACCCATTGACGCAAACGCATTTATTTTTATATTAATGAGCGTGGAATTAGGGGAGGAAGAGTCTTAATGAGTAAATAACTTAAGACTCTTTTATAAAATTTGGAGATTGTTCGATGTGGGATAAAAATCCCCACCTTCTTTCGCTGTTCTTAGCGATTTCACGAACAGGCTCATTTCCGGCAGAAAATAATTCATTTTTCTGCTGCTTTTCTTTTATTTTCCCCTTTACAAAAGTAACAAACGTTCTACGGCGCATGTTTATGGCACATTAAGTGCAAATAAATGTTTTTTTAGATAATAGTGCCATTAGTTTGACTTCAATCCTGCCGCCTCATCTAGTGGAGTGGATGGGCAGCTTAGAAGTCAGCTACTTAGATTAATGACTAACAAGTGAGTCGTCACAATGCAGACAATCAACATCAGAGAAAATCAATCCGCCATTGAAATTCCTAAAGCCGGGGAAACCGTTAAACTCATTATTGACGGTGCGAATTTTGTAAATTTTGCTTTTACCGCTGACGATGTAATTGTCGAAGCTGATGGTGCCAACCTTGTATTAAAGGATGCTGCAAACGAAGAAAACGGTGGCGTTATCGTCATTGAAAACTATGCTGAGATAATCGCAAACGCTGCCGAATTCCTCCTGAACATGGCTGATAGCGGTCCCATGCCCGGTGCAATGTATGCTCCCCTTTTCGAAGACAGGTCCAGCGGTGACGGCGACAGCAGTACAGATTTCCAAACAGCTGCCGGTGCTCAAAGCCCTTCTGGCGGCCTGAATGCACTTAACGATGATGCTGGCGATGTGGACGGAAGTGTTGACGGTTCCACCGGACAAAATGATCCTGACAACCAATTTTCTTCTGATAACAACAGGGACTCCCAGTCCGGCTTAAGCAGCACAGACAGCGTTGACGGAGCAGGAACAGCAGATGACCCCGCATCCGCTGTACCAACTACCGATACCGGCAACGCCACTCCTCCGGTAAACGAAGCCCCCGTGCTGACCGTACCGGAGCCAGTGATTAATGTTGATGAAATAGTAGACAGCGCGGTCAACCCCGACCTGAGTATCACAAAAGTTTTCGCCACCGATCAGGAAGGTGACAACCTGACCTACAGCCTGACCGGCCCCGGTGCCGAGTACTTTGTCATCGACAATAACGGCAACATCAGCTTTGCCGGGAATTTTGATTACGACCACGCTACTGACACCCGCTTCAACCTGCAGGTAGTAGTCAGCGACGGCAACGGCGGAACAGCTACCAAAGACCTGACCATCAACGTTGCTGATGTTGATGAAGCTCCGGTTTTAAATGATGGAAACGACGCAGTTCACACAGACACTTATGTTGAGAACGCTCAGGCAGTTTCTGTTGTTGCCGACGACCTCTCAATTTTTGACGACACCGTCTCCAACATTCGCAACGCGACCATCACTTTGGAAAATCCCGCAGCAAAGGATAGACTGGAGTTCGGCGATGATGTCAATGGCATCAGCTACAAGGTGTCCAAAGTAAACGGAAAACTCGTACTTACCCTGACAGCTGACAACGACTTTGTTAGCGATGATGCCTTTATTGAAGCCATTAAAGATGTCTCTTTCCGTAGCAGAGGTAACAATCCTGTTGACGGCGAACGCAACATCAGCATCACTATCACTGACAGCGGCAACAATACCGATACCATCCATTCCACCATTGAAGTAGATGCTGTTAATGACAAGCCTAAAGTCAAAGGTGAAAAAGTTACTATTAACGAAAGTCAGGATGGCTCAGAGCTTCACTCAGGGAATTTGCTACTCAACGACTCTGACCCTGAAAGCATGGATTATGTTGAAAGCAAAGGCCGGCAGACCGATCTTTTTGTCACCCGCGTACGCTACGTTGATGCACACGGAAAGCACTGGGTGGACATGCCTGAAAACGGTGATGATGTTGTAATAAAAACCCAGTGGGGCACACTTACCGTAAGCAGAGACGGTTCATATAGCTACATCGCTGACGGCACTAGATCCGATGCTCTTGGACAAGATGAATCTCATAAAGACGTATTTAAGTACGTTGTAAGTGATGGGGAATTGGGCACAAAAGCAGCCCTCAAAATGACTGTGAATGGTGTCAACGACGACCCCGAAATCAGCATTGAAAGCACTGGTCAGACCGATGCCGAAGGAAATTTCACTGTTGCTGTTTCTGAAGCCGTGGAAACCGGATTTGAAGTTGCTGACTTCGCGGCCTCAGACCCGGACAGCAACGGCCTTACTTTCCGCCTTACTGATGAACACGGCAACATCAGCGAAAAATTTGAAATTGACCAGCTGACTGGTAAAGTTTCACTCATCAAGGGCCAAACCCTGGATCATGAAACAACCGGCAGCTATAAACTGTTCATCACCGTTGACGATGGCGAAGGCGGAAGCACCCGCAAAGAACTGGTTATTAAAGTAACCGATGCAGATGAAAATCCCGTCATCAATGACGGAAGTACTGCTGTTCATCAAGATACATTTGAAGAGAATGGCACGGCTATTTCCGTAGTAGACACCAAATTTAATATTGCTGATGACGATGACGCTTCCAATCTAACTAGCGCAACAATAACACTGAAGGATGCTCACGCCGGCGATCAATTGCTTGTCGGCACTCTGCCCGCAGACATCACTTACAGCATAGACAATGTTAACGGAGACATAGTTGTAACCCTGACCGCTGCTAACGGTTCTGTCACTGATGCCGCTTTTACCCAGGCAATTAAAGCTGTCTCTTTTGTCAATAGCAGTGACAACCCCGACACAGAGCCCCGTGACATTGACATTAAGGTAATCGACAGCGGAAACAATGAATCAACCGTATCCTCTGAAATTTCCGTTACTCCGGTCAACGATGCTCCCGAATTCCTTGAAAATGGACAGCCCGTTGCCGCAAACGATCCCGACATGTCGGTTGATGTTAACGAAAACCTGAATGCCGGGGATGAAATCGTCACCCTCGCCGCTGAGGATAAAGATAACGATACTTTGGAATACAGCATTGTCAGAACAAACAATGATGATAATGCACTCTTCGACATTAACTCAAAGACTGGTAAAATCACTCTCAGAGAAGGCGCAACCCTCGACCATGAGAGCAAAGAAAACCTTTCCATTCAGGTTAAAGTGGATGACCAGAACGGCGGTGTGTCTACCAAGACCCTGA
>DDLU01000174.1 GCA_002340305.1 Desulfovibrio sp. UBA2564
ACAGGCCACTAAAACCCTGCTGGTTCTTAAAGGTGCAGGGACAATCATCGGCTGCCCTGACGGGCAGATAGTCGTCTCTCCCCTGTCCGCCCCCAACCTTGCGGCAGCAGGATCCGGTGACATCCTCGCCGGTATGGGGGGAGCTTTATTGGCAAAAGGAATTCCTGCTATGCAAAGTGCTTGTATCGCGGTATACTGGCATGGACTGGCAGGACAGTATCTGGCTGAAAATTTTCCGTATCGTGGAAACATTGCAACTGAAATAGCTGACGTGCTCCCCCAAGTGCTCAAGGAGGAATTATGCTGAAAGCCAAGGATATCATGACTTCCGGTGCCCTTACCCTTGAACCTGAAAATGATGTGGCAACCGCAGCCAAGCTTATGCTTGAAAAACACTTGAACGGACTCCCGGTGGTGGATGGTGACGGAAAGCTGGTCGGCGTAATCTGCCAGAGTGACCTTGTTGCCCAGCAGAAGACTATTTCCATGCCTTCCCTATTCACCATTCTGGACGGATTTATCTCTTTCTCCTCCAACGAGGAACTTGAGCGTGAGGTGAACAAAATCGCGGCTACCAAAGTGGAACACGCCATGACCCCTAACCCCATAACCATTGAACCCGATACAAGTATCGAAAAAATTGCCGACCTTATGGTTGAAAGAAAGTTCTACACCCTGCCGGTTGTGGAAAACGGAAAGCTGGTCGGCGTTGTCGGTAAAGAAGACGTATTAAAGGTTTTAGCTAAGTAAATGAGTAATGATAAACTGATCATCAATCTGCCGGATGTGGAGGCGACCCTCAAGCTCGGCTCCACACTGGCTTCTTTTTTTCTGGAAACGAAAAAACTGGTTCCAATCTTTTTAAACGGGGACCTTGGATCGGGAAAAACAACTTTTGTTCGCGCACTTGTAGAAAGCTTCCCCGATGCGCAAAGCGCAGAAGTAAGCAGCCCCAGCTTCAATATTCTTAATATTTACCCCACAAAACCTCAAGTCGCTCATTTTGACCTTTATAGATTGGAAGGTCAGACACCTGATGAAGACTTCTTTGATTTATTAAGTGATAAAAAAACTTTGACAGTTGTAGAGTGGATTCAGTATCTGAAAATGGAATTCTGGCCTGAAAGCGCAATGCTCTTCACTTGGATCCCTGCCGAATCTGGCAGAACAATAGAATTGACCCTGCATGGTTCAGCGACCTCCCTCTATGAAGAGCTCGCCTCATTTCTCAAGTCATTCCAATAATATCCGTTGAAATCATGTGGTAAGGAGATAATGTTCAAATGAACATCGTAGTACAGAAATTCGGTGGAACCTCGGTCAGGAACCTCGAATGCATGAAGCAAGTACTGGAAAAAGTCATGGTGCCTTACGAAAAAGGCAACAAAGTTATCGTAGTCCTATCCGCAATGTCCGGTGAAACAAACCGGCTCATTGATCTGGCCTATGAATGGTCAAAAGAACCGGACCTCGCCGAAATGGACTCTCTGGTATCCACCGGGGAACAGGTTTCTACAGCCTTGTTTTCCATGCTTCTAAAAGATCGTGGAATCAAAGCCCGCTCCCTGCTGGGTTTTCAGATTCCCATTAAGACAGACTCAGATTATTCCCGCGCACGTATCCTAGATATAGATCGCGTTAAAATCGAAGAAATGCTTCATGATCATGATATACTGGTCATGGCCGGCTTTCAGGGTTGTGATGAAGAAAGACGAATTACCACCCTCGGCCGCGGTGGTTCCGATACTTCCGCTGTAGCCATGGCAGCTGCGATTGAAGCTGATGTCTGCGAAATTTTTACCGATGTTCCGGGTGTTTTCACTACCGACCCAAACATCTGTTCCCTTGCTCGAAAACTGGATCATGTTTCCTATGATGAGATGCTGGAAATGGCCAGCATGGGCGCGAAAGTACTACAGATCCGTTCGGTTGAATTTGCTAAAAAATATAATGTTAAAGTTCATGTCCGCTCTACTTTCAGCGATGAGATCGGAACATACGTCACTCAGGAGGATAAGAATATGGAATCAGTACTTGTTTCCGGAATTGCATATGACAAGGACCAAGCTCGTGTAACCCTATCCAAGGTAAATGACGTTCCGGGAGTATCCGCGACTCTGTTCACTCCTCTTGCTGACGCAGGTATTCTGGTTGATATGATCGTTCAGAACCCCAGCCGTGACGGCCGCACCGACATGACCTTTACCATTCCCAGAGGTGATCTGAAAAAGACCCTCGAAATTATTGATGAGATTAAAGACCCCATGGGAGCTCAGGATGTTCTGTACGATCAGCATGTTTGTAAAGTTTCCGTCATCGGTGTTGGAATGCGTAACCATTCCGGTGTAGCATCCAAAGCATTTCAAGCACTGCGTGATGAAAACATCAACATTCTGATGATCAGCACATCCGAAATTAAAATTACCTGCCTAATCGAAGAAAAATACACTGAACTGGCCATCAGAACGCTCCATAACACGTTCGGGCTCGATAAATCGGGGTCCGATGAAAACTCACTCTAGCAAATGAAACAAATAAAAATATACGACACCACTCTGCGTGACGGAACACAATCTGAAGAAATAAACTTGAGCGTACAAGATAAAGTGCGCATCACCCGCAAGCTGGACGACCTCGGCGTACATTACGTCGAGGGCGGCTGGCCCGGTTCCAATGCCACTGACAGGGAATTCTTTAAAGAAATCCAGAATTACGCTCTCAAAAACTGCAAAGTCTCCGCCTTCGGTTCAACTCATATGAACCGCCTTACTCCCGAAAATGACCCCAACCTGAACGCCCTGATTGAATCAGGAGCCAAGACTATGTCTATCTTCGGTAAAACATGGGATTTCCATGCTACCAGCGCTCTTGGTGTCACTCTCAAAAGAAATATTGAACTGATCAGAAACAGCATCTCCTACCTGCATCCGCATGTGGAAGAGCTGTTCTTTGATGCCGAGCACTTCTTTGACGGCTTCAAAGCCAACCCGGAATTCACCTTAAACTGCCTTAAAGCAGCGCATGAGGCCGGAGCGGATGTGCTCATCCTTTGCGATACCAATGGCGGTTCCATGCCCGGGGAAATCGTAACCGCATGTAAAGAGGTTCAGGAAAAAATCCCCGGCTGCCACATCGGTATTCATGCCCACAACGATTGTGACCTTGCGGTAGCAAACTCAATTACTGCTGTGCAAAACGGTGCTATCCAGATTCAGGGGACAATGAACGGTTACGGAGAGCGTTGCGGTAACGCCAACCTCTGTTCCATTATTCCTAACCTTGAACTCAAGCTCGGTTATGAGACTATCGGCAAAAACAAGCTGATCAAACTCAAAGAAACTTCCACATACGTCACCGAAATTGCCAACCTGCGCCCCTTCCTGCGCCAGCCATTCGTCGGACAGGCAGCTTTTGCGCATAAAGGCGGCGTACATGTCAGTGCCGTGCTCAAGGATTCCACCAGCTACGAACACATCGATCCGCTACTGGTAGGTAATGACCGCCGCGTGCTGCTCTCGGACCTTTCAGGTAAGAGCAACGTGCTCTACAAGGCCAAGCAGTACGGTTACGATCTGGACAAAAACGATCCTGCGGTGCAGACCATTCTGGCAGAGATCAAGGAGCGCGAGTCCATCGGTTTTGAATATTCCGCAGCGGAAGCTTCCTTCGAACTGCTTTTCTTCAAAGCCATGGGCTGGTCCAAGCGCTATTTTGAGTTCATTAACTTCTTTGTAGTCGATGCCAAACGTAAAAATGATTCCGAGCCTTTTTCCGAGGCAACAGTGATCGTAAAAGTCCACGGTCAGGAAAACCATACCGCCGCTTCCGGTGACGGTCCGGTTAACGCCCTCGACAAAGCATTGCGTAAGGCACTTGAACCTTTCTATCCGTCATTAAAAGAAGTTCGTTTACAGGACTTTAAGGTAAGAGTATTGTCTGGGGCTGTACGTCAGGCAGCGGGCACAAGTTCTAACGTCCGCCTGCTTATTGAATCCACTGACGGCAAAAGCCAGTGGACCACCATGGGTGTCAGCCACAACATCATTGAAGCGAGCTGGCAGGCCCTTGTGGACTCCATCAACTACAAGCTCTTCAAGGATGATCCCCAAAAATGGCCATCGAGATAACAGGACAATACACACAGCCGTGCAGAATCTCCGTTCTTTGTGATAATGAATCCCTGAATGACAACCTCGGTAAAGAATGGGGCCTCTCCATGGCTCTGGAACTTCCCGGGAATGACCTTTGGCTTTGGGATTGCAGCGCAAGCGACCTTTTCCTGAAAAATGCCGGTATCATGAAAATTGACATCAGCAAAGCTAAAGGACTGGCACTCAGTCACGGTCACTGGGATCACACCGGCGGCATGGACGCACTCATGGATGCTGATTTCATGGGTCCTGTTTATGCCCACCCGGATTTTGCCAACAGGCGCTATTCCAAGGAAGATGACGGCTCCGCTAAGGACGCATCTTTCAACTGTGAATATCCGGGTACCATCATCGTTCGCGATGATGTGGAACTGGAAGACGGACTGTTCATGATCACCGAAATCACCCGCCGCGAAGGTTTATTCGAGGCAACCAGGGATTTATACATTGATCAGGAAATGACTCAGGTTGATCATGTCCGCGATGATGCTTTCTTGCTGCTCATGACTAATTCAGGCCCGGTCGTTGTACTTGGCTGCTGTCATAGCGGCCTTGCAAATTCGCTCTACCATCTGCGTGATCTAACCGGGATTGACTCTGTTCACGCCATCATCGGCGGCCTGCACCTCTACTCTGCTGATAAGGCCGAATACGAGAGTACCGCTAAGGTAATTGAAGAATTCAGTCCTGAAATTGTCTCTCCCGGTCACTGCACCGGTAAAGACGGTTTTGAATTCCTTAAGGAAAGACTTTCCTGCGAAGTAGTACCTATGGGTTCCGGCTCGGTTTATGAGTTCTGATATCGTTTGCTATACAAGTTAATGAAAAAAGGTCCGCTGAGATTATCTCAATGGACCTTTTCTTTCGTACTAGCGAAGTTCCTACAGATCAAAGCCAATCATCTTGGCTAATTCAGGATCGCTTTCCCCGATCAAGACCTTATCCCAGTAGCAATTCTGCAAACGCCAAAGGTCGATGGGCAATTCAATATTATGCGCTCTGTCAACTACCCCACGAATACTGTCCCACAGGGTCAGATCATTTTGCAGCATGGAGCACAACTCAAGAGCAAGCTGCTCAACAAAATAATCAAGATCAGGATGATCCCGACCGACTTCTTTCATGAAATCAATAAAATCGTTACCGACAGTATCGCCGGAGAAAATGTAGCTCCATGCAAGACCTGCCCACAATTTACGCCAATGTGGTCCCCATGTCTGCTCAGACTGATAGTCTTCGAATTCATTGAAAAGAATAGGGCCGCATCCGGTGCTCAGAATTTGCGCATCCCATGATTTTTTTGCGAAACGCTTCACCCATGCAAGGGACAAAGATTGCCGCTTTTTCCATGCGGTATCAGGGAGCAAAAAGGTTTCAATTTGCCCAGTAGGCAATGAAACTTCAACCGATCCGGATAGGACACGATCTCCTTTTGACCACCTAAAACCGTAATTTTTAACCTCAGATTCCAGTTGCCACCTTATCTCAGCTTCACCACGGGCCGTCACTAAAGAATCATCATTGACCCGGATAAGCACAGCAACACCGGGCCATTCAATACGCCCCTCTTCCCCGGGTAATGGGAAAACTCCTTCAACATAGAGTCGGGCTAATGCCTGTCCGATAAGACTACCCGGAGTCTCGCTCTGAGGTTTGATTTTACTGTTCCAAAGATCAACCGCTGAACCATAACGTGCTTCGTTGGATCGGGCTTCCCCGGTAATTGAAAGAAATTTTTCTTCCAGACCGATCATCCCCGTTTCCTGCGCTATCTCAATGGCCCGGAGTGCAAAGCCCATGTTATTAACTGGCTCCAGACGTGCTAAGTCATCAAAGAACCACCCACAACTGGCAAAGGATGATAAAGCCCATTTCTGCATGGAAAGCAGCTTCCAACCTAAATCTGCTTTGGAGCTATCTTCAGAAACATTAAAGTGTTGGTTGAAGAAATCTTCTTGAGAAGTAAGACCACTTAAGACCGAACCGTAATCAATCAGGGCCTTACGTGAATCTTTAAAAATTTTATCGCCATGGTTAAAATAGTGTGCATTCATTAGATTCTTGATTGCATCAAGACCTTCGCGAAGAGGTTTGCGCCATTGCTGATTCCAATCAGGATAACCTCCTGTACAGCAACCGCAATCACTGCGCCAGCGCTCCACTCCATGATAGCAACTCCAAGAAGAGTCTTCACGAATCCTGACCTTGCGTGTAGGTGGATTTTTTTCGAGATAAGCACCATAGTTAAGCAATGAAATTCCGTCCCGTTCTTCAATGCCCTGCGCAAGGACGTAGGCAAGAGCCATTTCCCCGAACTCAACGTGGTGCCCATAAGTCTCGCCATCGGTACCAACTGAAAGAAGACCTTCAGCAGCTGCGCCGGAAATTTTATTCCAGAAATTGTCGCCATTTTTGAGCAAACCTTCATACGCAACAGCCTGTGATACTCCACCATCATAAAAAAAGATGGAAATAGTTTTACCTGAAGGCAGTTCAACAAGATATGGCTCTTTTATGTTGATGGAATGTTCATCCACTTCCTGCCAGTCTTCGGATTCAATATCGGCGATTGCCTCGGCCTGCCTCGGAGCCAGCAGTGTAAAAGTAATTCCATGCTCAGCAAGGGTCTCAAGAGTTTCCGTGTTGCATGCAGTCTCGGATAGCCACATCCCTTCGGGCTTACGCTTGAAACGGGATTCAAAATCAGCAATAGCCCATACAACTTCAGCGTCACGGTCAAGTTCGGAAGCAAGCGGCATAATCACATGATGATAAATTTGAGCTATGGCATTTCCGTGCCCCCAACGTTTAAAGCTTAAAGCATCACCCTCAAGCATTTTTGCGTACAACTTAGGCTCAGAACGCTCTATCCAGCGGAAAAGAGTCGGGCCGACATTAAAACTCATCCACTCGTAGCAATTGATAATGTCGAAAATCCCGTCACCGCCCATACGTCTTGCCCACGCCAAGGGGGCATAGCTTTCACGACAGATTCTTTCATTCCAGTGCCGGAATGGTGCGGCACTGCCTTCAGGGAAAATCATATCCAGCCAAGGATCTTCTCTTGGTGGCTGGTAAAAATGACCATGTACACACAAAAATTTATCAGACATAGATATCCTCGTAATTTAAACCAATTTTATGAATAGTACCCCAAGAAGAAATTTTTATCCAATACTAACCTTCATTTTGTGCATAATAACCAAAGGAAAAAGGCTGTGGGTTTCCCCGCAGCCTTTAATAAATTATCTAGCCGGCACAGGCCACTTTGTTACCGACCTGCTACAGCAGGTGTCTGTTCTTATCAACCAGAACACATAATGCGACTCCAGCTGTTCAAAGATTCTTTATATATAGAAAAAAACGGTGTTGCCCACTATAGTCGGCAACACCGCATCAGGTGTATATTAAGGACTGGAAAATAAAGTGTTTTTAGCTAAAAAGTCTCAGCAAAGGCTTGGACTCTTTTTTAGGCCTGCTTTTATGTATGATATTTCCAGTGGACATTTTTACAAACAGATTCTGGCAGGAGTAACACTCCCAATGCTTTGCACGTTCTTGAAGTCTGATCAGGACTCCATCACGGTCATAGCAGACCTGACAATAAGGACCTGTTTTTTCATTGTCCTCATCAATCCAATATTTCTGCCCATCGAACTCCATACATTCAGCAAGGTCAAGAATTTCAGCGACCTCTTTTATCTGGGATCGTAACTCTTTATTTTCCTCATACATGTTAAGATAGTCTTCCTGAATGATCCGTAAAAGACTTTCCGCATCGCGTTCACGTCCATCGTGGAACAATTCAAGAACTTTCCTGAAATTGGTTGCGTGGAGATTTTTTTTACTCATTTTTCCGCCCTATCCTTACAGTATTATTTTAGGAACACCTGAATACTGTATCGACAACCAAAAAAAATCCTTTAGGGACAAGGGAAAAACTTTTTTACACCATTGACAGCACCATATACGATCCATATATCAACAATGCCCGACAAGCAGTACGAACCAAATCGTAACTACTGTCAGTATAATATAAGATTTCAATATTTCAATATGATATAAGGAGAAAACATGGCACAGTCAGTTGACCAGTTCAAAGCAACCCTTGATGAACACCATGAATGGCCCTGCGACTACACCTTTAAATTTATCGTTCCCAGTAGGGCTCTGGACGAACTCAAATCCATGATTGACGGTTTTCCTTACACTGAAAAGGATTCCAAAACCGGTAAATACACCAGTGTAACCGTTGTTATTCACGCCAACAGCTCGGACGTAATCGTAAATATCTACGAAAAAGCAGCTACCATTGAAGGGTTAATTTCCCTCTAAATAATGATGCAACTCCGGGTTGACTTCCATCAAGCCTTGTTTCAAGATAACTCCGCTCATTTTTGAGCATTTTTTATTTTTATATTTACGTTAGAATGGCTGTTTATTTTTCCACAGCATAGCGTGATTTGTTTATATTATATTAACATGCTGTAATTTCAGTTTATATTTGAACAAAATCACGGGCATTAATGTGAATCTCTTAAACGGCTTTTAATCAAATATCATATACTAAGATAGTTCCGGAGGACTTTTCCAGTCATGAGCGATTATAAAAAGACCCTGTGTCTGCCCAAGACAAAATTTCCCATGAAGGCCAACCTCAAGCAGCGCGAGCCCGAAATGCTCAAGCGTTGGGAGGAAACCGGGGTATACGAAAAAATGGTTGAAGCTAACGCTGATGCCAAGCAGTACGTCCTGCACGACGGCCCCCCGTATGCTAACGGCCACATTCACATGGGCACAGCCATGAACAAGGTTCTCAAGGACATTATTGTTAAGTCCCGCAACCTGCAGGGTATGAAAGCCGAATATGTTCCCGGTTGGGACTGCCACGGCCTGCCCATTGAACACAAAGTTGAGCAGGAACTTAAGAAAAAGAAAAAAGAACTGCCTACCACTGTTATCCGCCGTCTCTGCCGCGAGTATGCCGAAAAATTCGTAGGTATCCAGCGTAAAGAATTCAAACGTCTCGGCGTGCTCGGTAACTGGGAAGATCCTTACCTGACCATGAAGCCCGAATACGAAGCAGCAACGGCCCGTGAACTGGGTCGTCTCATGGAAAAAGGCTCCGTTATCCGTGGTAAGAAGCCTATCCACTGGTGCTGTGACTGCCGTACCGCTCTTGCTGAAGCAGAAGTAGAATACGAAGACCACACTTCTCCTTCCATTTACGTACGCTTTCCTTTAAGCGATGAAAAAGTCCTGAAAGCACTGCCCGAAGATGCTGCATCCAAAGTGGACCTCTCCCGTACCTACGTATGTATCTGGACCACCACTCCCTGGACCATCCCCGATAATATGGCTGTGGCTGTTCACCCTGAGTTTGATTACGTAATTACCGAAGTAAACGGTGAATACTACATCCTTGCTGAAAGACTGCTGCCCGTATGTGCAGAATCCTTCGGTTGGGAAAGCTGGAATGTGCTGGCTACTGTACCGGGTGCCAAGCTCGAAGGCGCAGTTGCCAAGCATCCCATCTATGACCGTGAATCTCCTGTTGTACTGGCGGATTACGTAACCCTCGATTCCGGTACCGGTTGTGTTCACACTGCTCCCGGCCATGGTCGTGAGGACTTTGAAACCGGTCTCAAGAACGGTCTTGAAATTTACTCTCCCATGAACAACAGCGGAGTGTTCCTCAATGAAGTGGAATTTTTCGCAGGTATGAATGTCTGGGAAGCCAACCCGAAAGTTATCGAAAAACTCGAAGAGCTGGGCAATCTCCTCGCACAGGAAAAAATTACCCATTCCTACCCCCATTGCTGGCGCTGTAAAGAGCCGGTCATCTTCCGCGCCACCACCCAGTGGTTTGTAGGTATGGATGAAAACGACCTGCGCTCTAAAGCTCTCAAAGCTATCAAAGATGACGTTGACTGGATCCCTGCATGGGGTGAAAACCGCATCTACAGCATGGTTGAAAACCGCCCTGACTGGTGTATCTCCCGTCAACGTAACTGGGGTGTGCCCATCATCGCACTGATCTGTGAAGACTGCGATGAAGTGTATAACGATCCCGAATGGGTCTTCTCCGTAGTAGACGAATTTGAAAAGCACGAACGCGGATGTGACTACTGGTTTGAAAAATCCGTAGAAGAAATCGCTCCTGATGGTCTCAAATGCCCTAAATGCGGCGGCAACCACTGGACCAAGGAAGATGACATCCTTGACGTATGGTTTGATTCCGGCACCAGTTATGCTGCTGTTGTTGAAAAACGCAAGGAGCACCGCTTCCCCGCGGATCTGTACCTTGAAGGTTCCGACCAGCATCGTGGTTGGTTCCATAGTTCCCTGCTCGCATCCGTAGGTACCCGTGACGTGCCTCCCTACAAAACCGTACTGACTCACGGTTACGTAGTTGATAAAAACGGGCGCAAGATGTCCAAATCCATCGGTAACGTCATCGCGCCGCAGGAGATCATCGACCAGCACGGTGCTGAAATCCTGCGTATGTGGGTTTCCGCTGTAAACTATCAGGAAGACGTTCGTATCTCCGATGAAATCCTGAGCCGCATGGTGGATACATACCGCCGTGTACGTAATACCTGCCGTTACATCCTCGGTAACCTGAACGGTTTCAACCCCGAGTCTGATGCAGTAGCGCCCGCAGAAATGCTGCCCATCGACCATTTTGCGCTCGATATGGTCAGCCGTCAGCATGAGGTAATCCAGCAGGCATATGCAAACTTTGAATTCCACAAAGTTTATCACACCCTGCACAACCTCTGTACTACTGAACTTTCTGCGTTCTACCTTGATATCATCAAGGACAGACTCTACGTGTCCGGCGAAAACAGCCTTGAACGCCGTTCCGCCCAGACCGTGCTCTGGCAAACCATGCTCATGCTGCTTAAAGACATGGCCCCGATCCTTTCCTTCACTGCTGAGGAAGCATATTCCCACATGCCTGAAGAAATGAGAGGCGATGCAGAAACTGTCTTCGCTATCCGTCCTGAACTGCTCAAAGCAGAGATCGACGATACTGAGCGCGAACGCTGGGAACTGCTCATGAATGTACGAACCGAAGTTACCAAGGCAATCGAACCCCTGCGCCGCGAGAAGGTTATCGGTCACTCCCTTGATACCAAGATTACCCTCTTTGCTAACGAAGAAATTGCCGAAGCTCTCAAAGGCATCGAACACCGCGAGTTCTTCATCGTTTCCGGTATTGAAATCGCTCCTTTCGCAGACGCAACCGAAGATGCAGTTAAGCCTGAAGAACTCGAAGGTCTCGCCATCAAGGTTGAAAAAGCACAAGGTGAAAAATGCAGCCGTTGCTGGAGATACGATACTCTCGGCACCAACGGAGAACACCCCGAGCTTTGCCCGCGTTGCGCAGCAGTTCTCGCCGGTTAATCTCTCGCTCTTTGTAAATTGAATATGTAAATGCCCCGTCCTTCTCTCGAAGGCCGGGGCATTTTTTAAAAGGATGCCTCCGGCGGCAGGGGAAGGGAAAACTTTTGCAAAAATTTTCC
>DDLU01000148.1 GCA_002340305.1 Desulfovibrio sp. UBA2564
AAGGGTTTAAGCCCTCGGAGAGGCCCCCGGCAGGGCCGTCGGAGACAAACATGAGCGTAGACATTAATGAATTAGTTCAATCCATCGCAACTGAAGTTCTCAAGCAGCTTAAGCCTGAGTCCAAGAAGGCTTGCGCGCTGGTTCTGGCCGAGCGTGATTGCCTTGTTGCCGAGAAAGTCCGCAACAGCTTCGGCGATGAATACGAATACTACTTCTTCGGTGAAGAAGCTCACTGCGTTGAGTTCAGCCGTTTCATCGTGCCTTCCCTGTGTGTCTGCGAAATGTCTGATCTGGCAGTTGGCAAAGCTAACGGAAAGATTATGACTGAACTGCTCCGCCAGCTGTTGTTGGGCCACACCGTGGAAGTTCTGTCTTTCGGTTACGAAGATTACAGCCAGACTGCTCCCGGCCCTCTCTATGCTCTCTATCAGGAGCACGAGAAGACTCTTCGTGGTTTCGGCCTGAAAAGATTTCAACCCAAGGTGCCCGAGTCTCTGAAGGTCAGAGAGTCACTGATCACCGGCAAGGTGGTCAGTGACGCTGCGGGCCGGGGAGCTAAAGAACTGGTTGTGCTGCCGAGTGCACGGGTAACCCCGCTTGCAGAGGAAGCAGCAAAGGAACTGAACGTTAACATCAGCAAGACCCTCTAAGGATTGTTACATGATTATCTGTAAAGTTGTCGGCAATGTTTGGGCTACTCGCAAGAATGATGATTTGAGCGGGGAAAAGCTGATGGTTGTTCAGCGACTGGACATCGAAGAGAAGGGCAGTGACGAAGTCTTCGTTGCTGTTGACTGTGTCGGTGCCGGTATCGGTGAGCAGGTTCTGGTTGCAACCGGAAGCTCCGCACGCATGGCTCTGCGTAACCACGAAGCACCCGTTGATGCTGCCATTGTCGGTATCATCGATGAAGTTCAGGCACAGGTTTAGTTACCATGAAAAATCTGGGCATAGTTGAATGCTGGCACATTGCAGCCGGAGTGCGCATCGCCGATGCCATGATGAAAGCTGCGAATGTCGAGCTTGTGCGCGCTTCTACTATTTGTTCCGGTAGATATCTGATCTATGTGACCGGAGATCAGGCTTCTGTGACATCCAGCGTTGAAGCTGCGCAAACAGATGGGAGCAAGATCAAGGCAAGTTTTGTTATTTCAAGCCTTTCTCCGCAAGTGGCTGCTGTGCTGAAAAGTCCGGTTGCCATTACAGAGGTTAAGGCTCTCGGAATTGTAGAGTGCCGCAATGTTTCCACCGGTATAGTGGCTGCGGATGCGGCGGTTAAGCGTTCCGATGTTGAACTGGCCCGTTTTGCAGCTGGGCAGGGTATCAACGGTAAATCATATTTCGTTATGAGCGGCGATGTTGCTGCGGTTCAAGAGGCCGCAGATGCTGCATCCGCTGTTTTGGGCAAAAATATTATTGAGGCGGTAGTCATCCCCGGACCCGACGCCTCGGTCGTAAAGGCCTTAGTACGGGGAACGAGGTAAAGATGAAAAAGAAACTTATCGAAGCGGGCAATCTTGACTCATTCATTTGCCCGGATTGTGCCACTTTCTTTGTGGACAGCAACATGATCATGACTCCCGGCGCTAAAGATGTGCTGAGCCAGAGAAAGATCAGCATATCCCGCGTGGAAGACGCTGCTGCGGCTGTAGCCGGATGTTGTAAGGGCGAAGCTGCCGGCTGTGATTCTGAAAACAGCGGATGCGGCAACCCTTCCTGCACCAAGGACGTTTGTAACGGCTGTGAAGAGCTGGCTATGGGCATCGCGGTGCTGTTGAAAGAAGAATACGGAATCAGCGATCTTGAACAGCTCAAGGAAATGAGTTTCAAGCTTGCTGAAGCCGTTAAAGGAAATATTTAAAAGTTTAGTATCTTTAAGAGGAGAAAATTATGTCATCTCTCAACGCTCTCGGAATGGTAGAAACCAGAGGTCTCGTTGGTTCTGTTGAAGCAGCCGATGCTATGGTTAAAGCAGCAAACGTAACTCTCGTCGGCCGTGAACAGGTCGGCGGCGGTCTCGTAACCGTAATGGTTCGTGGCGACGTTGGTGCTGTTAAAGCTGCAGTTGATGCAGGTGCAGCAGCAGCTGAACGCGTAGGTGAACTGCGCAGCGTACACGTGATACCCCGTCCTCACAGCGAAGTGGAAGTTATTCTTCCTAAATGTGCTGTTAAATAAGGACTTAAGGGGCGCAGGTACCCCTCACCCCTCACACCTGCGCCCCAAAACAAATTTCAAGCTGAATAGATTTTAACCCTGATATTTTGATTTATTGGAGAAAAGGGTGACACAGTTCTACGGCAAAACAAAAATCTGCTACGGCGAAGACGCTCTGGATAATCTGGAGACTATTCCGGCTACGCGGGCTTTCATTGTTACCGATTCATTCATGGTTAAGACCGGTTTTGTTGACCGTGTCCGCACCCATCTTGATCGCAAAGGGATTCCTTTTATCATTTTTGATGAGGTTGAACCCGATCCTTCCCTTGAGACAGTTACCAAGGGAGCACAGATTTTCCTTAAAAATCAGGCTGACCTGATTATCGCCCTTGGCGGTGGTTCCCCCATTGATGCGGCTAAGGCCATTTCTTTCTTCGCTGGAAAAGCACTTGAAGGAAAGGTTAAACCCACTCTGGTCGCTATCCCCACAACTAGTGGTACCGGGGCTGAAGTTACCAGTTATGCTGTAGTCACCGACAAGGTTAATGAAGTTAAGATTCCTCTTAACGATGAAATGCTCATCCCGGATATGGCTATCCTTGATGCCCGTTTCACACGTTCCCTGCCCCCGCATGTTACTGCGGCAACAGGTATGGACGTGCTGACCCACGCCATTGAGGCATACACTTCCCGTGAGGCTAACGCTTTTACTTCCATCTACGCAAGATACGCTATCCGTTACGTCTTCACGTATCTCAAGCGGGCCTACATCAACGGTGACGACATGGAAGCCCGTGAGCATATGCTGCTCGGTTCCTGCATGGCAGGCATGGCTTTCAACAATAGCGGGCTTGGTATCACCCATTCCATCGCCCATTCGCTCGGCGGAATTTTCCATGTGCCGCACGGTCTGGCAAACGCAGTAGTTTTGCCCCACGCAATCAAGTTTAACAGCTTTGATGTGGGAATCCGTTACCATGAAATCGCCACTATGCTGGAACTGCCTGCTGCAACCGTAGAAGAAGGGACAAGATCCCTTATCGATGCGGTCAGCGAACTCAATGAGTCCATGGGTATTCCTAACAATATCGGCGCACTGAAGATTGATGAAAGTGTTTTCAAAACCAGCCTGAACACCATTGCCCGTAACGTGCTTGATGATATCTGCACTACGAGCAACCCCAGAAATCCTTCCCGCGATGACGTAAAGGAACTTCTGCTCAAGGCTTGGTAAGAATAGCTGTTTTGAACACCTCCGGCGGTTGAATCCGTTTAATTGCCGGAGGCAAATCTGAAGGGATAAAATTAAATGGCTGCAAATATAGTTGATATTATTCACGAGACAGGTGTTGTCGGTGCCGGTGGTGCTGGCCTGCCTACTCACGTTAAGGCTGAAGCTACAGTAGACACTGTTTTGGTAAACGGTGCTTCCTGTGAACCGTTGCTCATGAGTGATCCTTACCTCATGGAAGCGGAAGTAGATACCATGATCCGTGGCCTTAAAGCGATCATGGACTGTACCGGAGCAAAAAAAGGTATCGTCTGTCTCAAAGGCAAACACGCCAAGGCTGTGAAAGCGGTTGAGGAAGCTGTTTTCGGTGACGATAGCCTCGAATGTTTCGTGCTTAAAGATTTCTATCCTGCCGGTGACGAACAGGTGCTGGTTTACGAAGTACTGGGCCGTACTGTTCCTGAGCGTGGCATCCCCCTTCAGGTGGGTGCTGTAGTCAGCAACACCGAGTCCCTGTTCAACATCGCTTTGGCACTGGAAGGTAAGCCGGTAACCCACCGTTACCTGACTGTTGCCGGTGAAATCAAGAATCCCATGGTTGTTAAAGTTCCTGTGGGGACCCTTGTTTCCGATGTCCTTGAGTTCGCAGGCGGACCCCTTATTTCCGACTACAAAGTAGTAGACGGCGGTCCCATGATGGGCCGGGTTCTTCCCGACACCAACCAGCCCGTAACCAAGACCACCAGCGGTCTTCTGGTTCTGCCTCCTGACCACAACGTGGTTGCAGGCAAGGTCATGGATCCTGAAAAGATCCGCCGTATCACCAACACAGTCTGCTGTCAGTGTTCACGCTGCACCGATCTTTGCCCGCGTAACCTGCTCGGTCACTCCCTGCATCCACACAAGCTGATGCGTGTGATTGCCAACAACGAGCTGGATACCGAAGTAGCTAAAGAAGCACTGCTTTGCTCTGAATGCGGCATCTGTGAAAAATTCGCCTGCCCCATGATGATTTCCCCCCGTGAGGTAAATGCCCAGATCAAGCAGGTCCTGTTCAAGGAACGCGTAACATGGGAATCCAAGGGCAATGAGCTGAAAGCCAATCCGTTCCGCGCAAGCAGGGCTGTCCCCACTAAGCGTCTTATTCAGCGTTTGAACCTCGGTAAATATGACGGTCATCCCGAATACGCAGGTGAGTTCACTCCTTCCGTTGTTAACATCCGTCTCGGTCAGCACATCGGTGCTCCCGCACAGTGTGTTGTTTCCGCAGGAGATAAGGTAAGCTGTGGCGACCTGATCGGTGAAATTCCCGAAGGTGCAATGGGTGCAAGGGTTCACGCCAGCATTGACGGTACCGTTGAAAGTGTTGAAAACGGCGTAGTAGTTATCAAGAAATAATTAGCAGGTTATCCTGTGAAAGCGCTTTGCGCGTCCCCTTCCAAAAGGAGATATAAAATGGATTTACGTACTATCGGTTGTGTAGAACTGAACAGCGTTGCCCTCGGCATCCATACCGCAGATGAAATGCTCAAAGCAGCATCTGTAGAGCTGGTAATGGCTCGCCCCACCTGCCCGGGCAGATACATTGTTGTGAT
>DDLU01000222.1 GCA_002340305.1 Desulfovibrio sp. UBA2564
CTTTTTCAAAAGGGTTCTCTGGCCGCCGGAGGCATCTTAATAAGAAATTTCCAGATCGGCGATGAACTTATCAATATATTCCATCATGTGATTACGCTGTTCGGAAGTAGCGTAGGCCACGCAGGAGCAACGAATCTTGTTGCGTGCTCGTACGAGAAGTTCAACCTTAATAGAAGTTTCTTCAACCTCAAGGGCCATGAAAAACGGTCCGCATTCACCCATGTGTTCTTTCTGCTCGCCATTCAGGAGTTCTTCAGGAACGGGAAGGTAAAAAATACCTTCAATGGGTCCCTGAAATTCAAGTTCAGCCAGAGCATCGGAAATTTTTTGAATATCTTGTTCGTATATGTCGTCCAGCAGATAGTTTCTCATTCCTGAAATCCTTTAGTCCTCGAGGTTCCGGTTCTTCTTCCTGCCGCAATGTGCATCCGCAGGAATGGTCTCATTATCCAAATTGAACATGCGTCGTGCAAGATCAACAAATTTATCAGCTTTCCCTTCTTCCGCGGTACGACGCTTGAGGAAAGCCACAGGCTCATGCAAAAGCTTTTTACCTATAGACATAGCCATGGTTTCGAGAGCCTTGTGGGTTTTGGCATCCACATCACCAAGACGTTTGAGGGTCTTGGCAAGCTCCTGCTGGGCCACGTGTTCACTGCGGTTGAAAAGGTCCACAATGGTCGGCTGCAAGTCGAGGGAATTGATCCAGTTGCCAAAGGAAAGGGTCTCGAATTCAACAATGGAATTAGCTTTGACCGCTTCGTCTTCACGCTGGGATTTGTTTTCTTCAACCACATCTTTAAGGTCGTCGATGTCGTAAAGGTAGACGTTGTCCAGTCCGTTTACGTCCGGGTCGATATCACGGGGGACCGCAATATCAATGAAGAACATAGGACGGTATTTACGTTTTTTGATAACCTTCCTCATTTCTTTGGCTGAGATGACCGCGTGCGGCGCGCCTGTTGAACTGATAATTATATCAGTCTCAACAAGATGATCGTAAAGATTTTCAAATGCGACCGCTTTTCCGCCCATGCATTTAGCTAGATCTTCAGCGCGGGAGTAAGTTCGGTTTGCAATGGAAATCTGCTCAACACCGCTGTTCAGCAGGTGAGTAGCTGCCAGTTCCGCCATTTCCCCGGCTCCGATAAGCATAGCCCGTTGCCCTTCAAGCTCACCGAAAATCTTCTTCGCAAGTTCAACTGCGGCATAACTGATGGATACCGCGCTGGAAGCGATAGAAGTTTCGGTACGAACTCTTTTGGCAACAAAAAAGGATTTGTGCAGCATGCGGTTAATAATGACCCTTGCTGCCCCGGCCTCAACCGCTTTACGGTACGAATCCTTGAGCTGTCCAAGAATCTGCGGTTCACCGACAATCATGGAATCAAGACTGCAGGCCACCCTGAAGAGGTGTTTTACCGCGTTCAGACCGTCATGACAGTAAGTGTTAGGTTCAAGTTCAGTAACAGAACCGCAGCACCTTTTGGCCCAGTATTCAAGAATATTGGTCTGGGTAATTTCCGGTGCACAGACAATCAGGATTTCAACCCTGTTGCAGGTAGACAAAGCCATTACTTCGCGTACGCCCAGTTCAAGCAATCCGGATTCGAATTCCTCTATATTAGTCAGGGCATAGCGCTCACGCACATCCACTCCGGCGGAGCGGTGGTTGAGGCCGATAAGGTAAATATTATGGTCCATATCAGACTTTAAAGCTATGGTGAGTGGGGACGAAAAAGTTGATTCCCCACAAGGAAAACATGGTGATAGCGAAAACGATAATCACCAGAATTGCCGGTTTCTTGCCTCTCCAGCCAACCATAATGCGTTGGTGAAAAAGGAAGGCAAACAGAAACCAGACCACTAAAGTAACTATTTCTTTCGGATCCCATGAGAACATCTTTGAAAATGCTGCACGCGCCCAAAGAAAGCCGGAAGCAAGACTCAAGGTGTAAAGCGGGAATCCGATAATAATCGACCAATGGTTCACATTGTCGAATGTATTAAGCGAAGGCATTTCCTTTTCTATTCCAGTAAGGTTTGCCTTGGTTTTAATTTTGTTGTTCAGGTAAATGAAAGCAACCCCGGCTCCGGCAGCCATAGCCATAAGCGCGATGCTGACAAAAATTGTCCCGATATGCAGCCCGATGAATAAACCGGATAAATGGGCGGGAAGGGTAACCTTTAAACTCTGGGATGCAAGGGAGACAAGGAAAAGCAGCAAGGCCAGAGGCGATGCTGTAAGCGCAAAAAAAGTGCTGCGCAGTTTCCACCACAGCCCGAAATAAACGAGGATAAAACTCCAGCCAAGCAGGCTGAAATAAAAATAACCACCGCTTAAAACTGTTCCTCTGTACATAGTTACCGCAAGCAACAGGTCAAGGGTATGCAACGCAAATCCGCAGACAGCGACAAGATTACCCAGTTTTCCCAAGCTTTTGTTATTCTTGAGGCTTCCGATGAAAAAACAAACAGTGCCCGCAAGATAAAGGGCAATAATCACGTACTGGAATAATTCAAATAAGGTCATCAATTAACTCCGGTATACGGGGAACAAGTTCATGGGGTAGAGTCCGGGCCAATATTTCCTTTACCCGGTCCACATTTCCAGCTTCCAGTTCATTTAAAATCGGAGACGCAACAAGCTGCCTGAACAAAGCGGTGTTGTGGCTTGTTTCCTTGCCGAGGTCAAGGACCTGCGGCCTGATTCTTCCCATTAAAGTGATGAATGCGGCATAATGCGGACCAAAAATATCCTGTAATTCACGGCGGATTTTCTTGGTAAATGCTGGGGTACAGCCCCCGGAAGACACTGCCAGAGTTAAATCCCCCTGCCTGATCACAGAGGGAACAATAAAGTTGCTTCCTTCAGGAAAGTCAGCGATATTGCAGAGAATATTTTTTTCAGCGCAAAGATCAGTTATTCGGCGATTAAGTTCTGTATTGTTGGTGCAGGCAAAGGCGATGAAAACATCATCCAAGTCTGAATCCTTGAAAGGACGCTGCTCAAAGATCACCCGTTGATCACGGCTGATTTCAAGCATCTCATCCCCCGGATCTGCTGTGTCGAGCACAGTTATCTGTGCGGGACCGCACTCAAGGATCGACTTGAGTTTGCGCAGCCCTACAGACCCGGCTCCGACCAGCAGGCATTTGCGGTTTTTCACTTTGAGAAAAATAGGGTAGTAAGTCATAGAACTCCTGCATATCAAATGTGTAGGGACATTGTAAAATGACAAAGTGCTGATAAAAATATATAATTTAAAAAATAAAAGCTTTGCAAGGATAGAGATATTTCAATGAAACGGGCTTTGGTTATACAATTGACAAGGTTTGGCGATCTGGTCCAGACCAAGCGTCTCGTGCTTACACTGCAACAGCGTGGATTTAAAGTTCATATTTGCATCGACAGCTCTCTTGAAGGATTAGCCCGGATTATCTATCCGGCCTGTGAAATCCATCCTCTGATTGCCCACGGAAGCGGGATAGAAGGGCAGGGTAAGGACACGGTACTTCCGGTTAACTATAAAATTTTCAAACAACTATCCGAAATTGATTTCAATGAAATATATAATCTAAACTTTTCAGCCATGAACTATGCCCTTTCATCCATGTTTGATCCCCAAAAGGTCAAGGGACACAAACGGATTAACGGGCAGGTTATGAAAGAGTCGTGGTTTGAACTTGGATTCCGTCTGGCTACCGAACGCCGTAACAATATCAATCTTGTAGATTATTGGGCAGCCTTAAGCCCGGACATGATTCCGGCTGATCAAGTGAATCCTGTCGCCAGCTCCGGTGGCAAGGGAATCGGAGTTGTGCTTGCTGGACGCGAAAGCAGACGTTCCCTGCCTTATGATGTGCTTGCGCCACTGGTAATGTCTGTGCGTTCAACTATAAAGAATAAAAATATTTTTCTGCTGGGCAGCAAAGCTGAACGGGATGCCGGACGCAAACTGATGTCCAAATTTCCGGCTTCGGTTGCTGACTCCACAGTTAACCTTGCCGGTGAGACAGATTGGAAAGGACTGGTTGAAGCCGTTACTGGACTGGATTTAGTTATCACACCGGATACCGGAACCATGCATCTGGCTGCTCATCTGGGAGTACCCGTTTTGGGATTTTTTCTCTCTTCAGCATGGTGCACCGAAACAGGACCATACGGTGAAGGGCATACAATTCTACAGTCTGATATCGATTGTGCGCCGTGCATGGAGGCCGCTCCGTGCTACTATGATCTGAAATGTCTTGCTCCCTTCAAGGATTCGGCAACAGCGCGCTATCTTGCCACTCGTAAGCCGGAACATTTGCCTAAAGGGATTTCAATTTTTGAATCCGGTTGCGATTTTCTGGGAACCCAGTTCATTCATAAAGCCGGAAATGATCCGAGCGGTGAACGCAGACAGAGATTGCGGAAATTCATCGGCTGCCATCTAGGCCTTATTGATATTGGCGAACACGGACCATTTCCCAATCTGGCAGAGAAGTTTTACAAAGATAAAGACTGGATAACAGCTTAAATATAAAGGTAATATCATGGATAAGAACAAGGTGCTGAGAATTCTGGTTGTACTTCCGCTTTACGGCGGTTCATTACCTGTAGGGCGTTTCTGTATATCTGCATTGGAAAAGATGGGGCATTTGGTTGAAACTTTTGAGGCTCCGGACTTTTACAGTGCTTACAACGCCATTGACGATCTTAAAGTTACCTCGGACAGACACCAATATTTACGCAACAGCTATTTAAATATACTTTCGCAGGCTGTACTGGCTAAAGTTGAGACCTTCGAGCCGGACATGGTTTTAGCCATGGCGCAGGCCCCGTTGACCCATCAGGCCCTAAAAAGACTGCGTAAGGACAACGTTAAGACTGCTATGTGGTTTGTGGAAGACTTCCGTCTTTTTACCTACTGGCAATCTTTTGCACCGTTCTATGATGTTTTCGCTGTTATCCAAAAAGAACCTTTTTTTGGTGAATTAAAGCAAATCGGCGTAAATAACGCCCTCTATCTGCCATTAGCGGCTCATCCTGATTTCCATAAACCGGGAGAACTTAGCCCTGTAGATATCCGTAAATATGGTGGTGACGTTTCTTTTATGGGAGCAGGATACCCCAACAGACGCTTGGCATTTCGCAAATTAATTCACCATGGCCTTAAAATTTGGGGCACAGAATGGGATGGCGATCATGTGCTTGAGCCATATGTCCAGCTTGGTGGAAAGCGTGTTTCTTCTGAAGAGTGCGTTAAAATTTTCAATAGCACCAAGATAAATTTAAACCTGCATTCTTCTATCAACGCAGACGAACTGGTCAGCGGAGGAGACTTTATCAATCCCCGTACGTTCGAGCTCGCAGCCTGTGGAGCATTTCAACTTGTGGATAAGCGCACGCTTATGCCTGAAGCATTTGAGGATGGCGAACTTGCCCACTTTGAAAGCCTTGAGGATCTTGACGAGAAGATCGGATATTTCCTTGCTCATCCTGAGGAGAGAGATCAGTACGTAGAACGGGCCCGGGCCAGAGTGTTAAAAGATCATACCTATGAACTCCGAATGCAAACTCTAATTGATTTCACTATTGAAAGATTTAACGATTGGCCTTCTAAAAGAAATATTAATGCCTTGTTCGACAATAACTTCCCAGAAGAATTGAAAAATGATATAGTAGAGTTAATAGAAAAATTGGGATTGCCATCAAATGTTACTTTTAATGATTTAGTAAGTGCGGTTCGATCCCAACAGGGACAGTTGAGTCCATTAGATACAGCTGTTCTTTTTCTGGATGAGTGGAAGAGGATATACAATAGATAATCACAGTAGATTTATATTGAATCTGTTGCTTAACAAGTAGAGATTGCGGGTTTGGTATATGAGCAAGTTGTTTTCTGGAAAAGGATTCAGCGGTAATATAAAAATTACCCAAAATGAATTTTTGAAGCTTAGAGATATTATCTATGACCTGTCGGGGATCTATTTACAAGACAATAGAAGATTTCTTGTTGAGAACAGATTCGCTCCACGCCTTTCAGAATTAGAATTCAAAAATTATTCAGACTACATCGATTATCTTCAAAAACACCCCAAAGGTAAGACTGAAGAACTCGGAATGCTTACTGAGCTTATAACAACTAATGAGACAAGTTTTTTCAGAGATAACCCACAACTCAAAATCTTCCGCAATTACACCCTCAAAAAGTTAATTGATGAAGGAAACAACAGCGGACGTAAAGAAATTAAAATCTGGTCTGCAGGATGTTCTTCAGGTGAAGAGCCGTACACTCTCGCAATCATTTTGCATGAGGCCTTAAAGGATGACATTCAAAAGTGGAGAATCAAAATAACTGCCAATGACATTTCAACAAATGTTTTAAAGATGGCAGAGAAAGGTGTATACACAAAATACGCCCTTCGCACGACTCCAGACTATATTATACCTAAATATTTCACAGAAAAGGACAATGATATTTACCAGATTAATCCTGAAGTTAAACGTCTTATTTCGTTTGGTAAAATCAATCTCAACCAGGATTTTTCTGTTAAAAAAGTTGCCCCGTCACACATTATTTTCTGTCGTAATGTGATTATTTATTTTGATAAGCAGATGAAACAAAAAGTTCTTGGTGCTTTTCATAATAATTTGCTTGATAACGGGCACTTATATGTGGGACACTCAGAGTCACTGCATGCGATAACAGACAAATTTAAACCTAGGCAGCACGCTGGGACTATAACCTATCATAAAATCTAATTATGCCATTCAACAATTGCGAGGTGCGGTATGCAAAAAGTAAGCATTGATGATGTCCAGCCGGGTATGGTTTTAGCCACCGACCTGTTGCAGGGTGGCAGAATGCTTCTGCCTGCCGGCTCTGTCCTGACCAATAAGAATCTTTCCGTTTTTAAAAATCAAGGTGTTGAATCTCTTATGGTCACTGCATCTGATGCTGCTGAGCCGGATGAAGAGAGCATTGATAAAGCATTCATATATGCTCGTGATTACTTCATGTTCATCAATCACGATGATCCTGTGGTAATGCAACTCTTTGATGTTGCTGTGTATAAAACTGCGACCAAAATCATGGAAGGCTGGCGCCTACCGACTCCTGACGAACAGCATCTCACGGCTCTTGATGAAATGCGGGATCTTTTCTTTCGTGATGAAGGGACAATTGAAGATATTGTTGATGCTGAGCTTAAAGTCGCTTCTTTCCCGGACATATTTTTCAAAGTCAAGCAGGCTGTTGAAGATCAAAAAAGCTCAGCCGAACAAGTCGCAGAAGTTGTCGGCCTTGATGTAGGGCTTTCTACACAGTTGTTGAAGCTCGTCAACAGTCCTCTTTACGGCTTTCCCTCAGAGATCAATAATCTCGTTCGCGCGGTGGCGTTGATCGGCGGTAAAGAACTTTGTACTCTTGCGTTAGGTCTTTCAACTATCGGTTATTTCAAAGATATTCCGCCGGAACTGATTGATATGCGTTCATTCTGGATGCATTCCCTGACCTGTGGTGTATTCTCCAAAGTCATCGCTGAAAAGGTCGAAGGCGTTAACCCGGAAATGATGTTTACCGCCGGATTGCTTCATGATGTAGGCAGACTGATCCTTTTTAAGAAAATGCCATACAGCGCAGTGCAGACTATGCTTTTCGCCCGTGAGAATTTCATTCCTCTTGTTGAAGCTGAAGACATGACGCTTGGCTTTAATCACGAGGCCGTTGCGCGTTGCATGCTTGAAAAATGGAATTTCCCGCCTTTGCTGACTGAAATAATCAGCAGTCACCATGCACCGGGCAAAAGCACAAGACAGAAGGAAGCAGGAATCCTACAAGTTGCAGATAACCTTGCTTTGGCTGTTGGAATCGCTGAAGGTGGAATGTACGTGTTGCCCGGAGTGGATGAAGAAATCTGGGAAATTTTGGGAATTGATGCCGAATTCCTAAGCGATGTTGTTAAAAAATACGACTATCAGATTAAAGAATTATTCAATAATTTCTTTAGTTAAGAGGGCGTTACTGGGATGGCAGCAATCTATATCAGGGCAGGGAAGTTCTATGGTAACAGTTGTCCCCTTGCCTGAGCCTCCACTTTCGATATTCAACATTCCCTGATGTTCGAAGACTATTTTTTTGACCCTTGAAAGACCCATGCCAACACCTTTGGCTTTAGTCGAGAAAAACGGGTCCAGTACATGGCTCATAAGATGAGGTTCGATCCCCATTCCATGATCTACTATTTTGATTTGAATGGTCTGCTTGATCTTGGTAATTTCGATGCAAACGTCGGTAATTTTTTCAGGTGTGAAGTTACTGGCATTAAGCAGAAGCTCAACGATGGCTGCTTCAAATAGTTTTTCACCAACTACAATACTTTCAACAGCACAATTAAGCTTCATCTCAATACATTCGCCGATTCGGTCAAGTATCAAATTCGCGTTCTTAAGTGCTTCATTAAAAAGCATAACAGTATTAATTTCAGTAGGGTAGGGCTTTGGAATGTTGGAATAAGTTTTGACTGCTGCCACAAGTCCTTCAAGTTTCATGGCTTCTTCTGAGATCACCTTCAATTCCCGCTGCAAGGGGTCTTCCTGTGATAGTTTACGCGCAACGAGATTGGCCATACCACCAATTACAGTGGTTGGATTAAGCACCTGATGGGCTACTGCCTGTGAAAGAGAATCCAACCCTTCGATTCTTTCCTTTTGCAATTCTGCATTACGGGATAAAATTTTCCGTTCACGCTCTTCAGCATTATATATCTCGGTAATGTCTTCAAAAAGAAAAACTAAACCTACAATATCTTCATTTTCCGTTAGATAAGATGACGTGATAGATAATTTTTTTGGGCATTCACGATACTTATTGGTGAATGGTACGACATGTTTTAAACCAGCCTTTTGCTCCGTTATAACATCTAGAATTACTTGATTAAATTCCATATTAAAACTAGCGTCTGTAATAAAAAGCTCACCCCATCCGAATCCGATATGCTTATTTATATCAAGATCAAGAATACTGCACGCCGCTGAGTTCAGAAAAACGATCTTTCCTTCATGGGAAATAACCATCAGTCCTACATCAAGACTCTCAATAATGTTTTCAACAATTATGGAATTAAAAGAAGCCATACCTTTGTCCTTATGGTTTTATGCACAATCATACACTTCCATAAGAACGCAGGCAACAAAATACAAAATTACTTATTCCACTTCTTCGGTTCAGGACGCTTTCTTTGCGGACGAGGTCTACGTTGTCCTTTTAACCATGCGTTAAGACGGGGTTCTTCACCTTGATCCTTAGGGTCATAAAACATGCGGTCGGCAAGTTCCGGCGGCAAGTATTCCTGTTCAACATAAGAATTCGGGTAAGAGTGCGGATACAGGTAGTTACGACCGTAACCCCATTCTTTTTGCAAATTAGTCGTTGCATTACGTAAATGCAATGGAACAGGAAGCATGCCATTCTGACGGATTTCTTGCTTTACAGTGTAGTAGGCCGCATAGGTGCTGTTGCTTTTAGGCGCAAGGGCAAGATAAACTACACATTCTGCCAGAGGTATAAAACCCTCCGGCATACCAATGAATTCAACAGCCTGCTGACAGGACACAGCCATGGTAATGGCATTAGGATCAGCTAGACCGATATCTTCCCCGGCAGAGATAATCAGCCTACGGGAAATAAACTTCGGTTCTTCACCGCTTTCAATCAAACAACCCAGATAATAAAGAGCTGCGTCAGGATCGCTACCGCGAATTGATTTGATCAATGCCGAGGCGAGTTCATAATGGGAATCACCGTCCCGGTCGCCACGGATGACGGTTTCAGGCAAAATTTTACGCAAATTTTCTGCTTCGCGTTTCTCAGCCGGAAGCTGCGAAGTATACTCCAGCAGGTTGAGCAGACTACGCCCGTCACCACCAGCCATGGAAGTAATCAGGGTTAGGCTTTCCGCGCTAAGTTCAATTTCAAGTTCTTCACAGGCCCGTTTACAGATTGCCATCAGATCAACTTTGCTCAGAGCTCTAAGGCGCAACACATGAAGTCTGGAAAGCAGTTGCCGGGTAACGCTGAAAGAAGGGTTCTCCGTAGTAGTCGCCAACAGGGTAATTTCACCGGATTCCAGAATGGGCAGAAAGAAATCCTGTTGGGCCTTGGAAAAACGGTGCAGCTCATCAAGGATGAGGATATCCATACCGGCAAGCTTCTTACGCAAAGCAGCAATGCCTGATTCAGGGGCACTGATACGCATAAAGTGGCGGCCTGTAGATTTTGCCAGCAGCATAGCTAGAGTAGATTTACCACAGCCCGGAGGGCCGAAAAGTAAAAGGCTGGGCAAACGTTTGGAACGCTCGAAAGCCTCAATGCGTTCTCGGATATGATTTTGCCCGAAGAATTCGTCAATTTTTTTGGGACGGATGCGGTCAGCCAAAGGCTGATTATCTGTTAATTCTAATTTCATATTATGATGCCTCCCCAGACCCCATCC
>DDLU01000105.1 GCA_002340305.1 Desulfovibrio sp. UBA2564
ATCAAAAAGCGCAATAGCGCATCAAAATTAAGCCCCGCAGGGCCGCCGGAGGCATCCGTGGCACGGCGTAGGAGGCATATAAAGTGAAAGTATTACGTAAGATGATTTCTATAGACGAGGAACTTTGTGACGGTTGCGGTCAGTGTGTACCGGGCTGTGAGGAAGGCGCGTTGCAGATTATTGACGGCAAGGCCATGCTTGTAGCTGAAAAGTACTGTGACGGCTTGGGCGCATGTCTGGGCGAATGTCCCACTGGAGCGCTCAAGGTTATCGAAGTGGAAGCTGATGATTTTGATCCTGAGGCTGTTAAGGAACTGCTGACCGAACAGGGCCGCGACATTCCTACTCATATGCCTGACCCCGAGAGTTTGCATCTGTATAAGTCTGCTGCCAAGCCTGCAAGCGGTGGTTGTGGCTGTTCCGGTTCCAGAATTGAAGTTTTTGCTCCAACTGCTTCTCCCTGCCGGCAGGCTAATGTGCCTACTGATGCAGAAGCCGGTCCCTCCCAGTTGACCCATTGGCCGATCCAGATTCGTCTGGTGCCTGCGGATGCCCCTTTCCTTAAGGGGGCTGACCTGCTGCTGACAGCGGACTGTGTTGCGGTTTCCATGCCGGGTTATCATGAAAGGTTCTTGCCCGGTAAGAAGGTACTCATGGGCTGTCCAAAGTTTGACGACGTGCAGATGTACGTTCAGCGTCTGACCGAAATTTTCACTGTGAGCGGCATCAAGTCCGTCACAGTGCTGGAAATGGAAGTGCCCTGTTGCTCCAACTTCAGCAGAATTGTTGCTACCGCACTTAAGCAGGCTGGGGCTGATATTCCCACAGAAAAGATTATTGTAAAGCGTACCGGTGAAATCAAGGCCAGGGTTGCACTTGATCAGCATGTACCGCTCTAGGATTAATAAAAGAAGTCTTCATCTACCTCCTTTGACTATATAAGCCGAAACGGGGCATCTCCATATTGGTTGGAGATACCCCGTTTCTATTATGGAACTTGTTTTGTTTAATTCATAATATCCTGCTCGAAACCGGGCTGGGTATGAAGCTGGTCAGGAGCGTAGTGGAGGTGCTGTGCGGAATCTTTCTTTTCCATTGGCCCGGAAGTGTTGACCATGGGGTAAATATCCGGATCTTCCTTTATGGGTAGCAGTGATTTGGTCTTTGAATTGAGCGGTACGGTCCAGTCCCATGCTCCGAGTATCTCACCGTCAGCAACAGTTGAAACCGCGGCGGTTACGAAAATTTGTTGCTTTCCAACTGAGTATGCTCCGGCGAGTACACATTTTTCCGGCGGAGGCAGGTCTTCATCAAGTGCAGCCATGGGAAAGCGGGAACTGTCAGCAACGATGGCGAATCCTTTCTGTCCAATACGTGAAGCGACCTGTTCGGTGAGGACCTTGGCAAAATCGGTTTGCAGGGTGCTGCCGCGCAGGCGAAACATGGTTACAGTAATGGGGGAACCCGGGGGTAAACTTTCTTCAAGCTGGTAGGATATTTCATCCCCGGCCTTGTAGTTCAGCTCAACCATGGGAGTGTTGTCTTCTTTGAAGAACGGTCCGGTCGTGGGCCGTTTACCGAGGTAATCCAAGGTCCGTTCCTTATACGATCCGCATGCACTGAGGGCTAGAAGTGCGGTAAGTGCCAGTATCAAGCTGATTGTTCTGCCTTTCATGAAAGTTCCCTGTTTTTAAATATGAGCAATATTGTAAGGGTTTGCTGACGCTAAATCAAATGCAATGAAAATGCCACGGAAGAAAAATGGCACTTATACGGTCTCTTGTCTCCGTGGCATTCTTGTTCTCAACATCGAAATAGGGCAGATACAGCCGGGAAAATGGCACCCCGGTTAGCTGTCGCTATCCCAGACGGGAAATAATTTCTCGAATAAGTTCGGACATTGCTGCGGAAGATTTAGCGGCCTGTTCAATTACAGCCTCATGGGTGGTTTCATCCATGCAGTCGGGCAGGTTCTTGTTGGTAAGGCATGATATGCCCATGACATTTATGCCCATGTGTACGGCGGCAATTGCTTCAATGGCAGTGGACATACCTACTGCATCTGCGCCTAGTCGTTTGAGCATGCGGGTTTCCGCCGGGGTTTCAAGTTGCGGACCGTTTACCTGTACGTAAACACCGCGCTCAAAACGAATTCCCTTGTCGGCAGCAGCTCGCATGGCTATGGATTGCAATCCCTCGGAGTAGACTTTGCTCATGTCCGGGAAACGGACTCCCCAATTATCGTGATTGTATCCGGTCAGCGGGGATTGTCCGGTGAAATTTATCTGGTCGGTGATCAGCATGAGATCTCCGGCATCGAATTGGGGATTAATTGCCCCGGCTGCATTGGTGATGATCATTCTTTCTAAACCAAGTTCACCCATAATGCGGACTTGGGTGCAGGCTTGGGCTGCGGTGTACCCTTCGTAGAGATGAAATCTCCCGCTGAATACAAGTACCGGTTTTTCTTCCATAAAGCCGTAGATAATGCTGCCGGAGTGCCCTTTGACAGTGGATTGGGGAAAACCGGGGATTTCGGAGTAGGGAATTGTTATGGCGGAGTCGAGTTCAGTGATGGCTTCGCCAAGGCCTGAGCCGAGAATTATCCCGGTGGCTGTGGCTTGAAAATTTTCTATCTTTTCTAGTATATGCCTGCTAATAGTAAGGGTAGATTCCGGGGAGGTCATAGGGTGTTTTACTCGTTGGTTCGGGTTTAATGTACGGATGGTGCATGGTGTTGCGCCATGTTTTTTTATCTTCCGTTTTAACTAGTAACTTAAAAGAGAACGGGATTCTATGGATTTTTCCACTTTAATCGGGATGCTGGTCGGGCTTTCCCTAGTTGTCGGAGCTATTTTTATCGGCGGGGCAGTTGATGTTTTTGTCAACATTCCCGGTATGATGATTGTTATCGGTGGGACTTTGGCCTCCATTTGTGTTGCTTTTCCGTTTGAGGAAGTTATTCAGGCCATGATCGCCGGATTCAAGGCTTTTTCATCCAGAAAGGTCAAAGTCAACGAAGTTGTAAATATCATGGTCAAGGTTGCTGAAATCAGCCGTCGTGAAGGTCTGATCGCTCTTGAAAATGTGCAGACGGAAAACGTTGTTTTACGCAAGTCCTGCCAGTTGATTGCTGATAACGCTGACCCTGAACTCATTCGTGCCACTTTGCAGATTGAAATTTCAGCCATGAAAAGACGGCATAAGATTGCGCAGGATGTATATAAACGTCTGGCTGGGCTCGCTCCCGCCTTCGGGATGCTCGGAACCCTGATCGGTCTGGTTCAGATGCTTTCCAATTTGCAGGATCCCGCATCAATCGGTCCGGCAATGGCGGTTGCTATTTTGACTACATTTTACGGTTCGTTGCTGGCGACTCTTCTTTTTATTCCCATCGGTGCCAAGCTCAGGGCCAGAACATTGCAGGAACAGCTGCATCTTGAGATTATTTTCGAGGGTGCCAAATCTATCCTTGAGAACAACAACCCCCGTCTGGTTTACGAGAAGCTTTCTTCTTTCCAGGCACCCAGAGACAGAAGTGGGGATTAAGTCATGGATGATGAACTTCTGAAAGGTTCCCTGCTGGTTGATGATGATGACGGCGATGAGGATGATTCGAATGAGTGGATAACCACCTTTGCGGATTTATCCATGCTTTTGCTGGTCTTTTTCATCTTGCTTTATTCCATGTCTGAAATTGATGCCAAGAAGTTTGATATGACTTTCCAGTCTGTCAGCAAATCAATCAGCGGTAAGCTGCAGAAGATCGCTACCAGCAAGGTCTCCCGCGAAGAGGCCGGGGCTATTCTCAATCAGGTTGTCACCCGCAGGCAGATTATCAAGGCCCAGCGCAAGGTCTTTGAAGATGTGAAATATCTTCAAACAACCAAGGGTGTGGAAGGGATTATGAGTGCTAAGTTCGAAGAAGGAAAGATTACCATCAAACTGCCTTCGGATGTGCTTTTTAATTCCGGACAGGTAACGCTGAGCAAGAGAGGGCGGGGTGCGGTAAAAGCCTTGAGAAATTTTTTCATCAGCCATCCCGACCAGTATATTAATATCAAAGGATATACGGACGATACCCAGCCCAGCAGTAAGAGCAGGTTGAAGGATAACTGGGAAATTTCATCTTTGCGTGCAGTAAATGTGCTACGTTATCTTATGAAATTGGGAATTAAACCGAACAGGCTTACAGCCACCGGTCTTGGGGAAATGGATCCCTTGGTACCGAATAATTCCAAGCGCAATCGGCAGCGTAACCGTCGTGTTGAGTTCGTTCTGGATAAGATTATGACCGGACCTTAGGCTGTGATTTCAGATAGTTGGAAATAGAATTCACTCTTAAAAATAAGTGCTTTATTTTTAGGGTGCGATGTCAGGACTATGTTTAGGAATCAACGACAAACGTTTGATTTAACCGGAGAGAAGAATGGAGATTTCATTCGAAAGTAGTTCGTCCAGAGGTGCATTCCGGACAAGTATTCCGGGATTGGCTCTTAGGATTGAAGGACACCCTTCTATTTACAGTGTGAAGGATTTTAGTGTTAACGGTCTGGCTTTTGCGGCTGGTGATGGAATTTTCAAGGTTGACCAGCAGTTTAAAGTCGATTTTATTCTTGGCAAAAAAGATTTGCTGACCGGGCTGGAGATCAAGATTGTACGTGACATCGGTAAAGGGCTGATGGGTTGCATCTATGTTGATCTGGATAAGTATCAGGAAGCACGTCTTGATAAACTGGTGCTTGAAGTCCAGAAGCGTATGATTAAGTTGCGCAAGAAAAAAGGCGCATCCTGATTCGGGCCGGTGTGAGCAGTGTATAAAGGTGAACACAAAGTTCTCATCGCCAACCGTGGTGAGATTGTCATCAGGATTGCTAAAGCATGTCTGGAGCTTAACCAGTATTTTGTCTGCGTTTACACAGAGGCAGACAGCGAGAGCGGGCATGTGCGCTTTGCGCGGGAAAATGGTGGCGAAGGAAGTCTCTTTTGCATCAGCTCCTACAGGGATGCCAACGAAATATTCAGCGTTGCAGACCGCAGCAATGCCACCGCGATTCATCCGGGATACGGATTCTTTGCCGAGGACTTCAGGTTTGCACGGCGGGTGGTGAAAAGAGAAAAGCCACTGATTTTTATCGGGCCTTCGTGGCAGGTAATTCAAGAACTGGGCGACAAGATCAATACCAAACGTCTTGCGCGCAGCCTTGGAGTTCCCACTGTTCCGGGGTCCGACAGTCCTATTTATGATGAACTTGAGGCTGTCGAGCTTGCCGACAGCCTTTTTGCATTTCAACGGGAACAGGGCTTTCAGGCTCCGGCTATCATGGTTAAGGCTTCCGCCGGTGGCGGAGGCATGGGCATTGAAGAAGTCAATGATCCCGATGAATTTCGCTCCGTGTACCGCCGTATTCGTAACTATGCCAAGCGTCAGTTCAATGATGAAGGTGTGCTTGTAGAGCAGCGTATTTACGGCTTCAACCATCTTGAAGTGCAGGTGGTTTGCGAGGGTAGCGGGGAGAAGCACGTCCATTTCGGAACTCGAAACTGTTCGGTGCAAAGTAGCGGTAATCAGAAAAGAATTGAAGTTGCCCCCGGTTTTGCGCCGAATGAAATTCACTATATTTTTGATGCTTCCGGGGTGCTGAAAAGCATTACCGAGCATTCGCTGTCCATGGCCCGTGCTGTTAAATATGATAGTGTTGGTACATGGGAGTGGATTGTTACCCCACGCGGTGAGCCTTTTCTGATGGAAGTCAACACCCGTATTCAGGTCGAAAACGGTGTTTCCGCTGCAATTTCAGCCATTAATGGCGATGATGATGTCAATATCGTGCGCGAACAGGTTCGGCTTGGCTTAGGCGATCCGCTTACTTATGGTCAGGACAATATCGATCTTGCCGGGGTAGCCATTGAGTATCGCATTATTGCTGAAAATCCGGATAATGACTTTGCACCTTGGGTGGGTACAATTGAGAAGTTCGGCTGGCAGGATGAGGAATGGCTTGAAGTTTACACTCAGGTTCCCACTGACCGGACTTATGAAATTCCCACCGAGTTTGACCCTAACCTTGCCTTGGCAATTGTGCGCGGGGAAAACCTGGAGCACGCCAAGCAACGTGGTGTTAAGTTTTTGAATGGCCTTATTTTGCAAGGTCAGGACAGTGCAGGGCGTAAGCTTGAGTCTAACATTTCCTACTTAATTGAAAAGAGTTCCGGCTTGCTGGAATTTTAGTATCCTGTGTTGGATTAATTCAAGGTTTTTATGAATATTGATAAGCGCATTGATGCTCTTGCGGAGCGGCTCAATTATATTAAGGACATTTTCGGAAATTTTGAAAATGCGAATATTTCTATGCTTAATTCTGAGCTGGAAGAGTTTCGTGGTTTGCGCGGGACTATTTCCTCGAAAGATTCGCTGCGTAGGCTCGACCGTCTTGAAGATCTTTTTTCGTTTCTTGAATCCAAGCTTGAAAAAGAACTTACTCCCATAGACCG
>DDLU01000143.1 GCA_002340305.1 Desulfovibrio sp. UBA2564
ACAACTCCGAAAGTCGAGTTAAAGATCTGACCCCCGGTCGTCCGGTGAAGTATGCAGGTCTCAGCGTGGGTAAGGTCGATTCTATAACCGTGGACGCGGATAATCCCGGCCGCATTGCCGTGACTATTAATGTGGATCGTGACTTTCCCCTCTATCGGGGTACCACTGCCATGGTTACGCAGAAGGGGTTGGTCGGGGATAATTATATTCTTTTGGAGCTTCACGGTGAGGCCGGATCAAAATTGGCTGATGGTGACTCGATTCCTTCGGGAGTCATCATGAGTATGAACGAAGTTGCCGCGCAAATGGGCAAGTCTGTCGCTGCACTCACTCCACAGCTTGAAAGGGCCGTAAATGCCTTTGAGATGCTCTTTTCCCCTGAGAATATGTCCAACATCGGAAAAAGTTTAAAAATGGCTCCTGAGGTGCTTGCAGAGACCAACGCAACACTGGTGACTTTCCGAAACGAATGGAAGAACCTTGCCCGGTCCGGAGCAGGGGCAATGAATACCGGTTCCAAAAACATTACTGTCCTGACCGAAGAACTTGTCGAAACCTTACAGAAGGTTGAATCAGTCCTTGAGACAGTGCAGCGGGACATGAGCGGAACGCTGCAAAATGTAAGCGGAGATTTTTCCCGTGCCGTGGATGGCATCGAAGGTTTAACTTCCGATTTGCGCCGTAATATTGAATACGATCAGGAAGAGCTTGAAATTATTCTTATGAACATCAACCGTCTTTCCCGTGAGATGAACCGTCTGGCCCGGTCTTTGCGCGAACGTCCGTGGCAGATTTTAAATCCTCCGCAGGGAGCCAAGCATGAGTAGTAGATTTTTTCATATTGCCATTCTGATTTTGATTTTGTCCGCTACCGGATGCATTGGCGGAAAGTCCGTTGAGTCTTCCTATTTACGGGTTGGCAGCAATGCCTATGATGGTGGCTGCGATAAAGTGAACCCGGACATGCCGCGACTGGCCCTTAAAAGATTCCGAAGCCTCCCGGCTTTGGACCGCGAGACAGTGATTGTTGCCAAGGGACAGGTCCTCAAGCCTAACTACCGCTGGAGCTGGGAAGGGACTCCTGCTGAAATTCTGGACCTAATTGCCGGTCCGGCTCTGAATTGTATGAACAGCCATGAAGTTGTGACTCCGTACCGTCCGGGAATTATGAAGGATCTGGTATTGTCCGGTGTGATTACTTCATTTGAGCTTCAGCGCAGCGGGGGGGATGCTTTTAAGGTCGCGGTGCGTTATTCCCTCTGGGACAGTCGCGGTAAAGAATTGTTGGCTCGCAAGCTGATTGAAGCCTCAGCTACGCTTAGGTCCCTTAATGGTGAAAACATTGCCGATGCTGCACAGCAGGCGGTTGATGAAGTAATGATGAAAACAATTTTATGGATCGATGGTCTGGGAGGCGAGATGCTTTCTGGCAATACGGGGCGTTAATGTATTTTATTGCGGCTATTGCCGAGTCCAGAATCAAAGAAGCAGAACGCAAGGGCGAATTCGAGGAACTTCCGGGCAAGGGCAAACCCTTGGAACTGGAAGATGATTCCATGGTTCCCCCTGAATTGCGTATGGCTTATAAAGCACTGAAGAACGGCGGCTACCTGCCCCCGGAAGTTCAACTTAGAAAAGATATTCATTCTGCCCTTGATTTGCTTGAATATATGGAAGATGAAAAGGAACGCTACAGCCAGATGCAGAAGGTTAATCTGCTTTTTGAACGCATCAAGAATATGCGTGGAAAGGAAATAGCTATTGGTGAGGAAGATGAGTACTACAAAAGTATTGTTGAGCGTATCACCTTACAGAGCAGGAAAACTAAGGAAAACAACGGATGATTTTTAAAAATTTCAAAGCCGGGCTCGCAGTGATGGCTTTACTGGGACTCACAGCCGGGATGCACGCGCAGGCCGATGCCTCACCCAAGGAAAGGGTGGGGCAGTCCTATATCGAAGTTCCTTCACAGCTACGTAAAGGTTCCACAAAATCTTTGAAGGGCTATGTCTCCAGATTGCTGAATAAAGAATATGTCAGTGCAAAGAAGTTGTACGAACCGCCATTTCCCGGACTTGAAGATCAGATCTATATTTCAGTGAAAAGGGAGAAGGCCATGCCGATTATTGCCGGAGGAGTCGCCTCTTATGCGGGTAATGAAGAAGGCCTTGCCGCAGCTCTTTATGACGGTACGGTTCGGGTCTGGAGCGAATACCGGTGCAGTAAGCTGCGGCTTCCCGGTGGCGGCGGTGCTTTGCAAACCGGATACGGTCCCGGAAGTTCTGCCCTGGCAGCTACAGGAAGGGATGGTAATGAAATCTATGTTTTCGATCTTGAGCAGTGCTCCAGAATTCCGGGCGAACTTCCGGTCGAACATGGCCCGGTAAAAATGATGGCACTTTCCCGCAGTGGGGATTGGCTCGGGGTTATCGATAGCTTCAACGCTTTGCTTTGCGGTCCGGTGTCCGGCCCCTTGCAGGAAGTCTTGATTCTTGAGGGTACCCCCCTTTACATCGGGTATACCCCGGGACAGGGAGTTCTGGTAGCTGTGGAAGCTTCCGGCAGAATCATCAAGCAGGGTATGAAAAAGCAGACCCGCATGGATTCCGATGAAGTTCCGGGCGGACCATTCGTTAATGCCCGGATGGCCGGATATGTGGTTTGCCTGACCCGGGACAACGGTAGCGAAGTCTACTGGGACATGCGTAAGAGGGCTACTGTCGAAAAGTCTGAAGCTTTAGAGCAGGAGCCTTCATGGATTTTCAAGTATAACGGTGGACTTGTTTATTCCACAGGACTGGACCGCTGGAAAATTACTGAGCATCTGGGCAGACCCATGTTCATTGTTTCCTATTCCGCTGCTGAAAAGTTACTCCGGGTTCGTGACCTTGATCGCAAAACCCGTTACTATAGTGTTTTGGACGGCAAGGAAATTGCCGGAGCCGATGCAGATGACTGGAAATTGATTTCATCGAGTAAGGGTGTATACAATGTAGGTAAGAAGTCTTTTCGCCTCTATGACCCTGTCTATCAGCAAGGCACAATGCGTCTTTACGGAAGGTACATTGAGGGTAAGGGATTTTATCTCTGGTGGGAAAACTTAAGCAGTCACAAGAATAAAAATCCCCATCCCATGGAGTTGCCCGTGCGTGAGTCCATTCTGGCTGACAGTCCGGCCCTTTGGGTGCCTCTTGTTGAAGGTGAAGTAAGATAACAGCTATTCATTACTGGCGGAACCTATCCGGTCCGCAGGAGGTTCGAAATGGTTAAAAAAGCAAACAAAGCGCAGCAGATCGATACTGAAATTCCAGTGCTCGGAAAAGCCAAGATTCCTTCACCGCTTAAACGTTGTGTCTTTATTGAGGACAAGGAACGGACTTTGGTCAACCTTGCCGAAGAGGAAATGGATTCTTCTGCCGATAATGATGTTTATCAGGAATTTGAAAAAGCCGGACCCCGTGCTTTCACATATTTCGACCCTTCAAAGACAAAATGTGCCGTTGTTACCTGCGGTGGCCTTTGCCCCGGTTTGAATGATGTTATCCGTTCAATTGTGCTGGAAGCGCACTACCTTTACAAGGTTCCATCCGTACTTGGTATCAAGTTCGGATTGCAGGGATTCATCCCCAAGTTCGGGCATGATGTTGTAGAGCTGACTGCGGATAAGGTCGCCAATATTCACCAGTTCGGTGGTACCATTCTCGGCTCTTCCCGTGGTCCTCAGGATCCGGAAGAGGTTGTTGATGCCCTTGAGCGTATGAACATTTCCGTACTCTTTATGATCGGCGGCGACGGTACCATGCGTGCAGCGCAGAAGATTGTGGAAGAGATCGAAAAAAGACGGATAAGAATTTCCATAATCGGCGTTCCCAAAACCATTGATAATGATATCAGCTTTGTTACCAAATCCTTTGGCTTTGATACTGCCGTAGATAAAGCTACTGAGGCTATCCAGTCCGCGCACGTTGAGTCCGTGGGCGTGGTCAACGGAATCGGTCTGGTTAAACTTATGGGCCGTGAATCCGGCTTCATTGCCGCGCAGGCCACATTGGCACTTAAGGATGTTAACTTCGTCCTTGTGCCTGAGCATCCCTTTGAATTTGACGGTGAATACGGCTTGCTTCGTTCTCTTGAAAAACGTCTTGATC
>DDLU01000273.1 GCA_002340305.1 Desulfovibrio sp. UBA2564
TTCATCAATAAACAGCCAGCCTATTGATCCTTGCCCCAGTTCTGTGAATTGCCTGCCAAATGAGGCAAACGTTGTTGATACAACCGGAACAACCATAAAAAGACTTTGCCAGACAGCCAAGGCATGTTCTGGCTGCATCCTTTTCTTTTTTACCAGCATATTTGAGACAGCAATAAGGTTTTTTGCAAAGCCTGCCCCACCATTATTTTGGTTTCTACCTACATCAGCAAGCCACGCTTCATGCAATGTGAGCGCCGCCCTGAAAAGTTCTGTCCGCAAAGCTGCAAGGTTACGGTTTTCCCATAGACCGCTGATCTGAAATTTGTCGGTTTCAATATCATCAAGTCTTAGCGGAGGTGTTATGTTTTTGAATCTGGCTGAGTTTTGTTTAATTGCCAGAAGCATTTGCTGCCATTTTTTTTTCTTTGTTTCCAGATTTGTATTAGCAGCGATTATCTCTGCTTCAATTTCTGACAATTTTTTATTGGCGCGGGTCTGATTTATTTCTGTTTGGGTCAGTTTTGCAGCAAGACTTTTTCGTTTAAGGAGCAGTTTTTCCAGTGCTTCATTGTAGTCTTTTGCCTTGCGTGTTCTGAAAAGACGGGCAAAGAATCCCGGGGGATTTGCTCTTAATTTGCTGATTTGGGATATTGTTAGCCTCTGGTTATCAGCAAGCCCTGCGGTCTGCTGAATGAGCTCGCTGAGTCTTTCTTCCGTCCGGATAAAAGACTTATCAAGTTCTGTAATCCGTGTTGTTTCAGCAATAGTGTAGTCTGCTTCTGTTTTTCTGAGAGTCTCACGCAAAAGGTTAATGTAGTTTTGCATGGCATTCAGTTCTTCGCTTACGGCGTGCTCTGCATTTTTAAAGTTAGCGCAAGCCTGCTTAAAAGTTGGGCCGTCGTACGCTGCGATCCAATCCCAAATTTTCATGCACCCCGCTGATTGAAAATCTTTTTTGCATTCTTCAGTGGGGTTGGGATAGAAAAAGAATTTATCTCTAAAATTCTCCCTGTTACGCTTGTTTCCTAATGCGCAGGAAATCATACCCCAAGGACAGTTATCCCCAGTAAGCTTTTGCAGTTTTCCATTCTTTTTTTGAGCTGCGACCTTAGTTGCTACTTCTTTGAGATACGATTGAGGATGCCATGATTTGGCGATGCTAGCCTGTTTTGGCAGTTCTTGGGATATGTTATTAACTGCTGCGTTATTCGTAGACGCAACAACCATTTCGTATCCGGTAAATTCCGGTTTTAACACTCGGATTTTAGATTGATCATATCCGATAGTTATCGTCATGGCTTTTGTTTGAAAAGCTTCCGCTGCACGAGAAAGGCAGGATAATTTACGTGCGCGCCTGACGATATTTTCAGCAAAAATATCCCGTAGCAGGGTTGTTTTTCCTGTTCCGGGAGGGCCGTTCACCGAGAAGAGGCTATTTTCGGGGTAATCCTTAAAAGCCGTGTTTATGGCGAATTGTTGCATCAGGCTCATGGTATGATGCCTTTCATCGAACCAGTGACCGAGATTGAGCTTTTCGGGATCAAGATGATTGATTATAGTTTGTCGTCCTTGCTGCGAGTACAGATCGATGCGTTGGTCCGGTGTTGTCGCGTTCAGGTATGCGTAAAGTGATTTTGAGATTGTGCCCGAGCGCACGGAATGCATTACCCGTTCGATATCTTCAATGTAGAAACTGTTCAGGATATCGATTTCAAGCTCATTGTCAGGTTCTTCATCTTCAGGCTTTTGGTTCTGATTCTCTTGTTTCTTTTCAGGCTTGGATATTGTTTGCCGTATGGCCAAGGTTTCAAGATTATTTGGTCGGAATCCGGCCCAGTCAAAAAGCAGCCGGCATAGTTCTGAAATTTCTAAATCAGTAATTGGAGCCGGTATATCGGGGTTTTTTGAACGTCTGCGGTCAGCCTCAAAGTTCATAATCAGGTTGGCAAGGTTTACTTTCGCTTGTTCAAAGCTGGAGGCTGATAAGGACTCAAGCCCATGTGATAGAGTCATTCCCAATGCCCATGGCACCGTTGAGATGGATAAATTATCCAACACGGGTTCGCCGTATTCATTTAACGAGATTCTGGCATAGCATGTGTTGCCTTCAAGTTCGGTACGGACAGAATCCTCTAATCTTTCTTGTTCCGTTCCTTCTCCTAGTGCTTGACGGCATGCAGCGGTGATTTCATTTTTATCAAAAACACCTAAAAAAAGTTCGTATCTGCTGATGACTTGTCCTAGTGGCGGAGAAGGGAGAGCTGCAAATTCCGGTAAAGGGTGTTTGTTAGTTATCCAATAAAACTTCCTTTTTTCTTCCGGGAGAAAGGTTTTTGTCCGGCTGTCTAGATCAAAGGGAATGAAAAATTCGATTTTATGCCAGCATGATAATATGTCGATGATTCTCGTAATGTCTGCCTGACTTAGAGAAATATTTTTTTGGAAAGTCATTTAGGTCCCCGTAATTCTATACTGTTCCATTTCTTTTTTGGAATGAAGTACCGCTTAGTCCATTGAGAAACCCCC
>DDLU01000266.1 GCA_002340305.1 Desulfovibrio sp. UBA2564
TAAAATTTCAAATACATATTAACATTAAAATGAGCGTGCACCAATCAACATAAATCATATTTGAAAGATTAATCGCACAGAATTAATAAAAATCAAAATCTGGTCGATTCTTATAAGTAAGGGTTTTAAGAAAATAAACCAATCCGGTGTTAAGTTTATCCCATTAATGCCGATCACTTTTTTAAGAAGATTTTAACCAGAAAAAACGGCTGAACTATGTTGCGATTATTGACTATACTTATCACTATCCTCCTGCTACCCGTAATGGCTTTTGCATGGCCGGGAAAAATTATTGCTGTTGAGGGAGCGACTTCATTTGTTGTGCTCAAAGATGGTCAAACACCTGTGAAAGTCAATATTGCCGGAGTTAAACCGGTATCGGGAATGGACCCGGCCAAGGCAAGACTGGAAAGCAGCAACACCGTTCTCATGCGTGATGTTGAAGTCCGTGAACTTAGCAAGACCGAGGATGGAACCATAGTTGGCGACATCACTGTTGACGGCAAATCCCTATCCAAAGAACTGCTTGATGAAGGAATTGTACAAAGCTCCGCACAGGCACCTGCGGCAGTTGACCCCGCTCCGGTAGAAATTCCTAAAGAAACCTCCCCGCCTACTACAGCAGCTGAAGCATCCAAGGCTCAAATATCTGAATCAAAAGCAGAAGCCATTGCCGATGATCTTCTACCGAAAAAAAACATTCAAAATCAGGATTTTACACCAGAACCTCAGATTCAACAAATGGTGCCACAGCCTCAACCGCAGGTTCACTATGTGCAGGTATATCAACAACCGCAGCAGCAACTTGGCCTTTGGCCCGGTCGCCCTGCTCCTGTTGCGGCTCAACCTGCACAACAAATTTACCATGTGCAACAGCCCGGTCTTCAGACTGCCCAGCAAAATATGCCGAACGACCGGCAGGCACAGGTCCCACAGGACATGAATCCCGGTGACACAGCAAAACGTGATTATGAATTGGCTGTACGCGTACACAAAAATACCCGACATAAGAAAAACAAGGGATTCTTTGTCCCTAAAAAGAAATCAGAAACTTTTGTTGGAGTCGCTGGTGGTGTACAAGGTGCAATGAAATCTAAAAACGAAGCACCCTTCTCATCCTTTGGTGGATTGGGCGGTCTGTCTGTACGACACTTCTATCCGTCAGGATTTGGTATCGGCGGTGACATGTTCATGAGCAGTAGCAAGGGTACTTCGGGAACTTACGGACAAACAACCTATACCAACGGAACCATTGCCAACAACGGAACAGACTATGACTACAAAAGTAAGAGCTTCAATACTTATACTTTTACCGGCTCGCTGCTCTACCGTTTTTACGCAGACCGGAAGTTCACACCTTATATCGCAGGTCACGTTGGATATTCCTTTTTCGACTACCCGAACAACATTTTTAAAATATCAGACGGTGCACCTGTTGCTGGTGGAGGCGGTGGCTTTCTTTACGAATTCGATTCCGGGTTTACCATTGGCTTGGATACCCGCTATCTGAAAACAATTGGCGGCAAAAAAGACGACCCCAGTGGATTTTTCGATACAATATTTAACGTTGGCTACACGTTCGACTGACCATTCTAGTCCATAATCTTTCAATCAAGCCCTTAACTTGCATAAAGTTAAGGGCTTTTTCTATTTCTATATTGACTTGCCCAGACCCAACATGTATCACCAATTCAGAAAGAGTAACACCTAACGGACATTCATTTTTATAATCAGCTCAAAGAGAACTACAATGAATATAAAAAAAATATACGTTTCAATTCTGGCGATGAGCATTATTTTGCTCGCAAGTATCCCCGCTTTTGCCCACAGGGTGAACCTCTTTGCATACGTGGAAGGCGACATAGTCTACACAGAAAGTTATTTCAGCAAAAAAAGAAAAGTCCATCAGGGCAAACTTCAAGTTTTCAGCACCAAAACAGGTAAAGAAATCCTGAAGGGCATTACCGATAATAACGGAAATTTTAATTTTCCTATCCCTGATGCAATCAAAACAGACCGCAGCGGCCTGCTGATCAATCTCTATGCATCAGAAGGGCACAGAGCTGTCTGGACACTAAGCGCAGATGAAATTTTCCCTGAAACTGAAAGCACGGCAGCAGCCCAAACACAAACTTCCACCTTACCTGAAACAGAAAAGCCAGTCAGCATAGCCCCTACGGAACACACCAGTTATTCTGGCTCAGAAATAGCTGAATTATCGGCACAGGTTAAAAATCTCACAGACAAAGTCGAAACCTTGAAACGGCTCATAATCAGCCAGCAGGAAAAAGGTCCCGGCGTTAATGAAATATTTTCGGGGATTGGTTATATCCTCGGCCTTTTTGGAGTTGCTGCTTTTTTTCTATCCCGGAAGAAATAGCCCTGACCATACTTTTAACACGGAGTAATTTCATGCGAAAACAAGTTGTTACAGTGCTCACCTTCTTGCTGCTTCTGGCTTTCAGCAGTTCTGCATTTGCCCATTTTGGAATGCTGATCCCTGAAAAATCGATCATCACTCCAGATGATAAGAGTGCCGAAATTGAACTTTCATTTTCCCACCCATTTGAACTTTCCGGTATGAATCTGATCAAGCCTAAAAAATTCAGCGTATTTTACGATGGCACAGAAACCGATTTACTGCCTGCTCTTAAAGATACCAAAGTGATGGATCATGATGCTTTTGAAACCAAATTCAAATTTAAGCGTCCCGGCATGTATACATTCTATATGGAACCTGTTCCCTACCCGGAGCCTGCGGAAGACAACTACATCATTCACTACACCAAGACCGTAGTTTCCGCTTTCAATGAAGGCGAAGACTGGAACAAACCTCTCGGTGTCAAAACTGAAATCGTTCCCCTCACCCGCCCTTGGGGTAACTATGCAGGCAATGTATTTCAGGGGATCGTTCTGCTGGACGGCAAACCGGCTCCGTATACCCGTGTGGAAGTAGAACTTTACAATAAGGACGGAAAATTCGAGGCCCCCTATGAATCCATGATCACTCAGGAAGTGCTCTGCGATGCCAATGGTGTATTCACCTTCGCCTGTCCTAAATCCGGCTGGTGGGGATTTGCAGCCCTGAATGATGCTGACTACAAAATAAAGGGAAAGGATGTTGAACTTGGAGCCGTGCTCTGGATTGAAATGCTTCCCTACAAGAAAAAATAGATTTTTTCACAGCAGACCAAATAAAACGAAAAGGCCGGAGAGACTTCTCATCCGGCCTTTACTTTTGCATACAAGATAATTATACAATTTAGACTATTGTACACGTATGTCGCTAAATATATTATTTATTAATTTTAATACAAATCCATAAGTCCTTGGAGTTTGAATGCTTAACCCTCAAGTTTTAGTTGTCGATGACAGCAAAACAATCCGTACTATTATTAGCGCGGAACTGAAAAAGCATTCCATTGATGTAACCGAAGCCGTAAACGCCAACCAAGGCTTGGCCTGCACACGCCGAAAACATTTTGATCTGGTAATTACAGATGTTACCATGCCGGGAATTGATGGGTATCAACTCTGTACAGAAATAAAAAACAACCCGGACACACAATCCACTCCGGTAATCATACTATCAAGCAACGACAAACACGAGGAAATCGAAAAGGGCTTTGAAGTCGGTGCTGCAGCTTATATTACAAAGAGTAGGGCCAGACAAGAGTTGGTCCCTTACATCAAAGAAATTTTAGATCGAGCCAAACTTCTTCTGGACAAGCTGGTTCTGGTTGTTGACGACTCCAAATACATTTTAAGTGTAGTTGAATCGGGCTTAACAGCAGCCGGATTCAAAGTTATCACCGCAAGTAACGGATATGAAGCATTTAAAATCGCCAGCGAAATTGTCCCCCACCTAATCCTTTCAGACGTTACCATGCCCATAATGGACGGTATCAAGTTCTGTGAAAAGGTTCAAAATCACCCCAGTCTTTCCCATGTGCCGTTTGTTATCATGAGTTCCGGTTCAGATCGCCGAACCATGCGCGAACTGCTGCACAAAGGTGCTTCCGCCTTTCTGGTTAAACCGTTCAATATTGACCAGTTGGTTATCACCGCCGAAAAACTGCTCAGCGACCATTTTCAGATAATCCTGCAACAGCGTGAGATTTTCAAAAAAGAACGCACCCTGCTCATGGGCAGCATAACCAGCCTCATTCAGGCTCTGGAAGCCAGAGACTCGTACACCCGGGGTCATTCGGATACAGTTTCAAACTTATCAGTCAAAATTGCCGAAAAGATGTCCCTGAGTGAATTTGATCAGGAAAGGATTGAATTTGCGGCAAAACTGCACGATCTTGGAAAAATTGGTATTCGTGATGATATTCTGCTGAAAAATGGACCGTTGGATAATGAAGAATTCGCCAAAATTAAGGAACATCCTGTGCTTGGAGCGGACATTCTTTGTCCAATCCCAAGTATGGAGGACATAATCCCCGCAGTACTGCATCATCACGAGAAGATGAATGGCAGCGGCTACCCGCACGGCCTCTCAGGTAATGAAATCCCACTATGGGCAAAGATTATTTCCATTGCAGACGTATATGATGCCCTTACAACTGACCGCCCTTATAAAAAAGCTTTCAGTCATGAATCAACAATGCAATTTATCAAAGAAAAATCAGTAGATGAACTTTGCCCGGAATGCGCTCGCGCTTTTCAGGCTGTCATGCGGGATGATGACAGCCCCCTTTCTTAAGTTTTAAACAGGATTAAGCTTGTCCAGTCCGCTAACTTCCCAAGCTTTTTCTTTATCCACTTCTTCACCGTTTTCGATAATCACTTTTTCAAATTCCACGTCTACATCAGCACTTTCTTCAACACCCATCTTAAAGATAAGTTTCTGGTTGGTGTCGTAGATATAGGCCGCATCTTTATAGATATAAAACTTAAAAGGATTCTGCATAGTTCCTCCATTAAATTATTAATCGCTAACACCGGACTTTTAGCACTTTGCGCAATGACAAGAAAGGGCTAATATTATACGAATTTAATTTACAACGAATCTACAAAAAATTGGAGCAAACATGAAGTCCATCAAAATGCCCGTGCTTCTTTACATAATATTTGCCCTGACACTACTCATATGCCCTACAGCATCAGCGGATGTAACAATATACAAATGTCACAAAGGTCCCGCCTGCATCGATGAAAAAGTCAATTTCGGTGCAGCCGAAATTAAATGTACGGATGTAAATGGAGATGTCCTTTCCGACTGGGTTTGCGAATATGAGTTGGAATACACCTGCACAAACAAACTGACAGGCCAAGTCCGCAAAGGCGGCTTCGATCCTATGGTAAAGTCACTTTGCTCCGCTCTTTGCGGTCCATGTAGTGAAGGCTGGAAATAATTAAATTTTGTGGAAAGATAAAGACCGCAAACGATTTACGAATGCGGCCTCTGTGTCTTATTTTTAAGATACCTTATACTCAATCAAGTATTTCTCAATTCTTCAATCAATCTTTGCAGCT
>DDLU01000180.1 GCA_002340305.1 Desulfovibrio sp. UBA2564
TTTTCTCGGCAGCCGCCGCCGGGTGTTGCTCGATATCTTTAATAACCGGGGCAGACCGTTCTATCAAAGCGCAATCATGATGGAGCTTGCAACTCTGCCCCATGAGGAGTGCGTGGAATTTATCTCGAGTCAATTCGCGCAGGCCGGGAAAAAATGTTCTGCCGAAGTGGCTGGCGAGATAGCCCTGAAGGTGGAGCAATATCCCTACTACCTGCAAGCACTGGCCTATCGCACATTCGAAATTTGTGACACAGAATGCATGGGCACTGACGTTGCCAAAGCATACGAAACCATGCTTGAAAATGAACGTTACGGCTATCAGGGCATCATTCAGGGAATCAGCACCGGACAGCTAAAACTCCTCCGCGCCATAGCAACAGAAGGAGAAGCTCCACTGACTTCAAACAGCTTCCTGCAAAGCCACAACCTGAGCCTCGGCGGGGTCCAGTCCGCACGCAAATTTCTCAGCGAACAGGATTTGATCGAAAAAAAAGAAAACGGACACTGGGGGATTGTTGACCCTGTGTTTCGTGCCTGGTTGCAGCAGGCATTTTAGAAAAAACAAAATCCCCGCACTCAACCTAGCGCGGGGATTTTTACTGCAAACTGTAATCAGGTTTTCCCTACCAACCCTTGTGGCTGAGGATGTCCTTAACTTTTTCCTCGGTCTTTTCTTCAACGAGGATCATTTTCTTGGCCTGTGCCTTTTTTATTTTGTCAGTAAGCACGTTGATATCGGCAGGTTTTTCAACAAAATCCATCGCGCCGAGCTTCATAGCTTCGATGCCCTTTTCAACGGTTGCGTGACCGCTGAGCAGGATAACCTGCATTTCAGGACGTGCTTTTTTGATGTGTTTAAGGGCCTCAATGCCGTCGATTCCGGGCATCTGGAGGTCAAGCACAATTGCGTCAAACCCTTCAGCGTCAACCTTATCAAGGGCTTCCTGAGGGTTGGTGCACGCGGTTACGTTCATGCCGCGAAGCTCCATGCGCTCTGCAAGACCTTCAACAAATTCTTTTTCATCATCGACCAGAAGTACTTTTTCTGCCATCTTTTCTCTCCACCTGCACGATGCAGTTTAAAGTAATTAAAATTTAAAAATTAATATATTGTCCTGCGGGACATATGCGGATTCAGAACCCGCTTTAACGGCAATTGATTCAAGCTCGGCCAGCTGTTCGTCAGGCAATGTTTCACCCAATCCTGAAATTGTGACAGCATTCACGCTATCTGCGGAGCTTACCTCGATGCCGAGTTCTCCATCCCTGCCTGCACTGTCCATGGCGTACTCAAGTCCCTTTGCCATGAGCATCTGGATGGTAAAAGGATCACCTTTGCCGTGAACCTGTTCCCCTTCCTTAAACGTTACTGTGACACACTTGCGGGAAGCCATGCGGGTCAGCAGGGAAATAACCAGTTCCGTGAGTTCGCGGAAATCAACATCGCATACAGGAAGGTCCACGCTATGAGCAAAACGGTTCATGTTTTTAATGATACCGTCTCCCCTTTTGACCTGTCCCTGAACCTTTTCCGCCAGCTTGATTAGACGCTGGGGATCAAGTTCCATGCCTTGTGCAGCCATGAGTGAAAAATCCTGCAACAGGCCGGCATCTTCATTGATGATTGCCAAGACATTTTTTAGGTCATGGGAAATTGCCGCGCTGATCTGCCCGAAAAAGCAGAGGCCGTCACGATCTTTTTGCAGTGCTGTTGCTCCCATGCGAAACTCCTTATGGATATTTATTTTGATCCGAGAGCCAAATTAATTTTATCCACCAGCTCTTCAATCTTGACGGGTTTAACCAGATAGCACTCTGCCTCTGCTGCTCCCACCGTGTAGTCTTCTTCCGAGCCATGCCCGGAAAGAAAAATATATTTCAGACCCGAACGTATCTTGTTCAACTCGGCCCGCAGCTCCAGCCCGCTCATACGGGGCATTTTTACATCCAGAACTGCAAGGTCGTATTCATTCTCTTTTACCTTGTCTATGGCTTCTGCCCCTGAGCAAACCCAATCGGCATCAAAACCCCGAAAGGAAAGCCTTTCCGCAAGAGCTGAAACCAACTCGGACTCATCGTCCACCAACAAAATCTTCATCGACTAACTCTCCCCATTCATATCGGGAACAACAGGCAGCCTAAAGCTGAACTCAGTACCTTTGCCCAGTTGGCTGCGAACCTTCATCTCCCCACCAAGGTCCTGCACCAATCCGTAAGTAATAGACAATCCCAGTCCAGTTCCGCCTGATTGTTTCTTAGTTGAATAAAACGGTTCAAAAATTCTTTTCAGGTCTGATTCGGGTATACCGCATCCATTATCCTCAACTGAAAAGAGTACCTCACCCTCATCCTTTTTGACCCTGATATGCAGGGTGCCACCGTCTTTCATAGCCTGAAAGGCATTGTTGATCAGGTTCAGCAGGACCTGCTCCAGCTTGCCCCGGTCAGTGACCACTTCATAAATATTTTCATCAATATCCACGCTGACATCGATACTGCGATACTCGGCTTCCTTATCCAGAAAACTCAGGACGGTATCAATAACCTTGCGCGGATAGACCGGACGAAATTCCATATCAGTCTGGCGTGAGAAACCAAGCAACCGTTTGGTAATACGCCCGCACCGCTCAACGGAACCGATAACTGAATCCACAAGGCCAAGCACCCTTTCATCGGCATCGTAGGCCTTGCTGAATGTGAACAGGTCCTTGAGCAACCCGGCCTTCTCATTGATAATAGCCAAGGGGTTGTTGATCTCGTGGGCAACCCCGGCAGCCAGACGACCGATAGAGGCCATACGGTTATGATGCTCCATCTGCTGCAAAGCTTTGGAGCGGGTCATGTCGGCAATAAAAATACGCTCGACCAGATAGGAAGCCACTGCCCACATGACCAGAATAACGACGGCAATACTAATAACAGTGAACCATGTCACCGTATCGCGAGAGCTCTGCCAGCCCCCCATGTACTCTGCCTCGGTCTTTACGTAGAGGAGCACGAAGGGAGTGTTTTTCAGGTAGGCATAGCCGACCATCGCCGGAGGGCCCTTGCGATAAGAAATTTGTTCAACTTTGGTTCGGAAAGATTTTTCCGGCAGTTCAAATCCGACCTTGGAAAAAATATTCCCATTCCATTTGGAAGGTGTCTGCAACACCCCTTCCCGGTTTACAAGGAAAGCGTCTTCGCCAATTGAAAGATCAAGAGAAGAAAGAATTCCGTTAAACTGCGTGGTATCCAGAGTGGCACGCAGAATCTTAAAACGGTTAGTCTTTTCATCAAGCATGTGCTTTACAGCAATAACGAGGTGCGGGCTGTCACGGAATCCAAGGAAAACCTCGCTGATGTAAATGCCCTGCTCTACAGTCTGCTTAAACCAGTCCTGTCCGGCGTATTCACGCCCCTCAAGATTGTACGGGCCCACATACGAAACCTGCCGGCCGTTCTTATCGATAACCCCAAGGTCAACAAATCCGCCAAAACTGTTCTTCAATGACTCAAGCATCTGGGAAAGCTTTTCCCGATCACCGAAAGAGCGGAAATCATGCAATTCCACCAGCAGTTTCAATGCTGATTTCCGCTCCTCCAGAAAGTAGGAAACCGATCGGCGGGTATTGGACGTTGTCCGTTCTGCCTCCAGGGT
>DDLU01000302.1 GCA_002340305.1 Desulfovibrio sp. UBA2564
TATTGAACACCCCCAGCCTTTGATCGATAAAATTTTCTACCATCAATCTCCCCGCCATGAAAATCTACCGGCTGCCAGCTACCGCATCTCCACACAGGCCATGGGGCGTGGTATTTTTTCCTTTTGCATGTGTCCGGGCGGCTACATTGTTCCCGCATCAACTGCTCCGGGAGAACTGGTTTTGAATGGTATGAGCCTTGCTGCCCGTAATGCCCCTTTTGCTAATGCCGGACTGGTGGCAGAAGTAAAACTGGAAGATCTGGAAAATCCCGGCAACCCGTTCTGCGCTCTGGAATATCAGGCCTCTGCCGAGAGACAGATGTTCACCGCAGGAGACGGCATGACCCAGCGGGCACCTGCGCAGCGTGTGCACGACTTCATTGACGGGCGCATATCTAACTCTATCCCCAAAACATCATACATCCCCGGCGCATATTCTGCACCCGTGCACGAACTTCTACCCTTAATTCAAGCCGAAGCACTACGTAACGGGCTTAAATCTCTCGGAAAAAGATTCAAGGGATTTGATTCAAATGAAGCCAAAGTGCTGGCTGTTGAATCCCGCACCAGCTCTCCGGTTCGCATTCCGCGTGACCGTGAAACTCTTGAACATATACAGATTAAAGGACTGTTTCCCTGCGGTGAAGGTGCAGGCTATGCAGGCGGTATCATTTCCGCAGCAATGGACGGAGAAAAATGCGCACTGGCAGCAGCACGAATAATTGATTAGCAGAGCAAACAATACGAATACAGCCACAAATGCAACAAAATTGGTCTTAACTTAGTTGAAAGGACAATTCTATATGCATTACTCTAGCCATCCGTTCGGGTGCAGCATATGCCACCCAAACTTTACACCCCATCTGCCGTTTAAAATACGGGTATTCCCCAAAATAACAGGCGGTCCGCTTCAAAAGAAACGGACCGCTATTCAATCGATAAACACAGACTGTTGTCTGTTCAGGAACGTAGACAGCCCTAAGTCTATCGAATATTTCTAACAGGAAGCTTTACGGCTCTCCTCAATATAAACTTCAATAAGACGTTTGGTTACAGGACCGGGAGTACCGCCACCAAGCCCAACACCGTCAACCTCAATTACCGGGGTAACAAAGGAAGTTGCAGCAGTCATGAAGGCTTCTGCGGCGTTTTGTGCTTCTTCAATGGTAAAAGGACGTTCTTCAATTTCCATATCCAGTTCTTTTACAAGACGCAGGACAGATTTACGGGTAATGCCGGGAAGGATGGAGTTGGTAAGATTACGGGTAATAATCTTTCCTTCTTTGGTGATGATGTAAGTGTTGTTTGAGGAACCTTCGGTAACAAAACCTTCCTCAACCATCCAGCAATCATCTTTGCCCTGTTTCTTGGCTTCAGTTTTCATCAAAGAAGCAGCAAGAAGCTGAACAGTCTTAATGTCACGACGGCCCCAACGGATATCAGGAACCGAAACCACACGCAGGCCGGTTTTTTCACCGGTCAGTTTCTTTGCCTGGGTAAAGAGGATCACGGTCTGCTCAAGACCTTCGGGCATAAGGAAATCACGATCAGTCGCACCGCGGGTAACCTGCAAGTAAATTGCGCCTTCTTCAAGATTGTTACGCTTAACCATTTCACGGTGGACTTCAAGAAGCCCGGAAACGCTCATAGGCATTTTCATACCGATTTCACCAAGAGAACGCTCAAGACGCGCAACGTGGCCTTCCCACTCACAGATTTTGCCGTCTAAAACTGCGGTAACTTCATAAATACCGTCTGCAAACAGAAAACCACGGTCAAAAACAGAAACCTTTGCCTCTTCTTCAGGCACATATGCGCCATTTACATATACTGTACGACTCATTTTATTCACTTATTCCAATATGAAAATTAACTATTAACCCCACAAAACACTTTGCGGGGGAAAGACAAATTTATCATCGTATTCCAAAGAATGTTCCCTGTCTTCGGATAAAAGCAAGGGGCCGTCAAGGTCTACGACAGCAGCACCACTGGCAACCAGCACAGCCGGGGCCATGGCAAGCGAAGAACCTACCATACAACCGACCATCACTTTATAACCTTCAGCCAACGCCGCATCGCGAAGCTTTAAGGCTTCGGTCAAACCGCCGGTTTTGTCCAGCTTAATATTTATCATGTCGTATTTGCCCTTGAGCGCAGGCAAAGATTCACGGTCATGGCAGGATTCATCAGCACAAACAGGCAATACCCTTTCGATTTCAAGCAACGCGTCATCATCTGCGGCAGGAAAAGGCTGCTCAACCATCTCCACTCCCAGACGAACCAGAACGGGAGCCAGTTCGCGATAAATCGCAGCTGTCCAGCCCTCATTGGCATCTACGATTATGCGGGCTTCAGGAGCTCCTTTGCGCACAGCTTCAATACGCGCAATATCTTCGATTCCACCACCAAGCTTTGTTTTAAGTAAAGGACGGCCTGCATTCCCGGCAGCCTGAGCCTGCATCTTTTCAGGAGTATCAAGAGATAAAGTATAAGCTGTAACCTCCGGGGTAGGCTCACCTATTCCTGCCAGCTTCCAAGCCGGAACTCCCGCCTTCTTAGCTTCCAGATCCCAAAGGGCACAGTCAATAGCATTACGCGCAGCTCCGGCAGGTAAAGCAGGCTGCAATTCTTCACGGGTTAGCGGAGTCGGCAAGCCTTCTATCTGGGCGGTGACTGATTCCACGGTTTCATTGTACCGGGCATAGGGAACACATTCCCCATGTCCGGTAAAACCGTCTTCCTCAATCACAACCCGGAGCACAACCGCCTCGGTCCGTGACCCACGGGCAATAGTAAAAACCTGCGCCAGCGGAAAAACGTCTTTTGATACCGAGATCTTCATTAGCCCAAAGCCTCGACCAGACGCTCAGCACCCTGCCGGAAGGGATCAACCGCAGGGATGCCCATCTGTTTTTCAACTCCTGCAAGATAAGTGAGAGCTTCGTCTTCGGACATGTGCTGGGTGTTAATGGAGCACGCCACAGCCTTACACTCAGGGTTAACAACCTTGGCAATAGGCAGAACCATCTCACGCAATTCTTCAAGAGAAGGCAGGGTGTAATCAGGAAGGCCGCGCATGGTCTCGCGGGTGGGTTCGTGGCAAAGGATCAGTGCATCAGGCTGTCCACCATGAATCAGGGCCATGGTCACACCTGAATAGGAAGCATGAAATAAGCTGCCCTGCCCTTCAATGAAATCCCAGTGGTCGGCATCGTTCTCGGGAGTGATATATTCAATAGAACCAGCCATGAAATCTGCAATGACAGCATCAAGCGGAACACCGTTGCCTTCAATGAGGATACCGGTTTGTCCGGTGGCACGAAAAGTTGATTTACGGCCCTGCTTTTTCATTTCACGGTCCATGGCAAGAGTGGTGTACATTTTCCCCACAGAGCAGTCAGTACCAACAGCAAGACAACGTTTACCGCTACGTTTTTTACCATTTGCAATGGGATATTTTACAGTAGGAATACGCACGTCATGCAGGGTACGTCCGTTCTTCTCTGCTGCTTCTACAAGCTCGGGCTGATCGCAAAGCAAGGTATGCAGACCGGAAGCGATATCCATACCTGCCTCAAGAGCTTCAACCAGAATCGATTTCCAATTGTCGGAGATAACGCCGCCACGGTTCACAACGCCAATAACCAAGGTCTTTGCTCCGGCCTCCACTGCTTCTTTAATAGAAAGATCCTTAATACCGAGATCGTCTCCACACTCTTCCATCCGAAACTGTCCGGCAACAGCTTCGGGTCTCCAATCGTAAATGCCCTGAGCCATTTTGGCTGCCAGAGCATCAGGTGCATCACCGAGAAAAAGTAAATATGGTGCTTCGAACATTAGTATTACCCCTTTATCATTTTTGTTTTCATTAGATTCTGTGGACTAATCAATTTGCATGCCACCGCATAACAGCAAAGGACAAAACATCAAAATAACAGTAAATTATAAACACAGAACCAAGCAAACAGAGAATTAACCAGTTAAATCCATTTTCTAAAAGCATAAAATTATCGATAAAGCGGTTTTATCAAAATTTAAGTTCCACAAAAACGTTATTTATCAAATTTAATTCTAAATTTTATTATTTTTTTAAATTAAGGGCCATTTATACTTTCTATTCA
>DDLU01000136.1 GCA_002340305.1 Desulfovibrio sp. UBA2564
AAATTATTTTATATAAATATGAAGTAGTAATTAACTTGTGGAAATCCAATGCAAAATACCCTTACCCCCCGACAACCTGATCCTTACCCCGAATCTTAGACTCATACATGGCCTTATCAGCACGCAGGGCTAGTGAATCAAGGGAATCACCGTCTTGGAATTCGGACACCCCGCAACTGACAGTGATTTTGATCTCTTCAGCTTCCGGGGAAGCGGTGCTGCACTTGTAGCTGTTGTAAACAAAGGAACGAATTCTTTCTGCCACGTTCATAGCAATATCCACTTTCCCGTCAACGAGGATGATAAATTCATCGCCTCCCCAGCGGGCGCAGAAGTCGGCATCGCGGACTGCGGAACTGATGGCAGCAGAAATATCCTTGATGATGGTGTCACCTTTAAGGTGCCCGCAAAGGTCGTTAATACGCTTAAAATCGTCAATATCGAGCAGGATAAGTGAGAATTGTTTCCCGCTCCGGCGATGGTCATTCATTGCACATTCAAAACGCTGCTCGAATAAACGGCGGTTGGCTACCCCGGTTAATGCATCGGTTCCGGCCTGCTTTTCCAGACGAATTTGGAAGTGGTTGATGGTCATAATGCTCAGGGACAAAATCAATAAAGTTGCCCCGCCACCGACCATAAGGGTTCTGGATAAGTTATCGCGTGCCGCGCCAAGGGCCGCCTGCTCGCTCTGCTGAACCACAAGTATCCACTCAAATTCAGGGATATAACGGGTAGTCAGATACTCCTTTACCCCGTCTACAGAGAACTCAAACATTGCGGGGGTGCTGCTGGAACGAAGCAATCTATCAGAGACATCTTTCAAACCCGGCATATTCTTTATGTTTGTCTTTCCGGCCAAATCTACATCGCTATGGGCCTGAACTATGCCTGACAAATCAACCAGATAAATCTGTTTGGAATACTTTTTTGAAAAGCTATCCAGAAGCTTGGATACCTTATCCATCTTGAGTCCGACTCCAGTAACTCCTAAAAATTTGCCGGCATGATCCTGAACTCGATGGTTAATAAAAATCGTCAAGATATTGCTGGCAGCCTCGTTCGTATCAACAATAAGGTCGTATTTTTCAGAAGAATTGATAAAGTCATAATACCAGTCATCATGCCTGTCGCGTTCTGACACCTTCTTCAAAATCCCGCCCTGATAATAATAATTTCTAGTACTTACAGAAACAAAAAAGGAGCTGAAGAACCCGTATTCATCCTGAATTTCACTCAAGTAACGCTGAATAGCGTCTGGGTCTTTTTCACCAAAGGCTGTCCAATCCTGAAGAAAAGTATCGTTTGCCATCAGCGACGACACAAAAATAGGACGCATAATCCCGGCCTGAATTTCAGAATAAATATTGTCACGGGTCAGCGGTAGAGCGGAATATACTATCTCGTCATGGATATTTTTACGGGAAACATTATAATTAAAGAGGCTGATAAGAACAAAAGCACCGACAAGAATAGCCGTTACCGCCATGATTAATTTTAATCGTATGGACATTTTCTCCCCGCAAAAAAAAGGCAAAGCCCGGACGGACTTTGCTTTTTAACTATAAATTTAAGCTCAAAAACCTTAGAACAAGCTCCCCTGCCCCCCAGTCTCTCTGCTGGACGCAACCCTCTGGAGATGCTGGTAAGCACGTGCGGTAGCAACACGACCGCGCGGTGTTCGCTTCATGAAACCGCACTGAATAAGATAAGGTTCGTAAATTTCTTCAATAGTGCGCACTTCCTCGGAACAGGCCACAGCGATGGTCTTTACCCCTACAGGTCCGCCGCCAAACTGATCAATGAGAATCGTCAGGATTTTGCGGTCCATGTAATCGAGGCCTAGCGGGTCAACATCAAGCTTGTTGAGAGCCATGTCAGCCAGCTCTTCAGTTACCACCCCATCGCCGTGCACAGTGGCGAAATCACGCACACGGCGCAGCAAGCGGTTGGCGATACGCGGTGTTCCCCGTGAACGCTTACCGATAACCAGCGCACCTCCCTCTGTAACCTTGAGGTCAAAAATTCTTGCAGCACGGGTAACGATACGGGCCAACTCTTCCGGGGAGTAAAATTCAAGACGGAAGATGCAACCGAAGCGGTCACGCAGCGGGGAAGTCAGCAACCCCAGACGGGTTGTTGCTCCCACGAGAGTAAACGGTTCAAGGTCGATCTTCACGGTACGGGCGGCTGGTCCCTGCCCGATGATCAGGTCTAGGTTGAAATCCTCCATAGCCGGATAGAGTACTTCCTCTACGTTGGCAGGCACACGGTGAATTTCATCGATGAAAAGAATGTCATTACGGGACAGGTTGGTCAGGATAGCGGCAAGATCTCCGCTTCGTTCCAGAACCGGGCCGGAAGTGGAAACAAGGTTAACCCCCAGTTCGGATGCGATGATCCGCGCAAGGGTAGTCTTACCCAGACCGGGGTTGCCGTAAAAAAGGGCATGGTCCATGGCATTGCCGCGTCCGCGCGCAGCCTGAATGAATACATCAAGGTTGTCGCGCAGATCATCCTGACCGATAAAATCGCCCAGTCGTTGCGGTCTGATGTGATCGTCTGAACCGTTACTTTCCATCATATTCCGGTACTGCCTGCTGAAAAATTACTTGTTCTGGGAAATTTTTTTCAAAGCTAAACGGATAGCTCCACCAGCATCAAGATCGGGCTCTTCCTCAAAAATATTCTTGAGAATATCGCGGACCTCATCATCCCCGTAGCCGAAATTACGCAGACCGGAAAGGGCATCGATGAATTCACTGCGATCGCCTTCAACCGGACAGGCACCGCTACGCACAGTTGCCGATTTAAGATTTTCCATTTTGTCCTTGAGGGACCAGAGAATCTGGCGCGCGGACTTGGGACCGATACCGGGAACGATGGACAGGGTCTTGGTGTCTTCGCGGAAAACGAGATCCTGCAAATCCTTAGGCCCGAACTGGGAAAGGATCGCCAGTGCTTTTTTGGGACCGAGACGGTCAACAGAAATCAGGGTGCGGAAAACTTCGCGGTCATCGAAGCAGGGAAAACCGTAAAGATCAAAAGCGTCTTCACGGATCACGGAATGAACGTAGAAAGTCACATCCGAACCGGATTCCGGCAGGGTGGAAATAGCACTGATGGTCAGGAAAAGTTCATACCCAACTCCGCCGGGAGTAAGGATGATGCAGGACTTGTCAGTGGCTTCTAAAAGCTTACCATGAATATAGGCGATCATCTTCCAGCTACCTTCGCGAATCTTCGTTCATTGAGATGGCAGATCGCAATGCCCAGCGCATCGGTGGTGTCGTTGGCCCACTTGGTGTTTTTCACTCCAAGGATGCGCTCCACCATAAAAGCGACCTGCGCTTTATCAGCCCTTCCACTGCCCACAAGGTTGCTTTTTACCTTGGTGGGTTCATACCCGGAAACCACAAGTCCGGACACAGCACAAGCAGCCATGGCAGCACCACGGGCCTGTCCCAGCTTGAGGGCCGAAGCCGGATTAGAGGCGACAAACGCATTTTCGATTGCCGCCTCATCCGGTGAATGGTCTTTTATAAGCTCGGCGATGCGGGAATAAATCTCCCCCAGCCGCGAGCACATGGGCTTTTTGGTATTGGTCCGGATTGTCCCGGCGTCTACAAGGGATACCTGCCCGGAAAGTTCTCTGACGATACCGTAACCGGTAACGCGTGTTCCGGGGTCAATGCCGATAACTACAACACCTGATCCACCCATTTAGTCTTCCATTTCCGCCATGAGCTCATCGGGGAAGTCAGCGTTAACATGTACGTTCTGTACATCGTCGTTGTCTTCCAGTTTTTCCATGAGATTCATGAGCTTTTTAGCGGTGGGAACGTCAACTTCTACGAGGTTCTTGGGCACGAAAGCGAGATCGGAGCTTTTTGCTTCGCACTCAGCTGCTTCGAAAGCCTTCTGAACTTCAGTAAAATCTTCGGGCATGCAGTGAACTTCGAGGGAACCGTCTTCAGCGATTACGTCCTCGGCACCACCTTCGAGACCGATTTCCAGCAGCTGGTCTTCGGTGTATTTTTCAGCATCGAATACCATTACGCCTTTTTTATCGAACATCCAGGCAACACACCCGGCTTCACCCATGGAACCGCCGCCTTTACCCAATGCGTGACGTACTTCAGCAACAGTACGGTTCTTGTTGTCGGTAGCAGCTTCGATAAGAACTGCAACACCGCCGGGACCGTAACCTTCGTACATGACCTCAGAAATATCACCACCAGCCAGTTCGCCGGTACCTTTTTTGATAGCTGTATCAATCTTGTCGTTGGGCATGTTCACACCCTTCGCCTTGGAAATAGCGAGACGCAGGGAGGGGTTCATTGCCGGATCGCCTCCGCCCTTGGCTGCAAGGATGATGTCCTTAGCCATTTTGGTGAAAATCTTACCGCGCTTGGCGTCCTGTCTACCTTTTCTGTGCTGGATGTTAGCCCATTTACTATGTCCGGCCATTTTTTCCTCCTAGAGAATATCAAAGTCCCGCCTTATAAATTTTGATGGGACAGTATTTATATTAATGATGCCTCCGGCGGCCCTGCCGGGGGCCTCAAACCCTTTTCAAAAAGGGTTTAAGAATCCCAAAACGTTTTAGTA
>DDLU01000239.1 GCA_002340305.1 Desulfovibrio sp. UBA2564
GAGGACGCAGGGCAAAAGGTAATCTGCTGGACCTGTGGGGAACGAGTGCGCGGTGCGCTGGAAGATTCCGGTGTCGAGGTGGATTTGAATTTTCGGGTTCCGGGCAGTCTGCGCGGGGTGGACACCGTTGTTGATGACATCGAGCAGAACTTGGAAGAGTGGCGAAACAAGCGCGGGATGAATCATTTCACCATTGTAAACAATCTGCACATCAGCGACGGAGATAAGGTTGCGGCCCGACATATTTTACCACTCCATGAGCGCAGCGGAAGTACGCAGTGGGATGGAAAATCCCTGCCCATGACCAATGTTCCGGTTCAAGATTTATTCTCGAGTTTATTCAGGGAATATCTATATATCTCCGTATACGGTGGAATTGTTCAATCTTTAGCCGCAGAGAATAGTTCCCGCCTTGCCGCTATGCAGGTGGCCGAGAAAAACATCATCGAGCATGTCGAGGTCCTAGAGTCAGAGTATCGTTCATCCAGGCAGGGTTCGATTACCGGTGAGTTGCTAGATATTGTTGCCGGGGTGGAGGCTGTTGTTGGGGGGTGAGGAATGGTTGTAATCGTTATGTATTCATTGTAGATGAGTCCTAGTTTAGTGCTAAAGTTAAATTCAGCCACCGACCCAAATTATTCAGGTTAAAAAATGATAACGAAGATTCAGATCATAAATTGGAAGAGTTTTGCAGATGCAACTCTTTATATTGATCCTCTCACAGTCTTGATTGGTGCCAACTCAAGCGGCAAGTCCAATGTTTTGGATGCGCTGGAGTTTATTCGGCGTATTGCTTCCGGCGTTGGGGTTGATGCTGCTTTGGCTGGCGGTGGGGAATTCCCGCCATTGAGAGGAGGACGGGATGGAGCAACTCGTCATGGAGCAGAGAAATTCAGCATCAGACTTGAATTTTCAATAAATCGTAAAGTCTATGAGTATTTTATTTCTGTTGCTGTCGGAAAAAATAAAGCACTAATTGTATTAGAGTCATTGCGAAATATTGTTAGTGAGTACAATAGTAATTTTCTTGTTAATTTTTCTATAAGCAATTTCGAAGACTTAAAAGGAATTGACTCGTCAGTAGTTTTTGGAATTCCATCTCAAGATGTTAGATATTTATCTATTGGAGATTTTAATGTTTATTCAAATCATATTGACAACATTGATATTATCTTCAATGAATTGCTGTCTTTATTTCCTTTTAAGCCAATGCCTGAGCGTATGCGAGTTTCTACGACTTTAAATGAAAAATTAGCATACAATGGCTCAAATATTGCAGGATTTCTTGCTAATCATGAAGGTAAAGAAGAAATTGAAAAACAACTCCAAAAATTTGTAACCAAACTTCCCGAAGGCGACATTATCGAAGTCTGGGCAGAAGCAATCGGACGTACAGCCACTAAAGCAGAGCTTTACTGTAAAGAAGCATGGGGAGACGATAAAGACGGAACCATCGTAGATGCCAACAGTATGTCCGACGGCACCCTGCGTTTCATCGCAATTTTAGTCGCGGTCCTCACGATGGAGCCGGGAAGTTTGATTGCAATTGAAGAACTGGATAATGGACTGCATCCTTCACGCGCTGAATTACTCCTCAGAGGATTAAAAGAATTAGGGGCGGAACGCGGGGTAGACGTTTTAGCTGTGACGCATAATCCAGCCTTGCTCAATGCTCTCGGCCCCGAAGGGATTCCTTTTGTTTCTGTCGTGCATCGGGATGCAAGCGGGAACAGTCAGATTACTTTGTTGGAAGATGTTGAGAAGCTTCCTAAATTGATGGCAAGTGGTCCGCTTGGTGATTTGGTTACGCAGGGCAAAATTCAAAAAGCTCTGACTGATGGGGAAGATTAGAATGCCCCAGAAAGTTCTTATTGTTGATACTTCGATTTTGTGCGTCTTTTTGAAAGTACCCGGTAAAACAACATGTGGCCCCAAAGATGATAATTGGGATTTCGCACGTGTTGAGAAGAAATTTTCAGATGAAGAGAAATCCGGAACGCTTTTTGTCCTCCCTATGGCCACTTTGATTGAATGCGGCAACCATGTTGCTCAGGTTAAGACTGGGAACTGTTATGATTTTGCTATGGCTTTGTCCTCGGTAATTGAAAAGGCGGTAAATGAAAAATCACCGTGGGCGGCTTTTACGGATCAGAGCTCTTTGTGGAGTACTGCACAGCTTTTGAAGCTTGTAGAAGATTGGCCTGAGCATTGCTCTTCGTTAAGTATTGGTGATTTTACTATCAAAGATGTTGCTGACTATTATGCAACGATGGGTAATTCAGTTGAGTTATTGACGGGTGATCAAGGCCTTAAAGCATACGAACCAGCCAAGCCTGTTTTGAAACCTCGCAGAAGAAAGTCTGAAATGCTAGACAGAGCAGGCGATGCATCCGAAAGATTTTGCCGAATGGATGGAAGGGCACGGTTTTTCACTTGATGCAGCAGCCAAGGCTTTAGGAATCAGTAGACGAATGGTTGCTTATTATAAGAGCGGTGAGCGGACTATTCCTCGGTACATTTTGCTTGCCTGTCGCGGATATGATGCCCGTCCTGCTGCGGCTTAAATCAATTTCATAAGACCATAAAACAAAATCAAAGCCTTCCCCCGCCTGAATCAGCAAACGAGGGAGGGCGTATTTGGAAATTTATTCAATATCCTGCCAATCCTGACTGTGCCGCAAGACCCTTAAAATTTCGATTTCATCATTACAGCAATAAGCTACTAAGTAAGCACCCTTAAGTACAATTAGTTCTCGTGTTCCGGGAACTCTGCCTGCTCGGCCGATGTATGGATGTTTCTCTAGTGTTCTTACATTTTTTAATATGGCTGAAGCTACTTTTTTGGCTGATTTGGGATCGTCCTGCCTGATGTATTCGTATATGGAGTCTAGGTCGTAAGTAGCGCGTTCCAGCCATTTAATCTTCGGCATACTTTGCCTCTAAGTCTTCCTGAGAAGTCCATTTGGCATTGGGATTTCTAGCCTCTTCCAAGCCTTCTTGAATGGCTTTGACTTGCCATTCATTGACATCAAGGTAACTCGAAATAGCTTCTCCAAGCAGGAATGCTTTTGACCTGTTGGTTGCTTGGGCTAATTTTTCCATCCTTTCTTTCGTCTCGGAAGTGATTCGAATTGTGACGACTTCGCTTTTAGTCTCTTTGCTTATCATTTTGCTGCCTCCATTTGTATTACAATATAATACACTGTAGTACAAAGTTCAAGGTTAGCACACAGCACTTTCTATTCATAATGTTAGATCATCGAACAAAACACAAAAAACC
>DDLU01000186.1 GCA_002340305.1 Desulfovibrio sp. UBA2564
GCATTAGGAGCAACAGTAATATTTTCAGCCTGCCCAGCCTGCTCAAGGGCCTCCCTGACAACCTTTGTAGCATAGCCGGTCAATTCTCCATCAAAAGAATAGCTGTATGGCGGATAATCAGTCGTTACAACCTCAAGCCCCCACTCTCCGGCATAGATCATACCGGAGGCAGAAAAAAGCTGAATAAATATCAGCACAAAAAACGACCAACCTATCCGCCTGAGCATTATTTACCTATCATATTATTTCGTATGGCTTTTCACCCATTCAAAAAACTCATCATTACCCTGTTCTGATTCAAGAGCAACAATGGCAGGACAATCATAGGTATGAATATTTTTCACAGTCTGGATCAGTTTCTCCACCAGCCCCGGCGTGGTTTTGGCAATGAGCACGGCTTCATCTGAACGCTCAAGCTTTCCCTCCCACCAGTACATGGATTCCATTTTATCAAAAATATTCACGCAAGCAGCAAGATTGCGCATAAGCAACTCACCGCCGATTTCACGAGCTTCTTCTGCATCGCCACAAGTAATGTAGACCAACATTATGGACATGTGGTCCCCTTATGTAAAAATTAAGAATTAATTTCTTCATAAAATAAAACTTTATTTATTTTACGAATGCCGCAATCACCTTTAATAATGTAGACCAACGTTAATGGGATTACGTTATCTTTACTCACAAACAGGACCTGCACCGGGTTTGGCATTTGCAAGATAATTGCTGATAGCATCAAGTTCGTCAGCAGTGATAGTCATGCCCATCTCAGCCATGCGCCGGTTGGTTTTCTCCCATGCTGCGAGATCTTTTTTACCCAGACCGCGACAGATACGTTTCATGCTATGACAACTGCCGCATTTAGCCAACACAAGTCCCGAACCGTCTGCTGCGCCGGAAACAGACAATCCAAAACCGGAAATAGTAAAAAGAGCTGCAACCACCAAACTCAATGCTGTCTTCATTTCAAATCCTCCACTTCAGTTTGTATTAAATGATACATGATTTGACATGAACGGCAACATTTATCAGGCTGTTGAAAACAGCAATCTAACCGCGACATGTTAGATGATTGTAAGTTACAAAAAGAAATGATAGCCCACAGCATACATTATGAAAAGGAAAAAACCTGATAAAGAAAAACTGCAAAGGGCAACTGAAATCTACGATCGACTGATCAAAAGATATCCTGATCCCGAACCGGAATTAGACTGGTCCAATGCTTGGGAACTTATGGTTGCTACGGCTCTTGCGGCCCAGTGCACTGATGTGCGGGTCAACAAGGTTACACCGGATCTTTTCCGCCGCTGGCCCGGACCGGAAGAAATGAACGAAGCGGATTTAGCTGAAATCGAAGACGTGATCAGATCCACCGGACTTTTCCGTAACAAGGCCAAGAACCTTAAAGGCGCAGCGGCAGTGGTCATAAATGAGTTTGGCGGCGAAATGCCCCGGACCATGAAAGATATGATCAAACTACCCGGAGTTGCCCGCAAAACCGCAAACATCGTGCTCTCCAACGCCATGAGTGTTCACGAAGGGGTTGCCGTTGATACACACGTGAAACGGCTTTCATTTCGAATGGGCTTAACCGAAAGCACCAATCCAAATGTAATTGAAAAAGACCTGATGCCGCTTTTCAAACGCGAGAACTGGGGCGATGCCAACCATGTTCTGGTCCTCTACGGGCGCGAAATCTGCTCCGCCAGAAGCCCCAAATGCGACATCTGTGAACTTAACGATATCTGTCCGCAAAACGGAATTGAGAAAAAATAATGAGTGAAGAAAAAAAGAAACCAGGAACTTTTACCATCCATGCCACCGACGGCCATGCACGCCGGGGCACCCTTGTAACCGCCCATGGTGAAATCCAGACTCCGGTCTACATGCCTGTTGGTACTCAGGGAGCTGTTAAAGCTGTTTCCCAGCGTGATCTGAAAGAGATCAACTCCCAGATTATCCTTGGTAACACTTACCACCTCTATCTGCGCCCCGGTGATGAACTCATTGCGCGCCGTGGCGGCCTGCATAAATTCGCAAACTGGGATAAACCCATCCTCACCGACAGCGGCGGATTTCAGGTTTTCAGCCTTGAATCCATCCGTAAAATCACTGAACAGGGCGTGGAGTTCCGTTCTTACATTGACGGATCAAAACATTTCTTTTCCCCGGAAAAAGTCATCTCCATCCAGAACAACATCGGTTCAGACATTATGATGGTTCTCGATGAATGTGTCGGTTACGGACACGACCGCGACTACACTGCCAAATCCCTTGAGATGACCACCCGCTGGGCCAAACGCTGCCGTGATGCCTATCCCATAGGTTCCGGCGACCAGCTCATGTTCGGTATTGTACAGGGCGGATTCCACAAAGACCTGCGTGAAGTTTCACTCGAGCAGCTCCGTGAAATCCCCTTTGAAGGATTCGCTATCGGCGGTCTGAGCGTTGGTGAACCTATCCCGGACATGTACGATATTTTACAGCATATCGGTCCTAAACTGCCGGAGGAGAAGCCCCGTTATCTTATGGGTGTTGGAACCCCGCTGGATATCCTCGAAGGTATCGCCAACGGCGTAGACATGTTCGACTGCGTGCTGCCTACAAGGAATGCCCGTAACGGTACCATGTACACCAGCCTCGGCAAGGTCAACATCAAACGGGCCCAGTACCGCGAGGACGATTCACCGCTGGATCCTAATTGTGACTGCTATACCTGCCGTAATTTCAGCAAAGCCTATCTGCGTCACCTGTACACAGCCAAGGAACTGCTCTCCAGCCAGTTAAACTCGATTCACAACCTGCGCTTCTTCCTCAAGCTTACCGAGGAAGCAAGGGGAGCAATTGAACAGGGTAAATTCGCTGATCTACGCAAAAAGTACGAAGCAGTTTACGAATCACCAGTTAAATAATGAAAGTTATCAGATCGTTACTAACGCTGATTGGAGCACTGACCGTAGCCGGAATACTGGCGGCGGCGGTGCTCTTTTTCTTTGCTCCCGCCCTGCTTCACCACGAGGACCAGCTTGAAAAAGCCGATGCCATTGTGGTTTTGGGAGGGCACTACTACCGCCCGGTATATGCCGCAGACCTTTATAGTCAAGGCTATGCTCCGCTGGTTTTATCCAGCAAACCCGTGGTAAATCCTGAAATTGAAGAAGTGCGTAACTTGGGGATAAATTTCCCGTATCAATGGGAACTATTTCGCGATGTGCTGCTGCAGAAAGGAGTGCCTGCGGATAAAATCCAATTTTTCGGTGAAGCCAACATCAGCACCCTTGATGAAGCGGAAAAACTGAAAGCAAAACTTACACCGCAAATCAAATCCATCATACTGGTGACTTCCCCCATGCATACCCGCCGCGCAGGTATCGTATTCAGGGAAACCCTGCCCCAGAACATCAAAATTATCGTTGTCGGTACGCCTTATCAGAAAATACCGGACAAATGGTGGACAAACTTCCGGGCTGCTCCCTTCGTAGTGCTGGAAGTTGCCAAGACACTTTATTATGAAATTGGCGGAGATTTCAGACGTTCTGAATCCAACGCAAACTAAAAAATCCCTTCCATAAATTTCATGGAAGGGATTCACTTTTCTATGTCTTGGCCATTTTCTGTAACGAGCTGGCTATCATTTCCATCTTTGCGTCGATCTCAACCGACTCAGGAAGGTTAAGTACACTGCCGTCAGACATTTGTCGCTCAACCAACCCCGGTAGCTGCGGCAGTGTGAACTGTTTTTCAGGCAGATACTCAAGTTTAGGAGGCTCACCGCCCAGATAGCGGTTGATTACCAACACCTGATTATCAAGGCCGAGTTCCGAAGCCATGCGCCCTACTTCCGAGGCAGTCTGAAAACTGCGCATGGAAGGTTCGCTGACCACAACTATCCCGTCCACATGCATAGCGGTCCCGCGACCGAGGTGTTCAACACCGGCCTCAAGATCAACAAGCACGCAATCATCACTGTCCATGACAATATGAGCCAGCAAAGCCTTGAGCAAAGCATTGGCATCGCAGGCACAACCGCCTCCGGCATTGGAAAGACCGCCCATTACCAGCAGCCTTTTCTTTCCCGGCTCAACACCGGGAAACGGCTCCTCGAAAAGAGGCAGTTCAACAGCCAATTCTTCAGGCAAATCACCAACATCTGGATTGAGATTAAGGAAACCTTCCTCATGAATGCGTTCCCGGACAAGATCGGTACGTGATGCGACCGGATCAGGCAGTGCTCCGGCATCAAGTCCGGAAGCCTGCCCCAGAGACAATGCCGTATCAGCATCAATCAGCCAGACATTCTGTCCTCTGCGGGCCATCCAATCAGCCATCCATGAAGTGATGGAAGTCTTCCCTACGCCGCCTTTCCCTGCAAATGCCAGCTTCATACTATTCCCCTACTCGCTCAGACCGAGGCCCTTACGCTTAGCCTTAATCCTTTCATCAAACAACTCAGCAGCTTTGACCGGATCCGGTTCAATGACAAAGGAAGCACCGACCAGATCTTCGAGACCGGAGACAGCAATGTTAGTCACTGTTTCAGAACCGAGAATATTCGGCGGATGACCTAGGTGGGTATAAATACCGCTGGCGACAGCATAAAGGCCGATGGCAGCAGCTTTTTCAGAATACCACTCAGGAGAAGATGCGCCCACAGGCAGATCACTGATGTCCACATCAAGTGCATCTGCAAGAGCGGCACAAAGTTGCAGGATGCGGGCATTATCAACACAGGAACCGTAATGGAGCACCGGAGGAATACCCAATGCACCACAAACCTTCTTAAGTCCCGGCCCAGCCATTTCAATGGCATCGGGAACCAATAGTCCGGCCTTACCTGCGGCAGTTGTTACACAACCGGTAACCAGTACAAGAATATCTTTCTTAATCAATTCCCTGGCAAGGCCCACGTTCATGGAGTCCTGCTGGAACTTGGGGTTGTTACAACCGACAATACCTACCGCGCCGCGAATATCCCCGGCAGCAATGGCCTGCACCAGCGGATCAAGAGAACCGCCCAGAGCGGAAATGACGGCTTCATTGGAGAATCCGGTCATGATCTCAACGGGTTCGCAGGGAATGTCTACGCGGGATGCATCACGCTCAGCGTATGCTTTCACTGCCAGCCGTACGATCTCAGTAGCCTGCTCATAAGCATTATGCGGATGGATATCGAAATGAGTAGCACCGGTAAAACGGGCTTTAGCTGCGGTATCGATGAATCTGGTATGATAACAGCCGGAAATCTGCACCAGACTGGGCATGATGCACTGATAGTCAACAACCACAGCTTCAACAGCCCCGGTCAGGATCGCCAGCTCGGTCATAAGGTGGTTCCCCGCCATGGGAATGCCCTTACGCATAAGCAATTCGTTACCGGTACAGCACAGACCTGCGATGTTGATGCCTGCCGCTCCGGCGGCTTCAGCCTCGGCAACAATTTCAGGATCGCGGGAAGCTGCCAGAATCATCTCGGAAACCACGGGATTGTGTCCGTGCACGAGAATATTAACCTTGTCTTCCTTGATAACACCAAGGTTGGCAGTAGACATGGACGGGGTCGGGGTTCCGAAAATAACATCGGAAAGCTCGGTACCGATCATGGAACCGCCCCAGCCATCGGAAAGGGAAGTTCGGGCCGCATGGATGAGAGTATTAGGCGCATCGTTATCACAGCCCATGTGGGTACGGTGCATCATCTCGGCAATTTCACGGTCAATACCGCGCGGGGTCATGCCCAGCTTGTCCCAGATGTCCTTTCGCTTCTGCGGGACACGGGAAAGAAAAGAAACCTGCTTTTTACGACTTCCGAAGTCACCGAAGAAACATTCCACTGCATCACGGGCAATATCCTTAATATCGCGGCCTTCGGTTTCAATACCGACCTCAGCGGAAATACGGCGCAGCTTTTCCTCATCAGTAATTTTGTAATCTTTGGTCTCACCTTCAATAATTGCTTCCAGCACCTCAATCAGGTCACGACCGTGGTCGGAGTGTCCGGCAGAACCGCCAGCCACAAAACGACCGAAATTTCGCGCTACAACAACATCCGCATCAGCACCGCATACGCCGCGCGGGGCTTTGGGGGTGATCTTACACGGCCCCATGGTACAGATACGGCAACTTGTTCCAAGCTCACAGAATTTACAGTGCGGAGTCTGTTTTTGCAACCTTTCGTGTACAGTTTCAATGCCCTCGGCACGTGCTTTGTTAATCATTGCACGGGCATCATCCCAAATAGTCAGTTCTTCAGCCGGACGGGGTTCTTTCGCCATTAACATATCCTCCCTGTTTTGCCGGGAGCATACAAATACCGCCCCCGAACCATTCCTGTTAAACTAACCTAACAAGTCTGACATAATCTGTTTGTCGGATAGCCGACAAAAGAAGTATATTTTTGATTTGTGGTACGCTTCGCGTTTTGATTATTTATTTTGCCTTCGGCGGACAGAGAAACTTTTAATAAGCTTCGCTACCAAAAACCTAAAATAAACGTTTCTTAGAATCGCATATTTTAACGATCAGCGACAGATTAATTTTCAGCGAGGGCTTTTAATTGCTCAAGATCAGCAACAAGCCAACGGGAACGGTCAATGCGGGTAAGAACCCCCTCACGGGTAAGGTTGTTCAGCAGGGTTGATACGGTCTGGCGGGTTGCGCCGAGAAGTGTGGAGAGCTGTTCGGTGGTCAAGTTCAGATTAATCTCAATGCCGCCAGCAGCGGGTTTGCCGTACTGGGCAGCTTCTTTATACAGGTAAGCGCAAAGACGGGAATTAATATCTTTGAAGACCAGCCCGTCGATAACAGAAAAAGAATTTTGCAAAATTTTACCCAGCACGCGGACCATGGTGCGGTTAAAAAGCGGAATATCAGCCATACAGCGTTTAACCGACTGCACATCAGTGGTCAGCAGCATGCCGTCTTCGTAGGCCTGCACAAAACATCCGGCATGGGTAGAATAAAGATCACCGGGACCGAGAATACCGAGAGTAAATTCCTTGGATTCATAGGCGAGGTAGATACGTACCCTGCCCTTGGCAACGATGAAGACCAAATCCTCATCATTGTCCGGGGTAAAAATTATCGAACCTTTTTTAAAACTGCGTTCACTAAAGACACTGCGGATATCTTCAAATTCCACACGTTCAAGTTCATCCAGAAGATTGATACCGGAAAATTTCATATTCAGCTTTCCTCGGGAGCGGGGGGTAATTTATTTAAAAACTTTTCCATATTCTGTGCGCATTCGGAAAGGGAAACATCGCAACCGCTCTCACGGATGACGGACTTAATATCTTCAAACATCTTCGAGACAAAAAGCATACCCGGATTATCAACCACGGCACTGGCTCCCTTACCGGAGCCGGAAAGAATGCCCATGACCTGCAACATAGTCAAATTTTGCGGGGAAACAGCAAATGAATAAACCTCACCGGCTTCTTCAGCCCCTTTAACTAGCACTCCGCTCTCCACAAATTTATCCATCAGCGGCGAGATAAAACGAACCGGAACACCCACTTCTCCTGCAAGCTCTTCCAGTTCATAAGGATGCTTGGAACTCTCAAAGCGTCTGGTCATCAAACTCAGTGCCAACAGCGAAAATTTCTGCATATCCTCCACTCCGGCATCAGGCATGAATTTCTGCTGACGGTAGAGCATCACATTCTGCACTGCGTAACTGATCTCAGATCCCAGCAATACGATAATCCAACTGGCGTAGAGCCAAACCAGAAAAAGCGGCAACTGCGCAAAGCTACCGTAGATAGCATTGTACTTGGTCACTCCGATCTGCCAGTTGATATAAGCCCATTGAGCCATCTGCCAGACAGTTCCCGCAACAACACCCCCCGCCAGAGCACTGGTGATTCTCACTCTCGTATTTGGCATGAAGGCGTAGATGAAAGTGAAAGAAAGCCAGATCAAAATCAGGGGGGCAAGATTTATAAAGAAACCTTCAAGCTCTGAAAGACCGTAAATACTTTCAAACTGTTGCAGCACAGCCTGTTTCTGAATGGAAACACTGACACTGGTGGCAACAATTACCGCTACCGGGCAAATGAAAATCACCGAAAAAAAATCCGTAAACTTACGCCAGAAAGTCCGCCCGCGCCGTACTTTCCAAATAATATTGAATGCTTTTTCAACTGTCCCGACAGTGGAAAGTACGGTGAACAGAAGCGTTGCCACCCCGATCCATCCAAGAGTCTGGACATTGGTATTGTCCACATACTCAAGAATTTTACCGACCACCTCTTCTCTTCCGGCAGAGACTTTGAGCAACATTTCGTGGATGTAACTTGAATCCTGAAAGCCCATCCCTTTCATCAAGGAAAAAGCTACCGCAAGGAAGGGGACAATGGAAAGCATCGTTGTGAAGGTCAGCGCGGAAGCACGGATAATGCATTGATCTTTAAGGAATCCCACAGTAACCAGATAAGCCACCTGAGCAAAGGTATGCAGTATTTTCAGAGGTCCGCTGACATGCGTAGAACTCCAATCCCAGATATCCTCCAAGAAAAAATCGGAAATCCGTTGTCCAACCTTTCCACCGGTCATGGCATCCCCCTGCTGAATTAAGAATAGGTAACTGCAAGCATAAAATTTTGTAGAACCATATCAGAATATAAGCTTCCTGAAAAACATAAAAGATTGCTCCGGCAGACCAAGCACATCACCAAGAACATTCTCCCACCGTTCAAGGCCCTTAACCTCGACCTTCGGGTCGCTGAGTCTTCCGGTAACGGTCACGTTTACCCCGGTAATGGCATCAAGAAAAGCATTAACCAGCTTCAAATAAAGGTTGGGCAACTTAATGATATCAGCATTAACCTGGAGATTGATGGAGTCATTCGGGAAACTGAATCCACCCTTAGCCGTCGCAGTCAAATAGTCTGTTTTCAACAGATAATTACCAACATTAAATTTACCATCCTTGCCGTTAACAACGCCGGACATGATGGAAAAACGGGTCGGGCTGGGGGCTTTTTTCTCTTTAATATCCTTCTCCGCCGTGGCAACAAAAAGATAGGAACCATCAATAACTTTGAAGGCTAAGCCTCCGGTCATGGTGTTGACGAAGTCGATATTGGCAGTGGAATGGCCTTTAAGTTTGAGCGAGGCATCGGTTGTCCCCCTTACGCAATCACGCCCAACGTAATCAGCAAAAAAAAGTCCGGCCTGAAATGTTCGAACCTCGATATCCGTATCAAGTGAAACCGTTCCGTTCTTGAGGCCTAGGCCAAGCTTTCCGGCAAGGTTCCCTTCATGAAACTTACCTTTCATATTGTGGATGCCGATAACCTGATTCTGCATATCCACGTCAGCGCTGAGTTTTGAACCCGCAAAATCAAAAATACGGAAATAATTACACTCAACCTTTCCGGTTGCATTAATCGACCCTAGCAACTCATCCGGAAACTGCCATTCCGGGAACTTGAAGTTCTCAACTTTCTGAAAACCGCTTTCCTTGTTTTTTTCAGGTTTCTTTGCTCCCGGCCCACCCATGGCATCCGGTGGCAGGAAACGGTCTACATCCACCCGATCTCCTTTGATGACAAACTTCAGAACAGGCTTTTTGAAACTTGTAATTTGAAAAGTGGCCTCGGCCTCTGCTTCATCGAGACTGACTTTGTTTACCCGGTAAGTAAGGTTCTGCCCATTAAGCTGAAAAGAAGAATCAAGCGAGACAGTATCAAAGGCATCATCAGCCTGAGTCTCTGGTTTATCAACGCCCAAAAGATCAAAAAATTCAGAACATGCAACTTTCGGAAGCTTCAAAACACCCTTTGCCGATGCGGTCTCTTCGCCGAGTCGGCGGGCATCAATATTTCCCTGCAAATCTATCTTGCCGCTCTTGAAAGCGAGCTTATTTAACTTCAATCTGCCGGATTTAACTGCGCCGCTTCCGGAAACTATGAGAGATACATCTTTCTTGAGAACCGGAACGCCCTTACCGCCAAGAGACAACTTAAGCGTGCCCTGCCTGATTTCTACATTTGAGGGATCAAAACGGCTGCACAGCAAACCGCCATTAAAACTGCCCTCAAATTTACCCTGCGGTTCAAGGAAAGAACCTGACAAGTTAAGTTCAATCTTGCGGCCCACGAGTCCTTTAGGAATATCACCAGCCAGAGGGGAAAATTTCAGCGACATTTCGGCACGCTTCACCCGTAACTTTTTCAATTCCTTGGGAACACCCTCAAAGCCGAGATCGGCAACCACGCCATTACCTTCCAGATTGGAATCAAGCTTGAGATTACGGACCAATTCACCCGGAGTGCGTCCACTGGAACGTAAGTAGTTAAGCTTTAAAGCTGCCCGTCCGGCATGAAACTTAAGGCCATCAACATTCAGCGGGATACGTGGGAGGGAAAAAGGTGAAACAGCACCATAACCATTCAAGTGCACGACATCCTGCGCACCCTTTTCGTCAAAGGCGAGATCAACCGCAAGCTTGAAATCACCATCAAGATACGACCCTTTGCCGATACTAAACCCGGCAACATTCGGTCCCGGTGATACCGCCAACTTTACCTGATCCAGCTTAATTCCGTCATAAGCAAAATGATCAATTTCAACCTTGCCGTTGCAGGGTATTTTCTTGACCAGATCGGCGATAACCATATCACGCAACATGTTCTTCTGCGACTCAGGTTCAGCCTTGGCAACGGTTCCGTTGCCGTTAATATTTTTCTCAAGATCAAGAAGTTTTGCGTACGGATCAAAAATTATGGTGTCAGCGCGGACATCAAACTCAAGCCATGGATGGCGGTAATCCTTGAGCGAAAAATCGCCCTTAACAACGGTCTCATCTACCGCAAGGACCATGTTGGATAATTCGGTCTTCTGTAAAGTGGAATGGAAATCCATCTCAAAAGAAGCCGTATTTAAAATATCATTAAAATCCATAGGAATGGGAATCGGCGTAAATCTGGAAAATACTTTTTTGGGATCAAAGCGGGTGGATTTGAGCGATCCCCTGAAATCAGGAGCGTGATAAATATCAGTGCAATTGGCAGAACCGGACAGACGCAATCCCGCACCACGCAGAACCAAGCCCTTAACGTCAATCATGCCCTTAACAAGATTGAAATCGAGCGAAGCTATGCCCTCAACTGCTTCCCCTTTGCCAAGCAGTTCATCGCTCTTTACTTTAAGTGCAAGAGAAGTCTCGGACAAAGACAACTGTTTTTCTTTTAATGAAAAACCGAGAAGTCCCTTGAATTCCGTTTTGGCACTCAGGTCAAGCAAATCCGTTTCAAGCATGGCACTGAGATCAAAAGCCAAAGGCATACCTTTACGCAAAAGTCCTGTGCGAACATTTACCCCTGAAACCTTAAACGAATTACCACTGCCCATGTCATTGTACGAACAGGTTGCATTAAGGACGCTCACCCCGCGAACAGTGATGGAATTAAAATAAGAAATTCTGTCTTTCTTCTTTCCAGTATTCGCATCGGTATCGAACATGGGCAGGTTCAATGAACCGTCTTTGCGCCGATCAATATGCAATGAAGGAGAATCAACAATAATGGTGCCTACTTCCAGATCACCACTGAGCAGAGGAATAAGGCGTATTTTGAGATCAATATCCTCAACTGTAATCTGGTGGTGAGAATTTGAATCTTTAGGGGCAGATACAGTAACCGGACCGGTATCAACCCCAAGCCAGGGATAAAAAATAAGCGTGAAATTATCATGAAAACGGACCTCACGATCCAGTTTATTACTAAGAATTCCTTCAAGCGCAATACGCGGTTCGTCGGACTCAAGATAATAGACTCCCCCGACCACCGCTGCCAGCAGACAGAAGTCAAAGGTAAAGAACAAAATCCAGAAAAGTTTTTTTACCCGCAAAAGCACAGAATACACCCGTTTATAATAATTTGGCCCCGACCCCCAATCAATACGTTAGAACCCGATAAAAAGTAAGGGAAATCCACAGGAACGGACTTCCCTTAATAAAAATTATTTTTCCTGACAGAACAGCGAGGTCTTCATCGGGTGTCCGGTAACATCAGCCACTACCGGGCACTTTACTTTAAACGCATAGTAGACATCCGGCCTAACGCCCCAAAGTGACTCGAAATTACCCTGCCCTTTACTGAGCACTACGGGCGATTCATCAAGACGGGCACGAAACTCCGGGCTGCAGCGGTTCAAAACTGTTCCGGGGGTATCAACACCGGATGTGACCACTTCGCACAAATCGGTCATGCCCACAACCTTTGCATCAATCACTGTGGCATCATTAAGGATATTCTTACCGCGCACCGCGTAAGTCACATCAATGCCTTCATCACGCAACAGTCCGGTTAAAATCGTATCCAGCCCGATTTCCCCGGCATTATCCCCAAGTACCAGCAAAGATTTATGCTCACGCACCTCATTAAGAAATTTACCAAACGCATCACGGTCTAAACCGTGTTCAAGGTTCTCAAGCTCGTCTTCCCAGTCATATTCACCCATAACCGCGCAATCCATGTAATTGCCGATGATGGAGACTCCCATGGCTGCAAGCAAGGGATTCTCACTGCCCTGCACTTTGACTTTTACTTCGGGCAGGAGTTTTAGAACCCGCTCATTCGCCTGCTCCTTCTGAACCTTGAAAATATCAACTTCACCCACAAATTCTGCAACCTCACGGAAAAGCCTCCCGGCAAGAGACGGCGGGGATTCACTAAGGTTGGCAGAAACAAATCCTGCGGCCCAATGTTTTACTACTTTCTCATGAATATCCTCACGTCCGGGGCAGCTCTGCCTGATCCCGGTAAGAGCCATCTTCAAAAAACACGGCAGACAATCCAAATGAGTTCTCATAACTATACCTTTCCCTATCCATACAAACAGGGCTAATTTTGCTTCCAACATCCATAAAAATGGGCTGATTTTACGCCTTTACATTGATACAAAAACAAACAAACAGTGCGTTAACATACTGAATTCACCATATTTAAAACCAAGGCACGGCTGTTGCTAATCTCAAAATGACTATAACTAAAACAGAGGAGCAAACATGCCATTTACTAACAAAAATAACAATAGCTCCCAAAGGGCCGGTCGGGGACTTGGTCCTTGCGGAGCCGGAATGGCTGGGGGAAGAGGCGCAGGTCTCAGACAAAACAGCACAATGGGTATGGGCAACGGACGCGGCCAAGGGCTAGGTTTAAGACGACGGGATGGTTTCTGCCTGCGCAGGCAAAACCAGAACCTCTATTCTGTGCAAAATACAAGTGAGCTCGAACAGCGTATTGCCAACCTTGAAGCCGAGAACCGCAGACTTAAAGCTGAAGCAAATAAATAATGAATAGTTCCGGTGCAAAAGCATCGGAACTTTTTTAAGGAAATACATATATGAATATTGCAATTGCCAGCGGCAAGGGGGGCACAGGAAAAACAACTGTTGCTGTTAACTTTGCCGCTTATCTTGATTCACTGGGCAAAAGCGTAAGCTTCACTGATTGTGACGTTGAAGAACCAAATGCCCACTTTTTCCTGACCCCGGAGCTCAGTGCCGAAAAAGATGAATTCCTACCTGTCCCGGCTATTGATGAAAACAAATGTATCGGCGAGTCCTGCAAAAAATGTATTGAACTCTGCCGCTTCAAATCCCTCATCTGGATGGTTGATTCAGTTCTCAGTTTTTCCGAACTCTGCCATGGCTGCGGACTTTGCGAACTGGCCTGTCCAGCTGATGCCATAGGCGAAGGCAAGCGTCTCATCGGAACAACTTCTACTGGTAAAGCTGGAAAGATC
>DDLU01000256.1 GCA_002340305.1 Desulfovibrio sp. UBA2564
GCCGTTATTAGTTCGAAGGCACACTGGAGGTGTTTAAGAAATATTTGTTAATCAGATTACCTTGAGAATTTAAAATCCCCGCATGGTTAACCGTGCGGGGATTTTAAATTGTATTGCCAAAAGCGGTTTAGATCAGGCCGCTTTCTTTTAGCTGGGCTTCAAGTTTAGCGTTGCTTGCGTCCTCAAGGGGAACAAGCGGAAGCCTGAAGGAAGTCTCGAATTTTCCCATCATGCCCAGTGCGGTTTTAACCGGGATGGGGTTGGTTTCAATGAACATGACGCGGTTGACAGGCTGCATTTTAAAATGCAGTTCCTGTGCCTTTTTCATATCGCCTGCTCTATATGCCGCACACATGTCAGACATGGTTTTAGGCATGATGTTGGAGACAACGGAGATTACACCGTGCCCGCCAAGAGCGAGAAGAGGCAGTGCGGTGAAGTCATCACCGGAAAGCACGCAGAACCCTTCAGGGCACAGTTCTATCACATCTGAAACCTGCCCGAGATTTGCGGTTGCTTCCTTTACCCCAACAACATCGGAAACTTCGTTTGCGATCATTGCGATGGTCTTGGGCATGCAGTTTAGACCTGTTCGTCCGGGAACATTGTAAAGTATGAAAGGCATGGATGCCTCTTCAGACAGTGTCTTGAAATGCGCCAGCAAGCCCGCAGGTGTCGGTTTATTATAATATGGTGTAATCTGGAGGGTGGCATCTGCGCCAGCCTGTTTAGCAAGATTAGTCAGGTTTACGGCTTCCTTAGTATTGTTGGAACCCGCACCAGCGATGACCGGGACACGTCCCTTGGTCTGCTCGACACAGATTCTGATAACCTCACCTTGTTCTTCATGGGTCAGTGTTGCCGCTTCGCCGGTAGTGCCGCAAGGCACGAGACCATCGATTCCCTGTTCAATCTGCCACTCAATCAGTTCGCGGTATGCGTCCTGATCAATCTCTCCGTTTTTAAACGGAGTGACCAGAGCAGTTAATGCTCCTTGGAATGTCATTGTTTAAGCCTCCAAATTTAATTTACTTATCGTCCGAAATACCACTGAGCAGCTTTACGACTTCTGGCTTCTCACGGAGCTTTTCAGTCAGAGTTTGCAGGAACCATTTTACGTTATCACCGGAAGCCCATTTAAAGTCTTCACTTCTGGTGGGCCAAGCGCAAATATCGATCCTGTTAACCGCTTTTCCGGTTGGGTAGCTGCGAACCCACAATGTCTTGCCCTTTACAGAAAGACTGCCGGACATCCCCGGTCCATCGCCGCTGCCAAGGAGAATATCCGGGGCGGCCCCGCCAATGACCGGATTGGCGAGAAATTTTTTTTCCCTGAAGTATCCCCATGGACTCATGGCGATTACCAGATCGGCCTTTTTCCTGTTCTCTTTGATCAGTGTGGCACATTTATCAATGAGAGCGTCGGGAAGTTTGTCAGATCTTTTATCAAGGTAAGGAAGAACGATTATGACCGCCTTTTTGCCATTAGCAAGGGGCTTGTACACAACCTGTGCTTCCGTGTTGCCGAGCCAGTTTTTCGGAATTCCAATAGGGGAATTTTGCAGAAAACTGAATTCAGCAGGACTTAGAATCCCTAAATCATAATTAATGATTTGGAAAGCTTCAGTCAGCGCATTTCGTTTTTTATCGGAAACTTTTTCGCCGGAAGTCGGCATAAATTCGTACGCACCGCCAAGAATCAGAACATCATGATCCTGCGCCACCCGCAAATCCTCAAGATATCCGGCCCTCCGGGCCAGTCCGCCAAGGGTTTTGTTTCCTCAAGTAGGGCAGGGTTTAACAGTTCCGAATGTATTAGCAGTGCCGGCAATAGACAATAGTACATCCTTGCCAGCTTGGGCCATAGAAGGTCCCATGCTGGCAAGGATCAAAAAAGCAAATATGAGAAAGCGCATTAATTTATGCGTTCAAATATTCTTTCAGCTCTTTACCGGGACGGAAGAAGGGCAGTTTTTTCGGGGTAACGTCAACAACGTCACCGGTTTTGGGGTTACGTCCGGTGTAACCTTTGTATTCCTTCATCTTAAAGCTGCCGAAACCTCTGATTTCAACCCGGTCGCCGCGAACAAGCGCTTCTTTGATAGCATCAACAAATGCATCAACGATTTCAGCAGATTCGTCCACGTGGAGGCCTTTTTCTTCCGCAAGACTCTTGATCAGTTCGCTTTTGTTCATGTCCTCTCCCAAATCATGTTGAGTGTGACAAGCTAGTGTTTTACCATTTCTAATACAACTATGCCGAAAAGTTACCCTTTTCGTCAAGCATAATTACTCGTCAAGTGTTGGAAATTTTTTCATGACAGGTCTTTCACTCAGTCTACCCATATTTTCCATTCTGATTTTCTGAATTTTAACCGCAATGTTTAGGATATCCCGGCTTGCTTCAGATTTAGGAGCATACTTAATAAAAGGAATCTGCCGCCTTACAGCTTCTGTTACCGCAGAATCATAACGCACATAACCCATATTTTTCAACTTAATATTCAGAAATTTTTCGCAAGCCATATTCAGGCGCTCAAATGTTTCTCTAGCCTCTTTATTATTTGTGGCCTGATTGACTATGATATTGAAATCACTGACATTATGTTGAGAGTGCAGAACTTTAATGAGCGCATAGCTATCGGTGAGCGATGTCGGCTCAGGGGTGATTACCACAATTCGCATCTGAGTCATGGATGCAAAAGACATCACCGTTCCATTTATTCCGGCCCCTAGATCAAGGACCAGATATTGGTAGCCGCCCACAAGTTGGGTGATTTTGCTGAAAAGCAGATCCTGCATGTCTTCGTCCATCTCAACCAGTTCAGGAACACCGGAAGCAGCGGGAAGGATGTCGAATTTTCTACCTTCTTCAATGGGAATGACAATGTCTGAAGGATTAGCACCGCTGGTGAGCAGGTCCTGCATGTTTGATTCCGGGGAAATTCCCAATAGAACGTCAAGGTTAGCCAGTCCGAGGTCGCAGTCCATGAGCAGCAGACTGTTCCCGCCGGTGTTCAATGCATAGGAAAGATTAAGGGAAAGGTTGGTTTTACCGACTCCGCCCTTACCGCTCATGATTGCAAGGCTTAGTGTTTTATTGGCGTTGATCATGTCTTATCTTTTCCTTTAATTTCCAGTAAATAAGAATTTTTTTTCATTAGCGTGAACAAGTGTTTCCTTGGTCACAGACTCAAAGTCAAGAATATCAGCAGAGCATACCCGGTCTTTGCCGGATTTCTTGGCATCGTACAGGGCTTTGTCCGCTTTGTTGATCAGCTCATGCATTTCAATATCTACCATGCCCTTGAAGCAGGATATTCCTGCTGAACATGTGACAGAAAAAGTTTCATCGCTGCCCGTTTTTGCGAAAGTCATCCCTCGAACTTGATCCAGCAGCCTTTCGAGCAGTTGTTTGGCCTTCACTAAACCGACTCCGGAAAGGATGATCGCGAACTCTTCTCCGCCGATGCGCGCAACAAGGTCGTAGCGGCGAGAGTTACGGGAAAGGAGGTCTGCGAAGTCGATGAGCACTTCATCTCCTTTCAGGTGCCCCCAGGTATCATTGATCATTTTGAAATTATCCAAGTCCAGAATAGCAAGAGTGAGTGGAGTCTTGCTGCGTCTGGTTCTTTCAATTTCCTGATCAAGGATTCTCTCAAAGACCCTGCGGTTGGATAGTCCGGTCAGCGGGTCATGTTCTGTCTTGTAGGAAAGTTCCCGCAAGACAGATTGTACATGGTTTAAATGCGGAGCCATATCCTTATCAAGAGGAATGGTCATCCAGTCATTCAAGCCGTGCCTTTCCGCCAGAATTTCCCATGCATCAAGGGTCATCCCCGGGCAAAGTCTCATTACCGCCAGACCTTCCGGGCACTCCTGTGGGTGGCAGACTCCTTTTTCATTGCAGAATCTATCCCTCACGGAAAGCAGTTCTTCCAGAAGATTGGCTTCATTTTCAGCGATGTACTCAGCGTTCATTTTCTCCGCCGTATGCGTCAAGCATGTATTTTCTGATCAGACCGTCGAGTTCGCCGTCCAGAACCGCTTCTACGTTTCCGTCCTCAGCGCCGCAACGGTGGTCCTTGACCAGTCGGTAGGGTTGCAGAGTGTATGTCCTGATCTGACTGCCGAATCCGATGGAATCTTTAGTGGCGTAGTCAGCTCTCTTGCTTTCTTCCTGTCTTTTGAGTTCCTGCTCGTAAAGTCTCGATTTAAGAACTTTCATAGCAGTTTCTTTGTTTTTCAGCTGTGATTTTTCATTCTGGCACTGAACAACAATATTAGTAGGCAGGTGGGTAATGCGAACAGCAGAGTTGGTTTTGTTAACGTGCTGTCCGCCGGGACCGCTGGCCCGGAAGACATCAAGGCGGATGTCTTCATCCTTAACTTCGATCTCAATATCCTGAGAAATTTCAGGGTATACGTCCACCGAAGCAAAAGAAGTATGTCTTCTTCCTGATGCATCAAAGGGTGAAATTCGGATTAAGCGATGGATGCCCGCTTCGCCTTTCAAAAATCCGTAGGCGTAAAGTCCTTCAATGCGCAGGGTTACGCTTTTGATCCCTGCTTCATCGTCAGGCTGGTAGTCGAGATAGCTGGCTTTCCAATTGCGTTTGTCTGCCCAGCGTAAGTACATGCGTAGCAGCATTTCCGCCCAGTCCTGCGATTCGATTCCACCCGCTCCGGGATGGATTTCGAGAATGGCAGTGCTTTTGTCTTCGGGACCGGAAAGCAGCACCGCAAGCTCGGTCTGTTCAACAAGTTTGGCAAGCTTCTCTACGTTCTCAGAAAGGGCTTCAAGAATTTCCTGATCTTGTTCTTCAGAAGCCATCATCAGCCATTCTTCTACATCTTCTTTGCTGGAGGTCAGTGCATCGTAAGAAGTTACTTTTTCTTCAAGCATGGCTTTTTCGCGCAGGACCGGGGTTAGCGCGTCCGGTTTATCCCATGCACCGGGCTTGCTCAGGTCGTGTTCTATTTCTTCAAGTCTTTCTTTGCTCTGTGCGTGGTCAAAGACGCCCCCATAGGGATTCGTATTTTTCTATACAGGTCAAGGCCTTGGATCTGAGATCGGAAAATTGAAGCATATTTTGGTGTTGTTCCTTTATATTTTAATTCCCGCCGGATTTTTGCGGCGGTTAATAATTATCCATACTGAGGCAATCAGGGTGAGGACCAGCGGAGTTGCGGTAACAGCTTTGTAGTTTGCGTGGTAGAAAGTGTGTCCGCTCACAAGTTCAGCTTCGGCTGCTACTGCTGCATCTACGAAAAGTTCAGTGGCATGGCTGATTCGGCCCAGCGGATCAATACAGGCAGATATTCCGGTGTTGGTTCCACGGAGTATGTAGCGGCCTTGCTCGACAGCCCTCATAGTAACCAGATTAAGATGCTGCCTCGGCGCAGATGTGTTGCCATACCAAGCGTCATTACTGATGTTTATTAGTATGTTGGCACCTTTCTGTACCCGCTCCTGTGCCAGTTCAGGAAAGATTCCTTCATAACAAATGAGCATACCCATAGCAAGGTCGCCACTTTGCAGTGGAGCGGCATCAGAACCGGGCAGGAAATCGCCTGCACCCTGCACCAGTTTGCCGAGCGGGAGATACTCTTTGAAAGGAATATATTCCCCGAAGGGAACCAGATGGGATTTGTCGTACCAGTCCATGTATTTCTTATCAGGGGAGATAAGATAAGCCCGGTTGTAGAGTGAGAAATCCCCTTTGCTGTGCAAAACATAACCGGGAGCTCCGGTAAGGACCGCAGTCTTGGTTTCGGTTGCGAAATTCATGATTTCCGCACGCATGATTCCGCCATCCTGCAAATAAAAAGGCATGGCGGTTTCAGGCCAGATAACGAGGTTGCTTTTCGCAATGACCTGTCTGCTCAGGTTTATATATTTTTCAAATGTGTTTTTTTTGTATTTGGCATCCCACTTCTTAGCCTGATCAATGTTGCCTTGAATTAGTCCAATAGTGGTGTCACCTGTTTTTGTCAGATTTGAAAATTGTTCCGGGGTTGTGCGCATGCCGCCGAGCACCATGAGCAGCCCGACAACGCATATGGCCCAAATTTTAGCAGGGCGTGAAATTTTCCAGCAAAGGATCGCGGTTGCAACTGATACGAGCAGGCCGGATAAACCGTAAGCTCCGGTAAAAGCTGCTCCCTGAATCCATTCCGGCCTGAAAGCCAGCGCAGAGGATAAAGTCATCCAAGGGAAGCCGGAAAAAAGATAGCCCTGTGCTATTTCCATGCTGGTCCAGAGCAGGCCGCTGAAAAGGCAGAGCATAAAAGGTGGCAACGCTCGTGCTGTATGGTTCAGAATGTATGTGTAGACCGCATAGTAGGTACCAACTGCCATTGACATGAGTATAGGGCACGGGACTGCCAGTGCCCATGACAAACCGCCGTATACTCCGACCGGATAAGCAATCCAGTACATGCAGGCCAGTGCTGCAAGTGATCCGGCAATCCAGCCTCGTTTAAGGGCCATTCGCGGAGACTCGGCAGAAAAGGCGATCATGCCCAGAGCCAGCGGGAAAGCGAGGATTGCAGCGGGGAGATGGAGTAGGGGGTTGGCGTAACCAAGTCCCGCAGAGAGTATTGCAATTAGGATCGGAATTGCTGGATGCATTCTAGTTACCGGTTGGCGGGTCTATGAGGATTGAAATGATTTGTTTGGCATCACCTTCGTGTACGGTGAATTTATATCCTGAAATATTAATAAATTCACCGACATGTGGAATTCTTCCGGTCAGTTCGGAAATATAGCCGCCAATGGATTCTACGTGTTCAGAATCAAGAGTAAGGTCTAGTTTTTCAGAAATCTCGGTCAGGGGAACCCTGCCGGAAACGAGATATTGTCCGTTTTCAAGTTCATTGAAGTCAGACGGACGGTCGGCGTCATGCTCATCAGAAATGTCACCGACAATTTCTTCAAGAACATCTTCCATGGTAATCAGGCCGGATGTTCCGCCGTATTCATCTTGGAGAATAGCCATATGCACGCGTCCGGTTTGGAATTCTTTGAGCAGTGCTTTGACTTTGATGTGTTCGGAAACAAAGAAAGCTTCCCGCATGATTTCTTCAAGCGGTGTTTCGGTCTTACCGTTAAGCAGAGGGGCGATAATATCTTTGGCATGGATGATTCCCACGATGCGGTCTTTGGTATCCTGAAAAACAGGAATACGGGAATGCCCGTGTTCGATTATTTCCTGCGCAACATCTGCAAGACCTCCGTCAACTTCAACTCCAACCATGTCGGTCCGGGGGATCATGATTTCACAGGCTTCGATGTCCTTGAGTTCAAGAACATTGAGCAGCATGGAAACGACTTCCTCTTTGATCTCGCCATCTTCACTGGCATCGAGGATGTGCTCTTCGAGGGGGGCGTCTGTTTTTTTGAAAATATTGACCATTTTGGCCCACAATCGGCCTTCAGAACCGTCGTCCAATTCAATTCTCCTTTTTGCGGTTGATCCGAAATTAATAAATAGAAATCAGGTTTATGCTTATATCTACTTATTATGTGTCGCTTGTGTCAACAAGCTTAATTATTCGTTACCTTCCCTGTAAAGTTCAAGGTAAAGGTTGTAGGTCCAGTCGTCCATTTCCGGGCTGCCGTTCTGGCTGACTCTTTCCCACTTAGGCTTTTTAGTGTCTTCGTCAAATCCCATGAATTGGGATTCGAAAGAGAGGCCTATCTGCGCACGTCCCTGAGTTGGGTCAATGAAAATTCGTCTGATTTTGGTGACAAACAAATGGCGGACTATGCCCCGGTTTCCAAAGTCTACAAGGCTAAGCAATACAAGGAAATTATTGCCTTTATTCAGCTTGAACTGCGAGGCCCGCTTCGTAGTCATATGGGTGAGTTCAAGCGAAAGTCCTCCGCCGGAAATGTCTGAAAGGAAGATGTTGGAATCCTTACCACCTATATGTCCGGGGGTATATTCGCCGTTAGTGGCTATGAATTTCAGCCCCGCATTGATACCCTGTTTGGTGTCGGGGATGATGTTCGCATAATCATAATGACGGGAAGGCGGAGATACCCTGAGAAATTCGCGTTTCTGGGTTTGTTCCAGATAGGTGGGCATTTCTACAATAAGGTTGTAGTACTGCGACCCTTTTGTTTTTACTTCGAAAATGGTCGATGTGAAGTTGTAAAAAATGACCATGCCGGACTGTTTCGCCGGAACATGGAAAAAACCTGAAACTTCGCGGCCTATCCAAGATTTTCCTATTTTACCGTTGGCTGGAATTTCCAGCAATAGGCTGTCAGTTATGTCTTCAATAGCGCAAGCGATGGTTCGTCTCTTTTCAGACTTCGCATAAAAGCTGAGGTCAATTTTGGAGCGATAAACCAGTGCTGTTTCAAATATTTTATCCAGCTGATTTTTATCTGTTATCCAACTCGTTGGAACGGCATTGAGTTTTTTCTTTAATTCTTTATTGTTATACCAAAGAACGGCGGCAACAATGGCAGCAATGCAGAAAGCGACAACAATCAGCATGTTGATTGTCTGCTGGGGGAGTCCTGTGTCCCCGAATCCGCGCAGTGTCTTGTATAGGAATTCCTGATCGACTGCCATCAGTTTAGCCTTGTTAAATTGTTAAAGCTCTTTGTTTACTTATACTTATTTTTTATTATTTCGGAAAGTAAATGCTTTAACGGGCAGGCATAGTAATTAAATGATGCCGAGTTTCTTTAAATGAATTTCAATCGACGATATTGCTGCCGGGGTAATTCCTGAAATTCTGCTGGCCTGTCCTAGAGTCAAAGAGCGAACTTCCGTAAGTTTTTCAACTGCTTCACGGGTAAGTCCTGCAACTTCGGAATATTCGAGCTTTTCAGGCAGGGCGACAGATTCCATCTTGCGGAATTTATCCACCAGCTCCTGCTGACGTACAAGATAGCCTTCGTATTTAATCTGGGTTTCCGCTTCAGCAAGTATTTCTTCCGTATAGTTCTCAATTTCCGGTTTAAAATTAACCATGTCAGCGATGGAAAGTTCAGGCTGACGCAGTAATGCTGCAAGGGGCACTGACTTGTTCGGTACGGTGCCGCCGATCCTGTTGATAATTTCGCGTGTGGGCTGATCCGGCTTGATACGGGTTTCATTCATCAGTTTAACGACTTCATCCAGGCCTTTTTTCTTGGCGGAATAAAGTGCCCAATGATCGTCTTTAACCAGTCCCAGTTCGCGTCCAATTTCAGTCAGGCGCAGGTCGGCGTTACCCTCACGCAGTAACAGTCTGTATTCCGCGCGGGAGGTGAACATACGGTAAGGTTCCAGAGTACCTTTGGTAACAAGGTCGTCAACCAGCACGGCAATGTAAGCCTGATCGCGGGAAAGTAGGAAAGGATCGCGTCCGGTTAGTTTGCAGAAAGTGTTGCATGCGGCCCAGAGTCCCTGCGCTGCTGCTTCCTCATAACCGGAGGTTCCGTTGATCTGTCCTGCTAGGTAAAGCCCCGGAAGGACTTTGGTCTCAAGGGTCGGCAGAAGCTGGGTCGGAGGTACAAAATCGTACTCAATGGCATAGCCCGGACGAATAATCTGAGCGTCTTCAAGACCTTCGATGGAATGGATCATGCGTTTCTGCACGTCAAGCGGAAGGCTGGTGGGAATACCGCTGGGGTATACCTCGGGATTGTCGTAGCCTTCTGGCTCAAGAAAAATCTGGTGGCGATCTTTTTCCGGGAATCGTGCAACTTTGTCTTCAATGGAAGGGCAGTAGCGTGCTCCGGTGCCTTTGATCACTCCGGTAAACATGGGGGAGCGCTCAAAACCGCTACGGATGGCCTCATGGGTCCTATCGTTGGTATAGGTGATGTGGCAACTTACCTGAGGAAGTTTAATTTCTCCGGTGCGGAAGCTGAACGGCTGCGGCGGATCATCTCCACGCTGTTCTTCCAGCTTGTCATAGTCAATGGAATCCTTGAGCAGGCGGGGGGTAGTCCCGGTTTTGAGCCGTCCAAGGGTAAGTCCTATCGCTTCAAGACATTTGGACATGCCTACAGATGCGGGATCGCCCATGCGACCTCCGCTTAAATTTTCCAGACCGATATGCATCAAGCCCTGCAAAAAGGTCCCGGTAGTCAGCATTACTGCACGGGCATGGAATTGTTCTCCGATCTGGGTCATAACCCCGGCAGCTTTGCCGTCTTCAATGATCAGCGTTTCAGCCATAGCCTGACGGACCCAGAGGTTGTCCTGCGAGAAAATATCCTTCTGGACAACATGCATGTATTCATTGCGGTCCATCTGGGCACGGCTGGCGCGTACAGCAGGTCCTTTACGGGTATTCAGGATACGGAATTGGATTCCGGCCTTGTCGGACCAGATACCCATGTAACCGCCCAGCGCGTCAATCTCCTTAACCATATGGCCCTTGGCAAGCCCGCCGATGGCAGGGTTGCATGAAAGGTGTCCTATGCGATCAACGTTGATGGTCAAAAGCAGGGTTTTGAGGCCAAGGTTGGCGGCAGCCATGGCGGCTTCGCAGCCTGCGTGCCCTGCACCGCAAACTATAAGGTCAAATTTTGTTGGAGGCGGTTCTTTTCTGATCATGGAATGAATATGCCTCCGGCGACCCTGCCGGGGGCCTT
>DDLU01000288.1 GCA_002340305.1 Desulfovibrio sp. UBA2564
CGCGTAGCGCATCAACTAAATAAAAGTCTCAGGCTCACGGCACTCACTGAAATTATCAGCCAGCCACTGGGAAACTTCAAGCAGGCGGGGAACTTCCAGCTTACGGGCATCAAAAGCACAGACCTTAACGCAGGCGCAGCAGAAAATACATTTATCAGGATCAGTCTCCACCAGTGAACCGACGGCGATTGCCGCTGTAGGACAAACCCGCTCGCAGGCACCGCAAAGCTGACAGTCGTCATTGGAGATAGGTGAAGCAGAAGCCTTGGGAGAACGTTCCTTGTAAGGACGATCGCCGGGAATATCCACGCCGGAAATGTCGCCTGCGGCAAGCTTGGCAGCAATAAACCTACCAAACTCACGGGCCTTGCCCAGATCATCTTTATCAGGACGGCTGACCGCAATAGGGGTCTTCTCAGTGGAGAAAGAATGCTCACCGATAAAGGCTGCTCCACCAAAAGGCTTGAATCCGGCTTCAGAAGCCAGATCAGTAAGCTCCACAAGAGCATCCTCGTAAGCACGGTTGCCATAAACAACCACGGGAACCACAGGAGTACCGCAAGACTTCAACACCTTGAAACGCTCAACTGCGGTCAGCGGAATACGTCCGCTGTAGACCGGAGCACCGATTATCACCAGATCATCACCAGCACATTCACAGGATTCGGGCACGCGGTCAGAACGGGTAACATCAATTACCTCCAACTGCTCAGCACCGATACCTTCGGCAATTGCATCAAGAATGCGGCGGGTGGTCCGGGTGGGGGAAAAACAAACTATCTTTAAATTCTTGCAGGGCATAAAAACTCCATACCAAATTACTAAGTAAGACATCCGCCAAATGACTTTACTTTCAAAAAATTTAGGTACAGCTTCAAAAGTGATTTTGTAAACATTTTTAAGTACGCGGGCAGCTGCTCATCTCGCTTTTTTCAGCATAATAAAAAGGTTATGGCTTACTGGAACCTTTTATGCGATATAAAAACAATGAGCGGTAATACAAACATATCGAATATAAGCGCGGCCATCTTAGCTGGTGGAGAAGGACGCCGTATGGGCAAAACGGATAAATCCTGCCTTGAACTTTCCGGCGAAAAGCTTGTCAGCCGAATCATCCGCTCACTGGAAGGACTCTTTGCAGAAACCTTCATCATCACCCGCACCCCGGAAAACCACCCGGACCTTGATGTGCGGTTGGCGGGAGATCTTTTTGAATCTCGCAGTTCCCTGACCGGAATCCACTCCGCCCTCTATCATTCATGCACCGATCACGTGTTCATCACCGCCTGCGATTCCCCTTTCCTGAACCGGGAACTGATCAGTGAACTGAGCAGCCGGTTGACCCCGGAAGATGATGTGGTCATCCCCAGACATCCGGACGGATTTTATGAACCACTCTGTGCTATTTATTCAAAACGCTGTCTGCCCTTCATCGAAGAGAATCTCAAAAAAAACATCTTTCAAATCATCCGCTTTTTCCCTCACGTGCAGGTAAAAACAGTGAATACCGCCCTGCTGGCAAAAAAAGATCAGACCCTTGAGACTTTTATCAATATCAATACCCCTGATGAATTGAACCGCATTCGCCAAGACCTTAACGATCCCGCAGGCAATCAGGATAACGACACTTTTCCGCAATCCATCCCGCGCAGTGCGGCCCTGAAGATCATCCGCAAAACCATAACCCGGCCTAAAAGCGAATATGTTCCGGTAACGGACTGTTCCGGGCTGGTGGCAGCTGAAACATTACAATCAGGTATTTCCCTGCCGGAACATGACCGCTCCGCCATGGATGGATTTGCCGTACCCAGCGGATGCACTTTTGATGCAACCGCCAAGAGTCCGGTGGAACTCAAATTTTCAGGTGAAGTCCGCCCTTCCTGCCCCGTCCCGGAGCAAAGTGAAGGGCAGGCTGTGAGAGTACTTACCGGAGGTATTGTCCCCGCAGGTACAGACGCAGTTATTCCCTTTGAAAAGGTTGAGATTAGCGAATGCTCCATCAGCATCAGCTCCCCGGTACGCAGGGGAGACTTCATCCGCCAAACCGGATCGGACATCATGCAAGGTGAGACTATCGTCAATTCAGGGGACATTATTTCGCCCTGTGAGGGCGCTCTGCTGGCTTATGCCGGTATCCGCTCTGTTCCAGTCTACCCACTGCCTAAAATGGCTGTGCTGGCCGTTGGCAATGAACTTTGTGATCCGGCACAGAAAACCCAATGCGGATTGATCCCGGCTGATAACCTAATTCTCATGAAATCCATGTGCACCGGTTACGGAGTGCACGATATCCGCATATCTCCCTGCGCCAATTCCCCGGAAGCCATTTCCGAAGCAGTAAAGTCCAACAGCAATTGCGGACTTATCGTGACTACCGGAGGCACAGGCCCCGGAAACCGCGACTTTGTGTTCAATTCTATCCGGGAGGCCGGAGGAAAAGCACTCTTCAAAGGGCTGGCTATGCATCCGGCAAAATCCGTATTCGCCTTCAGCATGGGCAATTCCATTGTCATCGGCTTACCTGGACCACCCAATGCCGTGAATCTGGCTTTTCACACCATAATTAATCCGGTCATCAACATGTTGCAGGCTAAAGCGGTAACTTCTGCCACCACCCCAGCAATTCTCAGCGAATCCCTCAAAGGTGGAAAAGACCGGGAAAAACTTCGGCCCTGCCGGATTACTGAAAAAGAAGGTAAAATTTACGCAGACCCGCTGCTCTCGAAAAACCTTTCCCCACGCAAGGTTATGAACCTTAGCAACGGCATTATCATTCTCCCTGCTGATTGCGGGGAAGTGCCTTCCCAAAGCATCGTGCAGGTTATCCGCTTCTAAAATCCTTCTTGAAGGCATAATAACTGCATAAATCCGGCTCAGGAAAAACTTTCCTACAAATTCAATGGAGCCGAATATGATCAATTCTCTTCAATCCGCATACGCAAGCCAATCAGTTAACGAAGTTCTCGCGTCACGCCCTAAAGCTCAGGCCAATCAGCATGAGCAGCAATCAGGGGACAAAATTACCATTTCCGATTCAGCTAAGAAGCTCGCCTCCATCGGCAGCTTTTTCTCAGACATGAATATTCCGTATACACCGGGGCAATCTATCTCACTGGATGATCTGAAGACCGGCCTTGAAAACAGTACGAAAAAATTTCAGGACGCTGTGAGTGTCCTGTTCCTTGAAAATAATATCAGCATCGATCCCCCGGTTGAGCTGGTTGCCGACCATTCAGGCAACGTCCGCGTTAAGGGCGATCATCCGCAAAAAGAAAAAATCGAGCAGCTTTTTCAGGATAATCCCGATCTTGCCAATGACTTCATCGGAATAAGCGGACTGGACAATCTGGTTGAAGCAGGTGAGGAATATCTGAAGTTCGCCAAGGCTTACGCTAAAGATCCGCAAAAAGCTGTTGCGCAGTACGGTCATATCTTCAGCGGCATGAATGTCGATCAATTCAGTATGATCATCGGCGGGGACAACTCTGTCGCAGAAACTTAACCTATACGAAATATATTTTCCTTCCCCAGCACCTCGACCTCTCAGTATGCTGCGCAAACAGCTTATTTAAAACAGCCTCCAAATAAAAAACCGCCATAGCCTTAAGCTATGACGGTTTAATTGGTATGCAATATTAGCGCAATGCGGCGCAAAATTATTTTTGGAAGATCCTCAGGAGGAGTTCGTCGAGGTCTTCGCCTTTGTCGATGGCATCGGAAATTTCTTCTTCCAGAACCTGAGCACCGTTGCGCACTTCTGATACCGTGCAATCCATGTTCAAGGCCACTTCATCCGCAGGTATACCGTAACGGAAGCAGAGATAATAAAGAGCCCTGCGCGCCAGGGAGGCATGGTCATTGGCCTGCATCATCAAGTCCCGGAATGAAACCGCGAAAGCTTCCAGTACTGCATCGAGAATAGAATCGAAAGTCTGTGCTTCAAGTTCCGGCATGACCTCGGTGACTTCAGCTTCAAAATCAGCTTCATCAAAATCCACCGGACGGATACTGCGCACAATCCCGGTCAGTCTGTTGATGCTGGAAAGGATTTCTTCTATAGCGTAGTAGGCGGTCACGTCGGTCATGAATTCCCTTGGTGCATCCGCTTTCCCTTCTTCCAAATCAATGGTTACCCCGACCTCGGTCTCAAGCACCTCCTGCGCGGCATCCTGAATACGATCAAGGAGATGTTCCTCCACCCAGTTCATGACGAACTCATTGGGCGCAGTCAGTTGAACCACTCCGTCAGCATAATTTGCAGACAGGGGTTCCACCCAGACCCTGACCAGAACAGGATTAATGCGTACAAGAAGCTTCTTCTTTATGGAGTTCCATACATTGGAATTCATTTCCCACCTCTGCAATTAAGACCCATGAAGAAGGGCCGTCTAAAGACATTTACAAACCGGATGCAATGAATATCCCCAAACCCGAAAAAGAGCAAACAGCTTTACGCTGTCACTCTTTTTCGAAATTTGAAACGCAAAAAAACAAAAACAACAGAAACAATTTCCCAGCAGGGAATCATAAAAAATCTGTTGTCCAAAAAAAGACCGAACTTACGGGGTAAGGCGGTCAATTGTATCCTGCAACTGCCTTCCTAGAGGAGTCTGCAGGGAAATTTCACGTTCGATATTGGTGATACCTTTAATTACGGTAGAATGTCTGCGGCCCAGTCTGGTTCCGATATCCTTGAGGGAAAGTTCGGTATGCTTGCGGGCGAGGAAGAAAGCGGTGTTTCGTGCCAGTACGATCTGACGTTTACGGCTCTTGGAACGCAATTGCTCAGGTGTAAGTTCGTAGGAACGGCAAATATGATTCACAATAGCATCATAGTTGGGCGCAATTTTGGCAATGGAGTAGTTCTCCAGTACCTGCCACGCCAGTTCCTGCGAAACATCACGGTTGAGCAGTCTTGCTTTGAGCACAAGATTCTGCAGGCAGCTTTCCAGCTGTCTTACGTCAGTGGTGATACGGTCCGCCAGAAGGTCGGATATGGAATCCGGAACCCGGGTTCCCAAACTCATGGCCTTACTTTCAACTATTCTTTTTCTGGTCTCAAAATCAGGAGTGGAAATGAGTGCCAGCAGACCGGAACTGAAACGGGAAACCAGCTGCTGGTCTACCTTTTCCAGATCACGGGGCAGGAAAGAACTGGTCATAACCACTTTGGAGCCACGCAGTTGCAGGCTCTTCAGGGTTTCCAGAATTTCATCCTGCATCTTCTGCTTGCCCTGAAAGAAATGAACATCTTCCAGCAGCAGGCAATCTACATTCTCTCTGAATTCGGATTTGAAACGGGAAATTTCACCGGCTTTAAGAGCCAGAACCATTCTGTTCGCAAACTCTTCCGCTGTAAGGCAGGCAATGGAAATGTGCTTCTTGTTACTGGAAGCGCAAAGGTCCTTGCCGATAGAATGCAGCAGATGGGTTTTACCAAGACCGGGAGCGGAGCTTAAAAAAAGCTGGTCACCGGGCAGAGAGTTGTCACAGAGACTTCTGGATGCGGCGCAGGCCAGTCTGTTAGACTCGCCGATTACGAAATCGTTAAAAGAAAAACGCCAACGGGGAATACGCGTATTAACCACCGCGGAAGACATCATGGGAAGCCCCATGCTTGCCTGAACCTGACGTGCTGCCACAGGTCTCGGTCTATCAACCTTGACCGCGGGCTTGACTACGGACTTCCGAACCCCAATCTCCACCTTGGGGCTGGTGCCGAGTACCTGCTCGCCAGCTTCTTTGATGTTTTCCATGAGACGGTCCCTAACCCAAGCTGCCACAAAGTCGTTAGGCGCATACAATTTAATTGTATTGCTGCTCACCTCGGCTTTGAGGGGCTTGATCCATACTTTGTACAGACCGGGGTTCAGTCCCTTCTCAAGAAACTTTAAAATTTTATTCCAGCTGTCTCTCATCATGATGGGTTAACTAGTTCAATTTGATGGTAACCATCAACTCTTGATACGGGGATACACATAGAATGCATGCGACTTTGTTTTCTACAACCTAACCATTTGTTTTTTTAATACTTTTACCTTAAACCCAACAATTCGGTCAGTAATGGATAACCCCCGTTAAGGGGCGAAAATACAAGGTTGAACAAGATTCTCAATATTTTTATCCACAGATGTGGAAAACCTTTTCCACAGCTAAATAATCAGAATACTCCATATTACGTACAATATCCTCTTTTCCCTCATTGTTACATTTCTTCTTACTCATTATTTTGAATACCTACATCTCTGAATATTTGTAACCCAGAGCACATAAAGTGCTAAAATATAGACCATTTTGAAAAATAACTAAAAAAACATCGAATGTTTATAAATATCTTTTTCGAAACAAGCTGATTCTTAACCCAGTAAATAAAAGGGTTCTTAGCTCTTTTCTTTTAGAACAAAACATAACACACTACTTTTAAAGACTTTTTTATCTCTTGACACGATTTAACCCGCATAAATAAAGGGTTTTCATTATCCCCAATTACTGACAGATGAAGCATTAAAAGCGTAATAGTTGATCAAATAATCAATCTGACCGAATGCGCCCCCCCCGCCTCAAAGCAAAGTTACTAAGAATATAAGTATCTATGCGGTAAAAACCACATATGTCGTGAAAAATTGAACTTACGGCGAGATTAGAAAAACACTCTCAAGCACTAACAGAAGACATAAAATTATCAGTTTACCTCCGCACGATCAGCTTCAATCCTCTCCGTCAACACGTTTTGGGTACTTTTTTCTGATTTTAGCCAATTTAGACCGATTTAAGACGAATTCAGGACAAAAAAAAACCCGTCCATAAAAATGAACGGGCATACAGGGAAAAATATCCGAATAAAATTTACACAACGAGACCTACAATTGCTCCACGCATATATTATATAATGTAGGGGACTACTCACCCTCGGTCAGCTGTTTTAGCGTCGGATAGCGCCCACAGGCAAAACGGTCAGCTTCAGGGCAATATCCAAGCTGCTCACAGCTGGCACCGCCATGCTGAAAAATTGCGGGAAATTCTTCCTTACAAATCCTGAGCATCTTATCCGCCATCTTACGCACTTCCCACTGGGCACGCTGGCAGCAGCGCAAATTAAAGAAATGCATCAAGGACCGGCAATTCATGGTGACTATGATCTTGGTCTCCGCAGCCTGCGGGAGCACAAAACGGGCATCTTCGTTAGCCTTGTCTTCACGTCCGGCATCAACCAAAATCTCACGCAGGTCTTTGTAAGTGCTGCCTACTTCTTCCATGAACTTTTCAAAGCGCTCACGGGCTTCAGGAATCTTGGCGATTGCCGGAGGAATGATGTAATCCATATCGTTCTCAGTCACATAACGCTGGCTCTGCTGGGAGTAGGATGCAATGCGGTGCCGCACGATCTGGTGGGAGCAGGCTCTGGAAATCCCCTCAATAGCGAAGGTAAAGCTGACGTGTTCAATGGGGCTGTCGTGCCCGGACTCAAGAACCTTGGATACGAACTCGGCCTGTCTGTCCCTGGCAACTTCCCCGCTCAAGAGGCGCGGCCACATATCAGCCACAAACCCGGCATGATAACACTGCCGAAAAGAGGCATAAAGCAACTCCAGGGCATTGGGAGTCATGGACAGCAGTTCCACTCTTAAATTTTTTTCCGGCATTTGCTCACCTCCAAATTAGTCATTCTTCTTTAATGTAATTCAACCAGCGGCGCAACTTAAAGACTAGGGCTCTTAATTGCAAGTTTTATTGTCTAAAGTATAATATTCGCCTGAATGTCACCTGAAAGACCATTTTTTCTCTTGCCAGCCGTTCTAATATACCCTAACTAACGTCTCCTCATCTCTACTTTAACCAACCGCTGAGAATTTTGCCCCCGATTTAGTACTGCACAGCCCGTGCAGAGGATTTTTTTTGGCAAATATCCGGCGCCGGAGGAATCCGTGACTAATCTTACCCAAAATAAAAATATCAGAAATATAGCTATCATAGCACACGTTGACCATGGTAAAACAACACTGGTTGACGGCATGTTCAAACAGAGCGGCCTGTTCCGTGAAGGTCAGGAAGTTGATGACCGCCTTATGGACAGCATGGATCTCGAACGTGAGCGCGGCATCACCATTGCCGCAAAAAACTGCGCCGTAGACTGGAAAGGCGTAAAAATTAATATCATCGATACTCCCGGTCACGCCGACTTCGGTGGTGAAGTTGAACGCTCCCTGTCCATGGCTGACGGCGCCATCCTGCTGGTTGATGCTTCCGAAGGTCCTCTGCCCCAGACCCGCTTCGTACTGAAAAAAGCGCTCGAAGCAGGCCTCAAAATCATCGTTGTCATCAACAAGATTGACCGTGGCGATGCCCGTCCCGATGAAGTTCTCGATGAAGTATACGACCTCTTCATTGACCTTGACGCTAACGAAGAACAACTTGAATTCCCCCTGCTCTACGCTATCGGGCGTGACGGCATTGCGCAGGAAACCCTTGAAGAAAAAGGTGAAAACCTGCACCCGCTCATGGACCTCGTTCTCAAAGAAGTTCCCGGTCCTTCCTACAATGAAGAAGAGCCTTTCCAGATGCTGGTTTCCGACCTCGGCTACTCCGACTACCTCGGCCGCCTTGCTATCGGTAAGGTCATTCACGGCTCTGCAAAGCAGAACGAACCCCTGCTCTGCATCAATGAGAAAGAAGAGCACGTCTCCCTGCGCCTGACCAAGATTCAGACCTACGACGGCCTTTCCTTTGCAGAAACGAAATCCGCTGACCCCGGAGACATCGTTGTTGTTTCCGGTATTGAAGACATCACCATCGGTGACACTATCTGCACCAAGGAAGCCCCCAAAGCCCTGCCCCGCATCACCGTTGACGAACCTACCGTTTCCATGCGCTTCACCATCAACACCTCCCCTATGGCAGGTCTCGAAGGTAAGCTGGTTCAGTCATCAAAAATCCGCGAAAGACTGCACAAGGAAACCCTGCTCAACGTGGCAGTAAAGGTTGAGGAAAGCGACGAGAAAGACAGCTTCATCGTTAAAGGCCGTGGTGAATTCCAGTTGGCTATCCTTATCGAAACCATGCGCCGTGAAGGTTTTGAGCTTTCCGTTGGACGTCCTGAAGTTATTTACAAAAACGAAGGCGGGCAGAAGCTTGAGCCTATGGAACAGGTCTTCATTGATTGCGAAGAAGATTTCCTCGGCGTTGTTACTGAAAAACTTTCCACCCGCAAGGGTAAGATGACCAACCTGGTCAACAACGGTAAGGGCCGTGTGCGTATGGAATTTTCCGCACCTTCCCGCGCTCTTATCGGCTACCGTGATGAGTTCCTGACCGACACCAAAGGTACCGGTATCATGAACTCACTCTTCGCCGGTTACGAAGCTTACCGTGGAGACTTCCCCTCCCGCTACACAGGTTCCCTCGTGTCCGACCGTGCGGGTAAGGGCGTTCCATACGCGATCTTCAACCTTGAGCCGCGCGGTGAAATGTTCATCGAGCCCGGTGATCCGGTTTACGAAGGCATGATCGTAGGTGAGCACAACAGGGATAACGATATCAACATCAACCCTACCAAAGAAAAGAAGCTGACTAACATGCGTGCCTCCGGTAAGGACGAGGCTGTTATCCTGACCCCCATCCGCCCCATGACCCTTGAACGCGCAATGCACTTCATCCGCGATGACGAGCTGATCGAGATCACTCCCGAATCCATCCGTCTGCGTAAGGTTGAACTTTCCGCATCCAAGCGCCACATGAGCCGTGGTAAACAGCTTAAAGCGCAAGGCAAAAAATAAATACAAACCGGGGGAGTTTTCTTAAACTCCCCCGGCTTTCCCTTTTCTAGCCAACTTCCCTTTGGCGTCATCTTTCCCGCAAAGGCTAAACCAGTCTTTGGGAAAATATATCCGATACCGAACCACGCGGCAGTTGAATCGTAAATTTTGTTCCTTTCCCCGGCTCGGAATCAATTCTGACAGTTCCGCCGTGGTTACGGGTAACGATAAAATAGACTACCGACAACCCTAAACCGCTGCCCCCATCAGCACTGGATCCGAAAAACGGTTCAAATGCCTTCTTACGGGTATAGCTGTCCATACCCGGCCCATTATCTTCTACTTCTATAGTCAGATAGGCATTATTGCAATATCCCCTGACACTTATTTCCGGTTCATCACCGGAACTTCCACCTTCAATCAAAGCCTGCGCAGAATTACTCATCAAATTGAGCAGGACTTTTTCAATCTCGCCCGAATAGCACAGGACAGTAGGTAAATCCTCCTGAAAATCTTTCACAAAACGAATTTTACGAAAAGCGCACCCTTCTTCGGTGCATAGCTCTGAATCAGCGATCTCAATAGCCCTTTCAACAATATCAGGAATGGAACAAAAATCCTTTTCACCACCGGAGTTACAGCTGAAATCGAGCATATTAATGACCACCTTAGCAGCTCTGGATCCAGCCTCCTTGATATCCTCCACCAGACTCAGAACCTTACGTTCATCCAGATAATTCCTTACCGAATCCAACGACAATCCGAATTTCTTTGCTGTATCAATATTTCCGGGTAAGTCTGAGTAAAGTCTACGCTCAATATTCTGGGCAGACAGGGTGATAACTCCCAATGGATTGTTAATCTGGTTAGCCATTCCTTTAGAAAGGCTGGCTACAGTGGTCATCTTTTCAGTCTGGATCATCAATTCCTGAACTTTCATCTTATGTGAATAGTCACGCAGCACTCCAACCATACGTTCCGGTCTTCCGCTGGCATCAGTCAAAAAACTGCCTTCGTCTTCTACATAAAGATAACTGCCGTTATAGCGCCTGAACCTGTAAACAGAGACAAAGGACTTTCCCTCCCTGATGCAGGATTCCAGCTCACCCATCACCGCCTCACGATCTTCGGGATGAACTCTTTCTTCCCATCCTTTCAAATCTACATTCTGAAATTCGCGTTCATCAACTCCGGTTATCTCCATAACAGCACCGGACCAGACAATCTCGCCGGTCGCAAGATTAAGGTCATAAACCATCTGCCCGGTTTTTTCCGCCATAAGGCGATAGCGTTCTTCGCTTTGGTGCAAGGCCTGTTCTGCAAGCATAAGCGGAGTGACATCGGTAATAAAGCCTTCAAGGACAGGGGCAGCGTCTTCATCCAGAGTGTCTACCCCCTTTTCCCAAACCCATTTTTCTTCACCTGATGCAGTCCAGATTTTGTAGATAACTTCAAAAGGTTCACGTTCCTGCACCGCTTCCTGCACACATTCCCAGACATGTGCCCTATATTGTGGTAAAATGAGATCAGAATAAGAAACATCGCGGTTGCCGAGCAGTGATTCCGCCTTATATCCGGTCAACTCAAAACAACCTTCACTGACAAAATCCATAGTCCAATTCACATCATTACGGCAACGATAAGCCATGCCCGGAAGATTACCCAGCAAGGTAGCAAGAATTCGATCCTTTTCCTGAGTGTGTACCCCGCCATAGGCAAAACCCCCATTTCCATGCCGCACCCGGCCCTTGAGCACAACAATTCCTGAATCGTCATGAAACATGCCGTTCCAAAGAATGATACCGTAATCTGTTACCGCTTCAAAAACACCTGCGGACAAGGGATCGGAATCCATTATTTTATCAGCAAACCGTCCCAGCCCTTTTGCCAATGGAAGTGATGCAGCGGGATCCAGGTACTGCCCGGCAGTCAGTTGCCCGGAAACCACGGCAGCAGCTTCACCACCGATGAATACAATTCGCTTGTTCTCATCAAGACCGAGCACAACTCCGGGATAATCCTGAGCCAAAAACTCGATGCCCTGCATGATATATCCTTCTAAAGCCACCACGCTTGAAGTACCCTCCAAAGCAATAGATAAAAAGCACGCTTCCACTATAGCATACCCGGTGCATAAGAACAGATAAAATTTATTATTTCCGTTTCCCCGCCTTAACCCGTAATTGTTGCTATTCAAGGTGCCATGCGCTACCAGATTTGTTCAAGACTCTATTTTTTAGGGAGAATATGATGGGCTCAAAAAACATTTCAGGCGAGGTCGTTCTCATTTTTACCGGCGGCACCATCGGCATGAGCGAAAAGCCCGATGCCGGAGGCGTTGTCCCTGATGACAACTTCACCAAACTGCTCAACGAAGTTACCCCGGACGGTCATGATATCAAAATACGCCCCGTACTCTGGTCGGACATTCCAAGTCCGCACATGTGCCCGGATAAAATGCTTAAGCTGGCTCATGATGTGGAAGCATATCTGACTGAAGAACAGGTGCTTGGTGCGGTTATCCTGCACGGCACCGACCTCATGGCTGAGACGGCCTATGTTCTTGATCTGGCAGTGCGTTCGCCCAAACCTGTCATCCTCACTGGAGCCATGCGCTATTTCAATGAATCCGGCTATGACGGTATCCGCAACCTTGTGGATGCTATCCGCACCTGTCTGCTGCCCCCGCCGGAAGGCACCGACGTTATCATTCAGATGGCAGATAAGCTCTTCGCCGCCAAGAATGCCATTAAATCCAGCTCCCTGAATGTTGACCCGTTTATCGGGCAAAATACCGGGAGAATCGGTTTTATAGCCGGGGAATCAGTAATCCTGACCAGAGCCAAACCCGGACGCAGGCCGCGCCTGTCCTTTCCGGTCACCGCCATGGCGGATAAAGTCCATCTGGTGGGCTGCCATCCCGGCATGGATTCAACTGTTCTGGAAAAACTCATCGATAGCGATGCAAAGGGAATTGTTCTGGAAGGTTTCGGGGCAGGCAACACCCCTCCCGGTATTGTTCCGGGCATTGAAAAATGCATTGAGGCAGGAATCCCGGTGGTCCTCTGCACCCGCTGCGTAGAAGGCGGAGTCTGGCCCATCTACGCCTACCCCGGAGGCGCTGCCAACCTTAAGCAGAAAGGTGTCATCATTGCCGGAGGACTTTCCGCCCTCAAAGCAACCCTGCTCCTGCAAATGCTGCTCGGCTCAGGTTGTCCCTGTGAACGGATTGAAAATATTTTTGCTGAAGAGAGTGTGTAATAAAAAAGACAGCCCCGACAAAAATCAAGGCTGTCTTTTTTATTAGCTATCGCGGTGAAAAATTATTTAGTCTTCGCGGCTATCGATGATCAGCAGATGGTAACCGAACTGAGTCTTTACCGGGCCGTGAACTTCGCCGACAGCTTCGTTGAACACAACGGTGTCAAATTCAGGAACCATCTGACCGGGACGGAACTCACCGAGATCGCCGCCACGCTGTCCGGAAGGGCAGCTTGAGTGTTTTTTTGCTACTTCACCAAAGTCTGCACCGTCCTGAATCTGTTTTTTCAGGTCCAGACAAGTCTGTTCATCACTAACCAAAAGGTGACGGGCTGATGCTTTTGCCATATTCGTGCTCCTATAAGCTTAAATATTTTTAATAAACCATGTAATCTTGCCATTACGATTTTTATACATCGCGAAAAAATGAGATTGCATGGATACGCGTGGACTGCAAGCTGAAATGCAGCCTACATATCTTCCAAATCAATACGCTCCGCCAGTTCCACCAGCGTACGCACACCAAACCCTGTGCCCCCGGCTGATCCGGCGGGTGTCTTTTTCTTACGCCATGCAGGTCCGGCAATATCAAGGTGCGCCCACGGAGTGTCTTCGGGTACGAATTCCTTGAGGAACATTCCGGCATGAATAGTCATGCCTTCACGGGAACCGACATTCTTGAGGTCTGCAACCTCACTTTTGAGTTCTTCTTTATAGATATCCCAAAGCGGCATGGGCCAGAATCTTTCCCCGACCCGTTTGCCGGATTCCATCACCAAATCCTGCATCAACGGCGAGTTATCCATGACCGCAGCTACATTCCAGCCAAAGGCTATGATGCAGCCTCCGGTAAGGGTGGCAACATCGACAATCGCCGCAGGCTCATACTGAGCGGAATAAGCCAAGGCATCGCAAAGCAACAGACGGCCCTCGGCATCGGTGTTCAAAATTTCAATGGTCTTGCCGGAAAAGGAAGTCACCACCTCACCCGGGCGTGTGGCATTTGCATCAGGCATATTATCAGCGCAAGGCAGGATTCCGACCACGGGCAGGTCCGGCTTGATCTCGCCGATGACTTGAAAAAATCCCAGAATGGCGGCGGCACCCGCCATATCGCATTTCATGTCCTCAATGAATCCGGTCGGTTTAAGGGAAATACCTCCGGTATCAAAGGTAACGCCCTTACCGACCAGCACCAGCGGCTTCTCACCTTCACGGTCCTTGGGGCAGTATTCAAGAAAGATCATCCTAGGTTCATCAGTCGATCCACGAAACACAGAAGCATAAGCCCCCATACCTTTATCGATAATTTCCTTGCGCTTCATTACCTTGAACTTAAAACCGAACTTCTTGGCCATTTTCTTGGCTTCGTCAGCAAGGAACACGGGAGTTGCAATGTTAGGCGGCAGGTTGACCAGATCACGGGCAAAGGCCATCCCCTGCCCGACTGCCTGACCTTTAGAAAGCATTTCTGCCAGATGGGCCGGAGGCTCTTCTTCAGTCAGGAAGCGTACTGTCGCAGGAAGCTCTTTCTTATCATCCTTTTTACTCTTGAACTCATCAAAAGCGTAGAGTCCTTCCATGGCTGCGATTATGAAATGCTCAAGTTTGTCTTCAAGCACAATCCCGTCAAACGACAGCAGCGGAACACCAACAGTACGGAATTTCAATTCCCGGCATCTCTGAAAAGCAGAGCTTACCGCCTGTGTGAATTTATCCACGCCGAAATCTTTTTCCTCCCCAAGCCCGACCAACAGCACGCGCTGCACAGAGGAACCGGAACCATAGATTACAGTGGTACTGGACAGTTCTCCGGAAAAGTCACTCAATGCGGGAGATCCGGAAACCCAGTCGGCATCGGAAGCCATCCAGGAAGAAAAACCGGAGGGGTATTCATCAGAATCCTGAAAAGCAAAAAAGATAACTGCGTCCGCAGACCATGCGGATGCCGGTTCGGTAACAATACTGAATTCCATAAACTGCTCCATATTACTGCGTTAAAAAGCGGCTTTAATTAGGGGAGACCTGCTCCACAAAGGAGAATGTCCCGTTCTGGTATTTCACAATATCAACACTTTTCATGGGAACCCTGATCCCTTCAGGATAGAAAAATTCCCCGGTAACACCCTTGAATTCGGATGTTTTTGCCAAAGCATCACGCACGGATACAGACTTGGCGACCCCGGCCTTTTCAATAGCATGAACCAAAAGCATCACAGTGTCGTAGCCAAGGGCGGCAAAACCGGATTCAGGACGCACTCCGAACATGCGCTCATAACTGTCCACGAATTCCTGAACCTGCGGATCAGGATTATCAAGAGCCACATGGGTGGCGAAATAGATTGAGTGGGCATATTCAGTCGGAATATCAAGAAGTCCCGGAGTATCAAACCCGTCACCGGAAACAATAGCCTGGTTAAAACCGGCCTTACGGGCTGCGGTGATATACTTGGGTGCGTCCGGCGGAATTGAAGACATAAAAAGCAAATCCGGGTTCTTGCCTTCACCCTTGGGCAAAGGATATTGCGCATCACCGGAACTGTACCAGCCCTCTTCAATTACACTTCCACCATACTTGCGGTAGCGACGCTTAAAATATTTGGAAAGGGTCTTGGTGAACTCATTTGAAATATCAGTTCCCACAAAGCTGCGCGAGGTATCCAGCCTGCGCTTGGCGAATTTAGCCATCGCACGGGCCTGCATATTGTCCCCAAAAGCCGCCATGAAAAAATTCCTGCCGTACATATAGGGCAGATTCTGCATGGTCGCCCCGGCAGTAATGAACAGGATATTCCCGGCAGTAATCGCCGGGGCAGCCGCCATG
>DDLU01000117.1 GCA_002340305.1 Desulfovibrio sp. UBA2564
GCAAAACGACTTAGCGGTTTCGTCACTCATATCTTTCAGGTTAAAATCTTCATGGCTACGCTTAAGTCGTCGTTCACCATGAAAGGATACACCGCCTTGCTCTCTTACCTCATGTACAGTTTCACTCATTACGGTTTCTCCTTGATGTAGATTTTGCCCGCTCTGAAAATAAGCCCCTCCCCACTCACAGCCATCGCTAACCGCTTCAAGTTCGGATTATCCTCCAGCGCAATCTCCGCCCCGGTAATTTTGAGATCATCACCGTCAATGACATAGGTATAACCTGCCGGGGACAATTTACAGCGGTCCGGGATTGCGACCTCAGTGTCAGCGTTGGGAACGCTGGCGAGTTCGTTTTTCAGGTTGATAGTGGTGGTGAATGAACCGTCTCCGTTATCAACCTCACTCACAGACTCAACTTCATGCTCAGTACCAGCAACGAGGATTGTTTTATGAAAACCGCCAGATTTCATAACCTTATTTTTGATTGATTCGTTTCCGACAACGATCAGAGCTGAGGCCGTAGAAGGCGCAGGGGTTCCCACCCCAAGTATTTCAATATCTCTGGAGCCTATCCACTTACCGGAAGTAGAGTTGGAACAACGAAGTTTCATTGAAGAGAATGACTTGCTCTCATCAAATACCAAGTCACGGGTACGTGGCCCCGTTGATAAATCTCCCATATTAAACGTCTTGTATGAAACTCCATCAAGGAAGACTTCCACAGTACGACATTGGTAATCACTTGAAGCACCATCAAACGGGCCTATTAAGAAACGAAGCCCTGATGCTGTTTTCACTGAACTGAAAGTAAAGGTTAGGTCCGCTGTTGTGACCACGCCTGCTGTTACGTTGGCAATCCACATATCATTGCCGTAGACTTTGTTACCTACCTGCCAAGCGGGATAACCAGACTCCGCGCTGGCTGTTATTGTACAACCAGCTGTGGTTGTCGTTGTCATAGTAGGTATGAGGTTTTCACCAGGGACACCCTTCTCGAGAGACAACACCTCCTTAGGTCCGAGATATTCACCTGTTACACCCGCGCCAAGTTTAATTAAAGGATCAACCCTTTTAAACACCTTAGTAGGTGTTTCGGACAAGGCTTGGGCAAGAGTTGCGGAATAAACAGGGGACTTTACCTTAATTTTCATGGCCCACACACCTACCATTGCATGTGAGGCTCTGTAGCTAGGTGGTGAAGATGCATAGGGATTACTCCAAAATGCAGTATAATTCACTCCTGTATTCTGTACAATTGCCCAGTATTTTGTCCCGGCTGTCAACTTTAAAGCTGGCACGGACATTTCACACAATCGATTCGCTGTGGGAATTACAACAGGACCATACCCAGATAGATTATCACCGGGAACGCCGTTATTATCCGAAAAGATTGCTGCTGAGCAGCGTGCGTCAGCACTTACGCTATTCCCTGCTTTTAACGTAACTGAGACAACCGTGTCATTTCCCGTAGGGGTGAACTGGTTCCCTCCCGGCTCCCAGTCGGCATGGAGACGCAACCCATTATCTATCGCACCCTCAAATGTATCGAGCAACGAAGTTGAGGAATCACCGAAGGCTTCACTGGTCACAATCTCGCCCTCACCTTTATCGGTGATGATCGGGCCAGTGTAATTTTCTGTGATCTCAAAGCCGGAAGCTGTCGCATTTGAGATATCCAGCTTACCGCTGGTATGTGTGAGTTCAGGTTTGGCGGAAACAACTTGATGCGGATTATCGCCAGCGGCAGAATGTGCAGGAGCATGGACACCATCAGCGTCTACGGTTGCACCGGGGTAGCCTGATGTGGAATCTGCAATTGCCATGGTCTGGCCTTCCTGAACCGGAACATCAATAACAGTTACAGAGCGGGTAGCAAGATAGCTCCGTGCGTAACCGTCCTTTGTAGAATAAGCCTCGATCCCATAGGCAGTATCTGCATCCACAGTGGGCATGGTCCACTTCCAGCCCCACTCACCGGCATAATCACCCTCAGTGAATTGCACCAGATCGGAGAGGTTGCCGCCGGAAACCGCAGGGTAATATTTTGCATTGGCATCATAAGACGCGCCGAGGCTGATGTCATGTGTGGTTCCCTCGTTCGCGGTCAGCGGCCCCGCCAGTGTCGGCAAGGGGGCGCGTTCATAACCAAGCAACAATTTCCATTTGGACTTATCAGACGGCGCAATGCCAGTAATTGCAGACTCGGACAGGCACACATAAAAACTGGTGTCGTAGATTACAAAATCATTTCTGGAATAGCTGGCCGACGGATCATAAATATCAGCCCTCTTGCCCAGGACAAGGGCTTCAATCTGTGCTTTGAGCTCGTCAGAAACGCCGTCCATTTTTTTGATTTTCGCAAGGAGGTTTGCGAAACCATCACGGGCCGCGCCTATCTCGGCGAGGATGGAGTCAATCGCCTGTTTCTGGGTATTCTCTAAGGCATTAACAAAATTTCTGATTTTAACCATGTTGCCGTTAACAATCAGATACCATTCATTATCCTTACACTGAATTGCTGTAAGTTCATCCATCATAACATTTCCCTCACCATATAATTAGCTGAAAAAGGATAAGCCCCACCCCGCACACAGACAGGTTCTGGAACGGTTTGCAAAGTGCCATACACAGATGTGTACTGCCTCATGAATTGGTCATCAGGATCAATGCAAAGCACCAAGGGCCGACTTGTGCCGCAGTGGTAATGCATTTTCAGGAGTGGCCCGAAAGCCTCTTTTTCGGTCAGATAATTTAAGCTGAAGCTGTATTTATAGCGTCGCTTACGCATATCCGTGTAGGTCTGCCCGCCAAGGCTGTCCTCACTACGTGATTCATCGGCAGGGGTTCCTTTCCAGCCGTAGGCCACGTTTTTCTCAGGTGAAAAGTGTTTCGCAAGAATCATCCTGCCAATGCTGAATGGCTTGTCCCCATTATCAAATTCAATCCTGTATTTATGCTGACAAAGCGATTCCCTCAGAAAAAAGACCGCTGTAGTCCGTGGCAGAACGGCTAAATCATCATCGGAAGGGTAGCCTAACGGGGAAGAGTTGCATGGTGGTAACTCTCCCGCAGAATAAACCGGCAGGATTACTTCAAACTCTTCATTGAAGATTTCAGAACCAAGGGCAGATTCATAACCACGAACAATCACCCGTGAATCCACGCCGAGATTATGCCCAACAAGGGCGAGAGCTGTTACCATTTCAGGATTATCACAGACAATGTCTACGGCCCCTGTTCCATTGGGACATTTCCACGCCTTCACCGGTTGCGGATGCTGCAAATTTGCCACAGGCCAGCCGTCCACTGCTGCGGAAGCAGTCAGCGTGGCAGAATCGAAACCGATAGTATCCCATAAAAAACTTACATTTCTGATCATCTGAAAAGCTCCAAGGAAACGCTATCCCCGTTCATGTTGTCCGTAACCTTCTGGGCTATGTACAGGGAATTGAGGTCAAAACGATCACGGGTAACGCGCACCACGTCACCCAACTGAACGCCGAAAAGTTGAACCTTGGCCGTAAAGTCTGCCACCAACCGACGGGCCGCGAAAATATCTTTCCAACGATCCCGGATAGAGTTTGCTTGTGTACTGCTGGTCAGAGCCGTGGTTTTGGACATTTCCACCGCTGCGGGATTCAATTCTTTAATGGCAGAATCCTCCCAGCTCACTTCTGACGTATCGGGGTTATCCCCGGTAGTTGAATAATAGGAAACAACCACCTTCCAAGCATGGTTGCCGTGGTTCCGTTCTCCGCTGAATTTTGTAAGTTCAATGTCGGTGAGTTCTGCCACCGGGGTTGCATCGGCAGCAGGTGCGCCGAATGTCCCGATTCTAAAAAGGCCGTCACGCCCGAAACCGTACCAGCAACCCAGCGGGGCCAAGAGCAGATCAAGCGCACTGGCAAGGGTTTGATTAGCCGAGATTGGCAGCCAGACACTAAAAGTATTTGCCGCACTCCAAGCGTCCCACATTGCCGAATCCCTTTTATCCGCTGGAATATCGGCAGAGGTCAGCAAGGTATTGATGACAGTAGGCAAGGCCCCGCTCAAATTTTGTTCGGTCAATTTATGGTCAAGGAATTTACCCACCCCATCAGCCAGAGGGATACTCAGTTGTGTATCTGTCCATTTTGGGGATGCGGAAATATGGCCAGTAAAAATTTCCTTGAAGTTTGCAACCGGAAGCCCGTCGAAACCGGACTTGATAACCACCGGAGCCCCTGCAAAAAGACGACCGGCAATCTTAGAATCAAGATGACCGTCACCTATAAGCACGGTTAGTGTCCCATAAGTGGCAGATGTTCCACCGAGGCTTATGGCCTGTAAGGAACGGGCAAATGTGGGAAGGGATTTTATGCACGGTTCGTGATAAACATCAGTCAATTCGGGGCTGATAGCATCCGATGAAAAATACAAAGTCTCCCGGTCCGCCGTGGGATTGTCCGGATCGGCTACAGAAATTTCAGCAACATATATTTTTATGCTGCTGGGCCGCTGGGCGTATTCCTGCCATGTACTCATGACCGCCCCTCGATCAGGGTATCAGCATGAATAATGCGCACCCCGTTTTTGGAAGCTTCATGAATACCGGGAATCACAGCCTGTGCCATTTCCTGCTCACCGATATACAGCTTAACAACCATGGGGCCGCCAGTAGCGGAGCCGCCCGCGCCGCCGCCCTTCTGCTGGGCAACCACGGCATTCAATGCGTTGATGAAATCGCGGGTATCTTCGTGTTTCATCACGTAGCCGTCAGTTTTGGGCATGAAAATTTCACCATCAAGGCCGGGTACATTTTCCTGCCAACGGGCCACTGTGCCAGCGCGGACCTGCCCGCCCTGCCTGAAACTCAAGCCTGTTCCATGAGAACCGGTACCCGCTGCACCTACGCCGGGACCGCCTTGGCTTTTGCTTCGACCCATGCCATGAGCACTGCCGTCCCTGCCGCCTTGTTGTCCGAAGCCGCTACCTCCGGTGGTTCTTCCGTCAAAGTCTTTTCCTGAATACGAACCAGAAACACTGCCGCCAAGGGATTCAGCATAAGCCTGCATTCTGGCAGCAAATTCTACGTGATCATTGATCCATGAACCGAAATTCCCAATAGAATAATTGTCATAAGTTCCCAATCCACCCCAACTATCAGCGGATGTACCGTTAAAAAACGAACCAAAATTTTGTAAGGCTTGAGCGTAAGCACTACCCCATGCGGAATCCATGTTCATGGCTTGCGCATACGCCCTACCCCATACTGAATTTGGGTTCTGCCATGAGTTTGCATCTACCCGTTCTCCTGTAGCAGTATAGTAACTTCCGCCATATTCGAACCCAACTCCGGTTCTTTTTGCGGCGAACTGACGCGCTGAGTACCCAAAAAAACCTAAATCTTCTTTAATTGCTCCAGCAATAGAGGTTTGATCGACCTCCGAACCGCCCATCATGGCGGAAGTATAGGCATTCCCAAACTGATGAGCGGAGGCTAATGCCTTGTCCACCGGGCTGGCAAGAGAGGCAATTCCGTGAACTCTTTCCGCCCGATCCACAAGCAAGTCCACCATTTGAGCAGCGGTTAAAGCCGTAAGACTAAGACCGAATGCATACTTTCCTTCTTCCAGCGGGTGAGCATGGATAGAATTCTGAAAGCTCTGAAAAGCCAATCGCCCAGCAATTGCACCAAGTTTATCTTCAAGCATATCACGAACAGTTTCATGCTCACGAACATCAAACACGTCCGCCAGACCGGAAACAGCCATGGAAAAAGCAGGAGAAAGTACACCGGAAACAACGGGTGCCGCAGGTCCACCAAACAAAATACCCAAACCAGAGCCAATGATAGAGCCGATATTCGCAGAAGAAATTTCAAACGGTGAAATGTCGAATCCATTTAAGTCTTTCAATCCCAAATCTAAGCTGAAAGCGGCATCATTCATGCCGAGTGCTCGACTACCCCATGCTCCTATCAAGTTGCCCGCGAAAGTTGGGGCAAAAGACCCCACAAAACCGGAAAGCGCGAAATTGCGCTGTGCATTATCAACTGCGGCCTGCGAAATATTTATTCCTTGCTCACGTAAAAAACTGGCCTGCCTGCCAATGGTCATCCAGTTCTGAACAGCATTGGACGCACCAATCAAAGCAGAGTCGCGGGCAACACCAAGCATATCCCAGCCATACATGTCGCGTTGGGAATTATTGATACGGTCCGCCAGACTGTATTGCCGTCCCACAGAAACATGGTCGACCACGCTATCAAAGAATGCGCCTTTACTCATGCCATCCGACCCAACAGCCTGCCGGATAGCTTCTGACTGCCTTGCAGGAATAACCATTTCACCTTCCTGAAGAACTGCGGCTACCTCATCGGCACTGAGGCGCATATTCCCGGTGTGAAAAATATTCGACATGAAAGTGCCGGCCATATCAAACAGGCCGCCCCCCATGGAAACAAGGGCCTCGATACCTTTGTTAACGGCAAGGTCTGCAAGGTGGTTGGTTACTGACCGAGCCATCCCCCGCCAAAACGAATCCCAATAATCAGAAAAGGATTTCATTTCACCCGTAAGGGCATCGAAACCAACATCTGATAAGGCTGATTTAGAACTGGTAGCAAAATCGTGGGCAATATCTATGCCGCGTTCTGCAAAAGTTTCATTGGCTTCGTAAACATCTTCAAAGCCTGCTTTCATTCCCCGGAAGAAATCGTCAGAAGCCTCCAGCTTGGCGCGGGCCTCCTTTTTAGCCTCTTCTGCTCTCTTCTTTGCTTCAGCCTTGGCCTTTGCAGAATATTCACGGTCCTGCTTTGCCAGTTCAGCGGTCATCCACT
>DDLU01000250.1 GCA_002340305.1 Desulfovibrio sp. UBA2564
TGAGCTATCCGCCCACTGTCAGTGTGGATTTGTAAGTGGCTTGAATGTTTGTGTTCATTCTGTAGCCCCCGTCCACGAAGAGGCATACTGCCGATGTCGGCTTGTTTTGTCAAACGATTTTTTTAATATATTTGAAATAAACTTTAATCATCTGATATATCATGTTTTTTGTGTGCTATTTCAGCAAATTTTTCAGTGCTTTCAATGGGGTCTGCGGTCTGGAATATGTTTCTGCCGATGCAGCATCCTTTGCAGCCTGATTTCAAACCCGCTTCGGTGTTGCTCAGAGCACCTTCCAGATTCTGTCCCAGCGGGCCTCCGGTAACCAGTACCGGAATCGGGCTGGCGGCAACTGCTTTCATGAAGGTATCACCATTATTGGGATAGGGAACGGCTACGATGTCCGGGCCAAGTTCTGCGCCGATGCGGATGCAGTGGGCTACCAAACTGGAATCGTGTTCGTTAATGATCTGGCTGCCGCGCGCAAGGACGGTTGCCAGAACCGGGATTCCCAGCTGATGCGCTTCATCGGTGATTTCGCCGAGATCCACCAGCATGCGATCTTCCAGTTCGTTACCGATATTCACGTGCATGGAAACCGCGTCCGCACCAAGGCGCAGGGCTTCGGAAATGGAGCAGACAATGTTTTTGTTGTAGGAAGGGGAGCCATGCCTTGTCCCGGCATTGAGCTGTATGATCAGGTTTACATCTGTGGGCACGAGATGCCCGTAATGCATAGCCAGTCCCTTGTTGAGGATGACTCCCTGAACACCGGATGCAGGCAGGGCTTCCAGAATAGACTGGATGGAGCCGAGGCCTTCGATCATGCCTTCGTTGGCTCCGTGGTCGAGAGCCAGAATCAGCGCGTTCCCGCTTTCCTTATCAAAAAGCCTTTTCAGGCGGCGGTTAGTTCTGTTCATTATTTTATTGATCCTTATATTCTTATTTGTCGGTCCAGATAAACCGGGGTCCTTTTTTTCCGGTAAACCCGAGCAGCATATCTTTATAGTAAAGCCCGACAGGGCCTTTGCCTTTTGCCGGGGCAGGAAGACTTTGCCCTGCCAGCAGGTTGGTTATGTCCTGCGGTTTATCAATGACCAGTGCTGAACTGTCCGGCTTTTCAGGCAGTAGGCAGCGGGCAAACGGGTCCGGCTTGAACTTGTCCCGGTTAAATTTGCCGATATGAAAGCCTTGCCAGCGCAGTTCTTTGGGCAGGGTTTTCAAGGCATGCTTATTCAGGAATATGGCCTTGCCTTTAAATTCGTAAATTTCACCTTCGGGCAACGCGGAGAGGTCTGCTGATCCGGGAATTTCGGTTCTCTTCAGGTTAACCTTTTTACCCGGAGGATTGCAGGTGTCCGGGATTTGCGCTTCTTCATCTCCGGGTTTGCGCAGTCCGCAAAGGTAAAATCCCTGTCCTCCGCCGGAACCATCCACGCGCAGTACCTCGTCCATGTTCGGCAGGAGCGGATCAGCAAGGGTGAATCCTTCGGGGCGCGGAAGATCGAACATTTCAAAGCCAAGCTCTTCGGTGGCAAAGCGGGTTTGTTCTTCATTTTCCTGCACGTTGGTTGTGCAGGTGGAGTAGACTAGCCGTCCGCCGGGGGCCAACAGCTCATAAGCCTTGGCTAAAAGTTTGCGTTGCAGGTTGACCAGCGGGATGGTCTTCTCACCCTTCCAGACTTCCATGGCCTTGGGGTTTTTGTTCAGTGTTCCCCATCCGCTGCATGGCGGGTCGAGCTGGATGGTTTTCCAGCTTGAGGGCGGCAGGGGAAGCTTTTGGGATTCGTAATGAACTGTGGCGGTGTTTACGGCCTGTACTTTGCGCAGGTTCTGGCGCAGCAGTGCCAGTCTATCGCTTGATGGCTCACTGGCCAGCACGAATCCGTCACGACCTACTAAACGGGCCAGTAGTCCGGTTTTGCTACCGGGAGCGGCACACATATCAAGTACCACATCTCCCTCATTCGGGTTGAGCATGAGCGGTGGCAGCATGGATGAGCGGTCCTGGATGTAAATCCGGCCAAACCTTGCGGCTACTGATTCGCCCAAAGGAAAGGGCTCTTTTTCCAGAATCCGGGCCATGGAATAGAATGGTTCCGGTCTGAACTCAAATCCTTGCGCGCGGAGCAGCTCTTCAACGGTCTTCACGTCTTTAGGAGCGCAGACCAGTCTGAATGTTCTTAAATCTGTATTCATAATAGATGGTGCGGTCGTGGTGTTTCAGGTTGAAATAAGGAAAGGGAGCAGGAAGGCCGCAAAAAAAGTAAAATTATATAAAATTCCGGCTTGATACAACTTAAGAAAAACAGGCCGGGGTGCAAAGATACTCAGAAACCCTTATAGACAGGAGCAAGAGAGATAAAACAGCAATTCCGGTTTGACAAGGGTTGTGTATGCTTGCCTGTATCTTTGACTTTGCGTCTCATTGCATTAGCTGCTACAAGCGTTTTACCCGTTCTCAGAAATTCGGCAGAGCCGGCTGCCGTTGCAATCTTGTGCCGGCGTGTACTTATTGATGTATAATATTTTGTAATCACAACATATATTGACTGTAAATTTAGTCTGGAGGATTAACAATGTCGTTTCGACGTTTGATGATTTTTCTCATTGTCGCCGTAACAATGTTTGCAGCTACTGCTGCTTTTGCGGGCACTGCGCGTACTTACGCGGTTTACCCTTTTGAAATCAATGGACCTTCCCAATACAAATATCTGAGCCGCGGTGTTCAGACCATGTTGACTTCCCGTTTGAACTGGACCGGGCATTTTGAGCCTATGGCTGGTTCTGCTGATTTGAAAGAAGCCGATAAGCCTAAGGATGCTGTCGCAGAAATTAAGAAAGTCCAGGCCCTTGATGTTGATTACATCGCACTTGGCTCTGTTGTTATTGTCGGTAAACAGGCTTCTGTTGATGTCCGTATGATCAATGCAGACGGGCATTCATGGTCCAAAAGTGCCGAAACTACAATTTCCGGACTTATTCCCGCAATTGACAGTATTGCCAATGATATTAAAGGACAGCTCTTCGAAAAACCGGGCAGCAAAAAAGAGTCTGAAGAAGAAAAGCAGCGTGAAGACGCTCGCCCGGATAGCCCGGTGAATCCTGATTTTGTCACCGCAGCTGGGTCAGGAAAGGTTATTGAAAGTACAATCAACCCCCAGTTCAGGTATCAGGGCGGAACTGAAACTCCCGGTCGCTGGCGTAGTCAGACCATGAAATTTGTCAACCGCGGCGGATTTGTAGAAGATGTTACCGGCGATGGCAAAAAAGATTTGGTCGTTCTGACCGAAAAAGACATCAAGGTACTTTCCATCAATGGTCAGCATTTGAAAGAAGTTGCTGCTTATAAATACAGCAACCGTTCTTCAGGCTTGCGGATCAATGGAATTGATCTGGATAGGGACGGTGTTTACGAAGTTGTGCTCTGCACTGAAATTGAACGTAAACCTTATTCTTATATAATTTCATTCAAGGGTAAGACCCCTAGTGTCCTGCTCGACCGCAATAAGAATTTTCTTGCTGTAGTAAAAACTCCGCCGAACTTTTCCGAAACTCTTGTGGGTCAGCGTTTTGACCCGCACCGGACTTTTTATTCCAAGGATCTCACTGAGTACTCCTTTTCCAACGGTGCTTTGGTTCCCATCCGTAAAATGAAAGTTCCTGAGTTTACGAATGTTTTCAACCTGACTTATCTTCCTGTTAAGGATGACGATTATAAGATTATTGTGCTGAACAAGTACGGGCGCATCAATCTTTACGATAAGAATCTTGAACCAGTTTACGAAAGTACCAATAGCTACAACTCTGCGTCTGTCGCAATTGATACCGTATCTAAACTCCGCGGCTTCAACGAAGAGAAGTCCAGTGAGCGTATGGATCATAACTACTTTATTCCCATGCCGGTCTCAGTTGTTTCCATCTCCGATCCGCATAAGAAAGAAGTGCTGTTGAATAAAGACCTTTCCATTGCCGGACAGCTGTTTTCAAACTACAAGAATTTCTCCCAAGGTGAAATTCATGCTGAGTTTTGGGATGGTGTAGGTCTGAACCTTGCCTGGAAGACCCGCAGAATCAAAGGTACTGTTACCAGTTACGGTGTTGCAGATATCGATAATGATGGTGCTGATGAGCTGTATTGCATCATGAATACATTTCCGGGATCTTTAGGTGTTAAACACCGCAAGACTTTGGTTATGGCCTACGAACTCAACATGCCCGCTAATTAGTCTGACCGGGCCTCCCGCTTCTATGCGGGAGGCCCTTTTTGTGATATAATTTCCTACCTTTTCCAGGCGAAGCTGCCTTGCCCTGCTTCGCCGACCAATCAAAGAAAGTAAGTCCTTACAATGGAGGATGCGTGATGAGAACCGGAAAAACCGCCGGGTTGCTTGCCTTATTTATGTTTTGGGCGGCACTTTTTAGTGCTTCAGTTGTTTCTGCGGCTGATATCAGCCTCAGCTACGCCAATTTTCCACCTGCGAAAACCTTCCCCTGCGTTCAGATGGAACGCTGGAAACAGGAAGTGGAGAAAAGAACCAACGGTAAAGTTCAGGTTCAGACCTACCCCGGGTCAACTTTGCTTGGTGCCAAGAATACTCTGCGCGGGGTAATGCAGGGGCAGGCCGATATAGGCTGTGTGAGCCTTGCATACCATCCGGGGGTTTTCCCGCTTAGCTCTGTATTCGAGCTTCCGCTGGGATTCACGACCTCTACTTCCGCCAGTCTTGCCCTCTGGGATCTTTATACCAAGTACCAGCCCAAAGAATTCAAACATTTCAAGGTGCTGACCATGTTCTCCTCGGCTCCTTCCAACATTATGACCAAAATTCCTGTTCGTAATCTTAACGATCTCAATGGTTTGGAAGTGCGTGCTTCCGGTATTCTGTCCAAGATTCTTGAATCTCTTGGCGCAACCCCGGTTTCCATGCCTATGTCCGCAACCCCCGAAGCGTTGCAGAAGGGTGTGGTTAAAGGTCTGTTCTCCTCTTTCGAAGTACTTAAGGACTTGAACTTTGCAGAGATCTGCCGTTATGAAACTGAAACCAACACAGCAGTTTATCCTTTTGCCGTAATCATGAACAAGAATTCTTGGAATGCATTGCCTAGTGATGTTAAAAAGGTGCTCAACGATCTCGGTCGCGAGCAGGCAGAGTGGACCGGAAAATACATGGATGAGCATGTAAAGCGTTCCCTTTCATGGGCTAAGGAAAAGTACTCCATTGAGATGATCAAGATGTCTGATGCAGATATGCAGGCTATCAAAGAAAAGACCCTGCCGCTCATTGGTGATTGGAAAAAGAAAGCCGGGTCTAAAGGTATTGATGCAGAAGCAGTACTCAAAGATGTTGAAGATTTTCGCGTTAAATATGAAAAGTAATTTATGATGCCTCCAGCGGCTGGGGAAGGGAAACTTTTGCAAAAGCTTCATCTCTGCTCTCAGTATTCGTAAGACTCGAAGCAAAGCTTCTCGTTAACGGCTACAGGCCTTCCCCAGACCCTATCCCTTCAAAACCTTTTAGTCTGCTTCGCATATAGCTTGTCTGGATTGTCTTTGAGATAAAAAATGGCGAAGCCTTAATAAAACTTTTTGGGATTCTTAAACCTTTTT
>DDLU01000098.1 GCA_002340305.1 Desulfovibrio sp. UBA2564
CTTTGGTCCCGCTGAAAGCACCGCCGGAGGCATTTATTACTTCATCTGATCAGCTTTAAGCTGTCCGCAAGCCGCTTTGATATCCTGTCCCATGGACCTGCGGATGGTTGCGGTTATCTTCTTATCCCAAAGATATTTTTCAAAGGCGAGCACCTTACTTCTTGAAGGTGCTTCGTAGAGCGGATCGTCTCCGGGGTTGTAGGCAATGAGATTGACCTTGCAGCGGCGGTGTCCGAGCAGCTTAACCAACTGCTTGGCGTGCTCAATGGAATCGTTGACCCCGCCGAGGAGCAGGTATTCGTATGTGACCTTTTCACGCGGCTTGAGTGGGAAACGGTCCATGGCTGCCAGCAGGTCTTCGATATGGGTCTTGGCCGCTTTGGGCATGATCTTCTCACGCAATTCCTGAGTCGGAGCATGCAGGGAGATTGCCGGGAGAGTCAATCCGGTCTTGCCCAGCTCTTCAAGCTGCTTGGCAAAGCCCACGGAAGAAACGGTTATGCGCCGGGGCACAAAAGAAAGTCCGTCCGGATTGTTCAGATTACGCAAAGTGCGGATAAGATTCTCGAGGTTAAGCAGCGGCTCACCCATACCCATGAATACGAGGTTCTTGAGTGGATCAAGGTTGTTTTCACGCAGGTATTTACGCCCCGCAAGAACCTGTCCGAGCATCTCGGACATAGACATGTTGCGCTCAAAGCCCATCAATCCGGTATTGCAGAAAGTACAAGCCATGGCACAGCCCACCTGCGTGGACAGGCACTGGGTGTAACGCCCTTCCATGGGGATCAGTACCGTTTCCACCAAAGCTTCGTCCTGCAAACGCAGAAGCAGCTTGATGGTTCCGTCCTTACTGGTCTGAACCACCTCCACCTCTGGATGATTGATGACCGCTTTGGCCTTCAGTTCTTCACGCAGATTCTTGGCAAGGTTGGTCATGGAATCGAAATCCGCAACTCCCTTCTGCCAAAGCCACTGCCAGATCTGATCGGTACGGAAGCGAGGAGCCTTAAGCTCCTTGGAAACAAAATTCCCAAGTTCTTCGTACTCCAAATCAAGTATATCTATCTTTTCTTTATCAGACATTATTTCATTTTACCGGGATTAAAGCGGACAATATAAACCTTGTCCTTAATCCCTTTTACAGTCAGCAACTCATGCTCCTCTACATCCAGAACAGCCTTAATCATAGGGGGGAGAGAGTCGATGAATGGTTTTAATTTATAGTAATCAATTGCGGAAAGCAGTAATACCGCATCCTTAAATTTCTTATTTTTCAGGTATTGGTAAACCGGATATTTTTCCGCATCAGGATTTTCTTTTTTAAAAAGTTCCGCCGCAATTTGAGGCGTTGCCAACGCTTGCATCAAGTCGCCTGCACGACCTCCGAGACCGAGCGAGTACATGCTGCGGCCTTCCTTATCAAGCTTTTTAAGATAGTAGGCCACATCAGGAAATGTCTTGATAAAGAACGGACGGTGAAGGACCAGAGTATCGCCATCGCTGAATTGTGCAATCCTGTCCGTAAGTGCCTGCCCAAGTATAGGCACCGGGCGGCTATCTTCCAGTGAAGTATAGGACGGCAGTGCCTTGTAATAAAAAGGCATTACTGCTGTAATCGCCAGTGAACCAACCAGAATATGCAAAGCCGGATGCCGGGACTGTTTGATGCTCACTACGAGCATAACCAAAAAGAAGCCGCCCAGAGCAACAAAGAACGGGAACATCAATTCCATATACTGCCCAACAGGCACACGGTCCGCGAGGTTTACTGAAACGCTCATGAATTTAACTGAACGGTACCCAAGCATGGCCGCCATGGACAAAATCCAGACAAATCCCATCTCAAAAAGTGTACGGTAGGCTTTATCTCGCTTGGCATTAAGCAACCAGTCGCAGACAAAGATGGACAGCAACGGCAGAACCGGAAGCATGTAACGGTTAGACTTGAGCTTGAACAACAAAGTAAAGACCAGCAGGTAAACCAAGAACACGCAAGCCATAAAAACATACTTCTCGTTAAACTTTTCCTTAACGGAACGCCAAACCCCGTAAGCTGCCCCGAACACATAACCGCCCCAGGGAAAGAATATAACGGTCAGGGTATCGAAGTAAGGATCAAGGTGACTCAGCTTGTCAGTTACCTTGGAACTTGTGGAGGCGGTATTATGGAAAAACTGCCCTAACAATCCCTGAGTGTAATCAAACCCACTGGTCAACCATGCACCGTAAAGCCAAAGAAAAAACGGTGCGCACCCGGCAACAAACCAGAGCAAAAGGATATTACGATCGGCCCATTTAGCAGCCACCAGACCTTTGAGGTTCAATGCCGACATAAAAGACGTAGATTCACCGTCCTCATGCTTCTTATTCACATTGTGACGAATCCCCACTGCCAGCGCATAACCAGCCATAGGCAAAAAAGCGAAGGGTCCCTTGGCAAGCACCCCTAGAGCAGTAATCACCGCCCCGCCTATTGCAGTTCTGCTGCCTTTATCTCCCAGATAGCGTTCCAGATAAAAAATACCATGTCAGCAC
>DDLU01000211.1 GCA_002340305.1 Desulfovibrio sp. UBA2564
AGTTTTTGAAGAGTCCAGAGAAACTTTTTTTAAAAAGTTTCTTACCTATAGCCTGTTAGGCGAGAGCTTCTTGCTCGAGTCTTACGGATATAGAGAGCAGTGCTGGTCTCCGAAGGACCGCCGGAGGCCATTAATTTCTTAAAGTAGTCAGTAAACGAACGGGATGGGTGAAAATACTTAGTGCGTGGGAGATATCCGATGCAACCAGATCAGCGGCTCGGGCTGCTTTCATGGACATGCATTCGGCTCCTGAAATAATAATACCCAACGCGGCATTCTTGAGCATGAGCATGTCGTTACGTCCATTGCCGATGCAGGCGCATTTTATTGCGCCAAGGCTGTCTACGTAATCAAGCTTGGCTTTGTCTTCCGGGCTGCCTTCGATGATGTGGATGGTCACCGGCAGTCCGGTGAGTTCTTCTTCACACTGGCCCAGAGTATCGGCGGTGAGGACATGAATCTGAACATCGTCGGACAATTCCATGATCAGCTTGCCGACTCCGGGAAGCAGGTTGCCGTCAAGGGCGAGAGTGCCGTTGTAGTCCAGAACAAGGTGTTCGATTTCAAGCTTTGCAAATCCGGGTATGTCAAGACTGATCATGTTTGTTCCCTGCAACTCTGCTGTTGATTACGCTAGAGACTGGCGTAGCGTTCGATCTGCTTTTTGTAATCCAGTACACCTTTCACTATACCATCGGCAATATAAGAAAGATAGCGGTCAGTTTTAAGGCGCTTTGCTTCAGTGCGGTTGGTCAGGTAGCCCAGTTCGATGAGAACGGAAGGCATCTTAGCACCCATGAGTACGTAGAAAGGAGCCTCGCGCACACCTTGGTCTTTTACGGACCATTTGCGGCGGATGTTTTTCAGTGACCCACTGTGAATGCTCTTCGCCAGATCCTTACTTTCCTTCATCTTGGAATTGAGCATCAGGTCGGTAAGTATGACTTGAAGGTCGCTGATCCGCTTGGCGGAAACCGCGTTTTCCCGTGCTGCTACACGGACTGCATTGCGGTTTCGTGCAAGGTTCAAAGTATAGGTCTCAATACCGTTGATTTTTGAACTGCGGTGCGCGTTGCAGTGGATGGAAATAAACATGTCAGCCTTCTTGATGTTCGCCATGGCGGTTCTTTCTTCAAGAGGGATGAACTTGTCTGTGCTTCTGGTGTACATGACTGTGAAGCCGGCTTTTTTCAGCTTGGCAGCCAGTATTTTAGCAAAGCGCAGGTTGATGTCTTTTTCTTTGAGACCGTTGGCAGAAGCACCGGGGTCTTTGCCGCCATGACCGGGATCAAGCATGATGGTCTTGAAGGTCAGGCCCAGTTGCTCAAGGAGTTCCCCGGCCATTTTTTTACTGTTTGCCGGAGGAGTATACTTCTGCGGTCTGGATTTTTTGGGTGAAGAATGGCGGACCGGGCTTTTGTTGTCAACAACCTTACCCTCTTCCGGGGCCTGTACGTCAATGACCAGCCTGAAAGGGTTCTCCAGTGGAAAAATTTTGTAGTCCTGCATTGCGTTGAAATCCAGCACTACGCGGGTGGTGCGGGGGTCACGCTGGGCAGAACGGATATCCTTAAGAATACCGTCGGCAACATGGGTGGCTTTGTGTACGCCGTTACCGAGCACTGTATTTTCAAGGTCGATGTAGAGTCTGTGCGGACGGTTAACGCTCTGGTTCGGATTCAGAATCTGATAGCGGTAACGGACCTCCTCATCCAGATCGAGAACAACGCGGGTATAGGTCTCACTACTGGTGTAACGGACTGAGAGAAGTTTGCTCCTGTTGGATGAGCTTGTACTGCTTTTCCTGGATGCCTTCTTGGCTGGAACAATTGTTCCGGAAGGCTTCTTATGTTTTGTCTTGCCTGAGGCACTTTTACGGTCCATGGAATCCAGACGTTTTCGGGCCTTGGAATACATATCCGACTTGGCGTAGCGGTGGACGATGGTCAGGTAATCTGAATAGGCGAGATCTTTTTCGTGCAGCTTGCGTAATCTGATTTCAGCCCTGCGGTAAATACTGTCATCTGTCCATTGGTGGGAAGGGAAATTTGAGATCATGCGCCCGTAGTAATCGACTGCGGTACGGAAATCTTTCTTCATTCCGCTGCGATTACCCAGCTCCTCGTAGGTCCTTCCTAAATAATAAAGGGACTTGGGTGCATAAGTGCCGCGGGTTGAGCGTTTGAATACATTGCGAAATTTCTTGCCGACCTTTTCCCATTCAGCGCGGTATTGCGATTTTTTTTTGTTTTTGGAAAGTGCGTGGAACTGCTTCCAGGCAATGGTAAAGTCGTCTTTTATGCTCGCCCCGAATGCGCTGGCAGGAATTGCTGAAACAAGCAGTCCTGCAAGGAAAAGGGCCATGATCAGATTTGGTATAAAAAATTTGCGCATTGTTCAGGTAGAATATCTTTATATTTAATGTTTATGCCCAATGTGATAGCAGTGAAAATACAGGCAACTGTTCTAAAAAAAGTTTAGATGTTTTCTTTAATAAGCTTGAGAGGCTAAAAAATCAACCTCCATGCTATCGATACGGAACCATCTGTTTTGCTGCCGTGAAAAATGCTGAAGCATACGTATGTCTAAGTACTCATTGTTTCAGTGTTTACCGGGTGTTTCGCCATGAGCACTTTTTCAGCATTCTGTTACCCTATGGAGCGGGACAGCACATGAAAGCTGGACTGACGGCCCTTTTTATGTAATGGGCATATGCATTGTTACTCAGAACTTAAACAATTTACTTCACTCATTTGGAGACAGATAAATGGAAGCTCCCCAGAGAAATTTGGCTCTTGACCTTGTAAGGGTAACCGAAGCTGCAGCACTGGCATCTGCCAGATGGCTGGGCCGGGGTGATAAAAACGCAGGAGATCAGGCTGCAGTCGATGCCATGCGTTTGAGTTTTAACAGCCTTGAAATCAGCGGTACAGTTGTTATCGGTGAAGGCGAGAAAGACCATGCACCCATGCTCTACAACGGCGAGAAGCTGGGCGTTGGCGAAGGTCCGGGCATGGACGTTGCCGTTGATCCCGTTGAAGGCACCAACCTGCTGGCATACGGCCGCCCCAACGCTATCTCTGTAGTCGGCGTTGCCCCTACCGGAATGATGTTTGATCCGGGTCCCAGTTACTATATGCAGAAACTGGTTGTACCTACTGCAGCAAGAAATATGGTCGATATCAACGCTCCGGTTAAGGACAACCTGAATAAGATCGCCAAGGCCCTGAACAAAGACGTTGACGACCTCGTTGTCTTTGTTCTGGAAAAACCCCGCCACCACGGACTGATTCAGGAAATCCGTGATGCCGGCGCGCGTATCCAGTTGCACACAGACGGTGATGTTGCAGGTGCACTTATGGTTGTTGATCCCCGCAGTCCTGTTGATGTTATGATCGGAACAGGCGGTACCCCCGAGGGTGTTCTTTCCGCATGTGCTATCCGCATCATGGGCGGCGAAATGTTCGCAAAATTCGATCCCCAGTCCGAGTCCGAAAAAAGTGCCCTCGAAGAACAGGGTTACGATCTGCGCAACATCATGACCGTTAATGATCTGGTCAAGAGTGATGATATCTTTTTCTCCGCCACCGGTATTTCCGGCGGCACCTTCCTGCGCGGTGTCCGTTACCTCGGCTACGGCGCGGAAACAACTTCTCTGGTCATGCGCGGCAAGACCGGCACCGTACGTCACATCGAAGCTGTCCACACTTGGGACAAGCTGATGAAAATCAGTGCGGTTAAGTACGACTAGTATTTATCATCGAAAGAATAAGAAAATGGGCGGTTCCGACTTGATTGTCGGAACCGCCCATTTTTAATCTGTGCTGTAAAAATACCGGATTTAATATTCCGGTGCCTCCAGCTTTTCGGAGATGATCTTGGCATCTTCTTCGCGGGCGGCAGTGTTCAGTTCTTTGGCTTCACCATGGCAGGTTACGCCAGTGGGACGCATCTGTACATATCCGGCGGAGAGAACTTTGGTATAGGGAATCTGTTCCCTGAATTCGAGGTAGCCGATGCGGTTGGGGATGAGTATGGGCAGCGGATCGCCGGAGAAATCCTCAAACATGATGTATTTCATTTTCGGTCCTTTATTATGCGGCCCGCCGATGCTGGCAAAAGGCCGGAAGTTGTTTCAACTCGCGAACAATGTTGCCCGCATGCTCATTACAGATTATAGGCATATATATTCAAGATCAAGAAGTGTAGACCAGAAAATCTTGGGTTGGCAAAAGATTTCAATAACAAGCGCAGAGCGCATCACATAATTCTTAATGAAAGATAATTATAAAAAAATAGCCCTGTGGCAGACCGCATTCCTTGGGGATGCTGTACTGACCTTGCCCTTTATCAAAGCTCTTGCCTTGCGCTTCCCTGACGCTGAGATTCATCTTTTTGTACGCAAGGGTGTGGAGCCTTTGTTTGCAGGCCAGCCGGAACTTGCCGGAGTGCATGGTTTTGACAAGCGCGGTGCGCAGAAAGGCATGGGCGCGGCCCGTTCCTTTGGTGCAGAACTGGGCAGGCAGGGCTTTGATCTTTGGATTTCCGCGCATACCAGCATGCGTTCGGCTGTTGTTTCCATTTCTACCGGGATTAAAGACCGCATCGGTTATGATGCACCGTGGTACAACCGCTTTGTCTATTCTAAGACGGTCAAGCGTCGTTTTGAGGAAAAGGAGGAAGTGGAAAGGTTGCTTGCTCTTGGTGAACCGCTGGGGATTCCCGGTACTGCTCCTGATGTCATGCTGGAATTTCCGGCTGATAAAATCCGTGAAGCCGAAGATTTTTTTAAGGGGCTTGGAGATGGTCCGGTGGTGGGTGTTCATCCCGGATCCACATGGGCAACCAAGAAGTGGCCGGAACAGAGTTTCGCGCAGGTGATCGATAAGTGCATCGCGGATGGACTGAAAGTAATAATGTTCGGCGGACCTGACGAAAAGGAACTTTGCCGGTCAGTACTTTCGCTGTGCGCTAGTGCTGATAGGGTTATAGATCTATCCGGTAAATTGGGCTTGCAGAAACTGGCGGCATATATCCGGCAGTTGGATGTGTACCTGACTAACGATTCCGGGCCTATGCATATTGCGTGGATTCAGAAAGTTCCGGTGGTAGCCATGTTCGGGCCGACCATACGTAAGTTCGGCTTTTTTCCGCGCGGCGAAGATTCAACGGTGCTGGAGAGTCCTGAGCAATTAACATGTCGCCCCTGCGGTCTGCACGGCGGTAAGACCTGCCCGGAAAAACACCATAAATGCATGACAGATATTACGGTTGAAATGGTTTTTAATGAGATTTTGCAGAAGGCGGAAAAAGGCAGGGAGAATGAGGATGTTTAAGATGAAGAAAATTTTTATTCCCCTGCTGGTGCTCACATGCATGGTTCTGCTTTCCGGTTGCAAACTCAAGGGCTTGAAGAAGACTCAGGAAGTCGCTCCTGCCCCGGTCCTTGCTTCAGTTAAAGTTTCTTCTGCTCCGTACACTGAAGATAAGAAGAGCGTGATTGTCTGCACTGCTGATTTTATGCGTGCAGCCCGCTATTTTTCCTATCTGCATCGCGAATTTGAAGGCGTGAAGTCAGTAATCCTCAAGGTGCCATCCACCAATGGTACTGCCGAGTCTGTGGATAAAGTTGTTTCCGGGGTACGTGATCAGGTTGCCCGCCTGAATAAAGACGGCAAGCTCATGTCTGTGCTGATTCTCGGCAACAGGAATGTTGTCCCTGCTGCTGAATCCGGTGCGGGCGATGGAACTGATATTTACATTTCTGATTATGGCTACGGCGGTTCAGCCGGCGCACCGGAAAATATGCTGCCGGTGGGCAGGATTCCCGCCCGCGACTGTGCTGAAGCTGAAGATGTGGCTGCCAAGTATGAGCGCTGGTACGGTGATCGTGAATTCCGTCCGGCATGGCCTGTATCTTTTGTCGGCGGAGAAGGCTTTGCAGCGCAGAATCTTTCCGATTCAGAGCTTCTGTTTTTCAATTTGCAGCAGGAAGGAATCGCCGGACCTGAGGCGATCCGCTATCTGGGTGCAGCCGGTGGAAGCACCCCGGAACATCTGGTGCAGTCCTTGGCGGAGGATGATGTCTCTGTGCAATGGCTGGCCCTGGAAGCTGCTGCTGACGGTTTCAAAGCCGGGAATGGGATTGTATCTGTTCCGGAGATTATGAACCTCGAATACAAGCCCGGACTGCCCGTGGTTTTGAATCCTTCCTGTGAGGTTCTGGTTTCCAATGCCTCAATGCCAAGCCCTGCGGAAGCTGTAGTTCTTTCTCCCGGCGGCGGACTGGCTATAATGACCGGCTGTAAAAGTGCAGGTGATATTCATACCGAACTTGATGACGGTCGTGTTTTCCGGGTTGATTCCAGCGGTATTCCGCGTTTGCTTATGGAATTTCACAAAGCTTATTTCAGCGGTAAACACCGTATCGGAGATGCTTTGCTTGAAGCACGGGCTCAGTTTGCCCAGAACCTGCTTAAGGGTGAGAGTCTTGCCCCGGTTTATGATCTGGTTTTTTATGGCGATCCGGTAATGTCGCTGCCGTTGCCGGTGCGTACCGAATCCCCGTCTTACGGGGGCTTGAAGCTGATTACCAAGCCCAAAAGGCGACAGGGTGTGGCTGCTTTTGATGTTAACTCAACCATCTCCTTTTCCATGGAAGAGGGCGGTGTTTATCCGGCTGTCCGTTTGCAGGTCGTTGACCGCAATGACGGGCGGGTGGTTTCTTCCATGAAAGTGGAAGAGGATGATATTTTTAATTTCATGTCTGATGGCGAAGGTCAGTATTTGATTTATTCCCGCCCTCTTGATGGTCCCTTGGCCTGGCAGTTTTTTGATGTGCGCCGCAAGGGTGCGCCTGCAAAGACTACCAGTGTTGTAGCCAAGCGTGACCGTCCTTCCCCGAAGATAAGTGTCGGATTGAAGGCTGTAAACTATGCGGTACAGGTCAGCTCCAACCGTAAAAAGAAATCGGCGGCAAAAGTTCGTAATCGCCTTAACGGCCAAGGTTATGAGGCCTATGTGGTCGAGGTCCCGTCAGCCAATAACCGCAAGTGGTATTGTGTGCGGTTCGGGCGTTTTGATTCATGGTCTGATGCTGTTGAAGCTTCAGCTGCCTATGAACGAAAAGAGCAGGCCGATGTTAAAATTGTACGTTGCAATGACGGCTGATTGAAATAATTAGCTAAAACTAAGCAATACATGCACGGTTGATTGTTGGTTTTTTGTCCGTTATAATTTGCTTTAGCTGAAGTTTTTTTGGGCTGAACAGGTTGTTTAGATGTGAATCCAAAGCTGAAAAAAATAGTTTTTTTGATGATCGGCCTTACGGTCTTTGCCGCACTTGGCACTTATGCGATCCACTCAATCGGTGGACGGACACCTCGTGCCGTACTTTCATCCGGGTATAAATTCTTTAAGGGAATTTCAGTAGATAGGCTGGAATTGAGTAATGGCGAAATTGTTAAATTGAACCGCAGCTTCTGGGAAAACCGGGAAGTTATCAAGAAAGCCGTGCTGACCGTAGCCGGACAGGATTCTGATCAGGGGCCTGATGAAATGACTCCACAGGCGAGACTGAAATTCTTTTTGCAGCTACAAAGCAAAGGGGGGATGACTTATGCCCCGGAAAAGATCCTCTGCAAACGCGGCAAGCTGGTTTCGGAAATAAGCCGCTGCGTCTCGGAAGGGGCCAAGGTGCTTATGAATTATGAAACGTCACCGGAGCTTAAAGGGCGCGAAGTAGAAATACTTGATATGTAATTTTCATTCATCAAAGAAAAATGCCCCCTGACGTAAACGCGTCAGGGGGATTATTGTTATTTAACCAGAGTCACCAGATCATAGTCGGTGACGTTGTCAATTTCAGCTTCAACTATCATTCCCGGCTTCAGCTCCATGCCGTCTTCCGGGGCACTGATGTAGGTTATGCCGTCCACTTCCGGGGCTTGAAACCAGACTCGCCCGTTGAACAGTCCGGGCCATTCGTCATTTGGTTCTTCCACCAGTACCTGAATTGTTTCTCCGACTTTTTCTTCGAGAATTTCGCGGCTGATTTCAGACTGCACTTCCATGAGCTTCTGTCTACGTTCTTCGCGCAGCTCTTCGGGAAGCTGTTCCATTTCGCCTGCCGGGGTGCCGTCTTCGGGCTGGTAGGCGAATACCCCGAGGTTTTGGAAACGTGTTTCACGCACAAAATCAACGAGAGTGTTGAAGTGTTCCCCGGTTTCACCGGGATAGCCGACTATGATGCTGGTACGCAGCACTGCACCGGGAATATGTTTGCGGACCCTGTCGATAACTTTGCGCGGGTCACGGGCAAAGGGACGACCCATGGATGAAAGTACATCCGGGTGGGCATGCTGGATGGGAATATCAAAATAAGGCAGCAGCGGCTTTCCGGCCTGTGCAAGGAAAGAAAGCATGGAATCGGTTAATCCTGCGGGGTAGAGATACATGAGTCGCAGCCATTCCATCCCCTGAAGCGGAAGCAGTTTTTCAATCAGCGCGCGCAGGTTTGTTTCCTTATCATCGAGATCGGAACCGTAAGCCGTGGTATCCTGTCCCACAACAACCAGTTCCGGTACGCCCTGATCAAGGATGTAGCGTGCTTCATCAACCAGGCCTTCAAGCTTGCGGCTCACGTGAGGTCCACGGATGGAGGGGATGGTACAGAATCTACAGGAGTGGGAGCAGCCTTCGCTGATTTTCAGGTAAGCGTAGGCAGGTCCTGTGCTGATGGCCCGCTGTCCGATTGTCGGGAAAATTGTTTCCTGCTCTCCGGCGAGAGCTTTAGCCGCAAGCGTAGGCCACTGGTCCAGCTCATGAGTGGAGAGCCAGAGGTCAACTTCGGGCATCTGTTCTGTGAGTTTGCCGTAGCGGCTGACCAGACATCCGGCAACAGCGAGCACCGGACGCGGGGTTAAGTCTTTGATGGTCTCGGCTGTTTCGAGGATGGTGTCCACTGATTCTTCAGTGGCAGGGCCGATAAAGCCGCAGGTGTTGATCAGCACGAGGTCGGATTCCTCGGCAGTTGCGGCTGCGATCATGTTGTTGCCGAATGCGCCGAGCATTCTTTCGGTATCAACCCTGTTCTTCGGGCAACCGAGGCTGATGGTATAAATTCTGGTTTTGCTCATATTAGTATTCCGTTTGCTGTGTGATTTACGGATAGTTTGTTTAAAGGTCAGGATTCCTTGTGCGGAAATCGTTAACCTATTCCCTCCCAAGTGCAAAGAGCTAATTAATGCATTCAGGATTACCCATTTTCAGGAAAATAGTTTATCTTGGAAGTGCTTTTTGAACCATTGGCTCGGGACGGGCAGGAATGCTTGAAGATTTTATTGAGATCAAAAAAGATTGCATCGGGATTGTGGGGAGGTCCTTTGCGCTATCAGCTCTTTCGCTGCTTCTTCATGAAAGCAGCCGTGATGCTGCGGGGATCACCCTTGAAGCCGGAGTGCTTATTGACGAATCCGGTAATCCCCTACAGGACGGGCATGATTTTCCTCTTTATGAGGATGTCCAAGCCATGCTCAATGCCCACCCTTCCATAAAAATGGTCTTCGAGCTTTCCGGTGAGGCTACGTTGATTAGGCAATTGCGTAGCGCACTCCCGCCGGAAGTAACCCTTGTGGAGCTGCCCGCCGCACGTTTTTTCTTGCGTCTTCACGCTACCGACAGATTGTGGATTGCCTGCAAGGCCAATTTGATGCAGACGCAGGCCCTGTTTAAGTCTGTGGTGGACCAGTTTCCTGAAGATATTATGATTGTCGGTTCCGATGGTTTGATTTTGGATTGCAACTATCATTTCGCCGAACGGGCTGGCAAAAATGTTGCAGAAATTTGCGGTGAAAATCCTTTGCAGTATTTTGATGCACTGTCATCGCTCTGCCCTTTGAAAGAGGGCATTCTTGATATTTCATGTATGTCACGGAAAAAAGATGAGCTGATGTTTTCCGAGACAGATGATCAGGGCAAGATTCATTATTACAGAATCTACATTTATCCCATCGTAGCGGAAGGGAAGGATAACGTTATCCAACTGGTGGTTATCTGCCGGAATATCACCGAGCGGACTTTGATAGAACAGCGTCTGCAACAGTCCGAGCGCATGGCGACTGTTGGTGAGCTTTCCGCCTACATTGCCCATGAAATCCGCAATCCGTTAATGGCTATGGGCGGTTTTGCCAAGGTGCTCATGAAAGATGAGAGCATTGATTCTGATGGACGCGAAAAGATTGAAATCATTCTCAAAGAAGCACAGCGTCTGGACAATCTGCTTAAAAGTATTCTCAGCTTTGTGCGTTCAAGGGATGTGCAGAAGAACAATATCGATGTGAACCGCGTTGCTGCCGATGCCATGCAGCTTCTCTCCATGGGCTGCCAGTTGCAGGAGATCGAGGTGAAGATGGACCTTGATCCCAATCATCCTTTAGGTATCGGCGGTGCTGAACAGATTCGGCAATGCTTGATCAATCTGGTCAAGAACTCCATGGAAGCCATGCCTGAGGGCGGCAATTTGAAAATTTCCAGCGGGGTCAGCGAGAATCATGTCTGGCTTGAAGTGCGTGACAGTGGGCCCGGCATAGCGGATGATGCCCGAAACCACGTTTTTGATCCTTTCTATTCCAGCAAGGTGAATGGTAATGGTCTCGGCCTGCCCATGGTTAAGAAGATTATGGAGGAATTTGGCGGGGACGTTGAGCTTGCCAGCCGGCCGGGTAAGGGGACCAGTGTTGCTTTATTGTTGCGTAAAGCTCCGGTTGCCTAAACAGCTTCTACAGCGTATTAGTTCAAAACATAATTTTGATGCGCTATCGCGCTTTTGATTGTCGCATTTTGCCTCCGGCGGGCAGAAGCCTATAGCCGTTAGGCGAGAGCTTCTTGCTCGAGTCTTACGGATATTGAGAGCAGAGCGGCT
>DDLU01000045.1 GCA_002340305.1 Desulfovibrio sp. UBA2564
TTTACAATGAAGGAAATACCATGGCTATCGGCTGGCGCCAGAAGCGCAAGGACGTTTGGATCAAGCGTATCGGCTCCAAGATCGCCAACGCCATCCGCAACAGACTGACCAATGAGACAGTTAAGGATACCGGCTGTTCCCTCAAAATCATGGATACCGCCATGGTTCGGGCTATTCCCCGCTTTAACGGCATGCACCGCTTTCTGCCCACTCTCATGAAAATGCAGGGTGCTTCCGTTGCTGAAATGAAGGTCAACCACCGCCCCCGCCATGAAGGTGAATCCAAGTACGGCACCATCGACCGGGCTATTGCCGGAGGATACGACCTGCTGGGCGTTCGTTGGCTTCTGGGCCGCCATTTCTCATATAGTATTAAAGAACGTAGCGACGATAAATAGATGAGTGCCGTAAGCAGCGAATCAAAAATCAGCGCCAAAGCCTTGATCAAAGGGCTGGCGATGCTCGCGGTTATGGGCTTCTCGGTTTATCTGATCCGGTATGCCGGACTTGCTGACGCTCTTGATACCCACTGGATGGACGAACATGTGCGCTCGCGCGGCCTTACCGGAGTACTCACCTATGTAGGATTGGCGGCATTCTTTTCGGCTGTCGGTTTTCCCAGACAGGTGATCTGCTTTATGGGCGGATACGCATACGGTTTTGCCCTCGGAACCCTGCTCGGAACTATCGGAACAGGACTGGGCTGTGCCGGAGCATTTATCTATTCACGCCTGGTTGGGCGCTCTTTTATTAAACGAAAGTTCGGTGCCCGAATTCAGAAAGTTGATGATTTCCTGAGCCGCAGCCCTTTCAACATGGCTCTGACCATCCGCTTTTTTCCGCTGGGAAGTAACGTAGTAACCAACGTTCTGGCAGGTGTCACAAGCATCCCGGCCTTGCCATTCATTCTCGGCTCCACCGTAGGCTACATCCCGCAAAACATGGTCTTCGCCCTATTCGGCAGCGGTGTGGAAGTTTCTTCCACCATCCGCATGATCATGGCTGTGGTGCTCTTCGTCATTTCTACCCTGCTGGGATTCAAAATCTACCGCAAATACCGCAATCAAGCGGGAGCTGTGGTAGAGTAGAATAGCCCAGACCAATATTTAAAAAAGCCGGATGCAAAGGGTATCCGGCTTTTTTAAATATTTCTTTATTGACATCGAAAATCATTTTCAATATCAGTTATGTCAAATTCCGTAACCGAAACCATAAACGATTTGAGACGAGCCATAAAAAATGACCCCGAAATTAATCGCCTATTCCCTGCATACCTTGATTAAAACCAAGCAACCTACTTTTCTTTGGGGTCCTCCCGGAGTCGGTAAAAGTCAGGTAGTGGCCCAAGTAGCCAAAGGATTAGACCTTGAACTGATTGACCTGCGCGCTGTGCTGCTTGATCCGGTAGATCTGCGCGGCCTGCCCCGGATTTCAGATGAGGGAGATGCCTGCTGGTGTCCGCCATCCTTTCTGCCCAAGTCAGGCAGGGGAATCCTTTTTCTTGATGAACTGAATGCCGCACCACCATTGGTACAAGCAGCATGCTATCAGCTTGTACTTGACCGTAAACTCGGTGAATACACCTTGCCTGATGGCTGGACCGTTATCGCTGCCGGAAACCGCGAATCCGATAAGGCTGTGACTCACCGCATGCCTTCTGCCCTTGCCAACCGCTTTGTGCACCTTGATTTTGAAGTCAGTGTTGCGGATTGGCTGGACTGGGCAGTTGAATACAAAATCGCCGAAGAACTTCTCGCTTTCATAAAATTTAGACCCGGCCTGCTACACGATTTCGACCCCGCACGTAATGAGAAAGCATTTCCGTCCCCCCGTTCCTGGGAGTTCGTATCCGGGATTATCAAGTCCGCACCCTGCCCCGAAGTTGAATATGAACTGTTTAAAGGAACGGTGGGCGAAGGTGCGGCGGCTGAATTCAGTGGATTCTGCAAAATCTATCGTAAACTTCCCGATCCTGAATTTGTACTCAAATCACCGGATATGGTTGCCATCCCTGAAGATCCGGCAACAGCTTATGCCCTTTGCGAATCCGTGGCCTCCAAAGCCGCGCCGGAACATGCAGAATCAATCATGACCTTCGCCTCCAGACTGCCTGCGGAATTCGCGGTTCTGCTGGTACGCAATGCAGTGAAAAAGGATCGCTCCATTGTTGAATCTGAAGGTTTCAATCTCTGGGCAACCGCAAACTCGGACATTCTCTTTTAGGATTCATGAATGAACGCTGACCGTAAATTGCTCAAGGCCCGCGCCGACCTGCTTTTGAAACATCCCTTCTTCGGTTCCCTCTGCCTGCGCATGGAACCGCAGGAGGACAACACTTGTGACGGTACGTGGACCGATGGCAAAACTTTTGCCTATAACCCGCACTTTGTTGACAAACTATCTCACGAAGAGTTGCAGGGCGTGCTGGCCCATACCATCATGCATCCGGCCTGCCAGCATCACAAAAGGCGCGGCAACCGCGATGGGCGTGTCTGGAACATGGCCTGCGATTACTCCATTAACTGGATTCTTTTGGAAGCCGGTTTCACCTTGCCTGACGGGTTCCTTGATGATGAAAAATACCATGGCAAAAATGCCGAAGATATTTTCACCGACCTGAGCAAAAATTTTGATCAGGCCGGAAATCCGGAAATAGGCAAAAAACAGAACGGTCCCAAGCGCATCGATGTTGAATATGAAGACGGTGATGGCGAAGGCAACGATCTTGAATCCGGTGAAAATGAAGAACGTTCCCAAAACGGTGATGACGGCGACTCCCCAGCTGAAGGCATGGATTCGGATGAAATCGAAGACTCAGAAGGCGAGACCGATCAGGATCGATCTGCTGATCCCGGCGGAACAGGCGAAGTTCGCGATGCTGACAATGCCGAATCAGGTGATGGAGATTCCGGCGATGAAACAGATCAGGACTGGCTGCTCGCTCTAGCGCAGGCCACCAATCAGGCCCGTGATTGCGGCGATCTTCCCGGCGGTTTGGAGAGACTGGTAGAAAAACTACTCTACCCAAAACTGGATTGGCGGGAACTTCTGGAGCGCTTCATCAGCGCCCGGGCACGCAATGACTATGCATGGACACCACCCAGCCGCCGCCACCTGCACATGGGCCTCTACCTGCCCTCACTCTCCACCGAGCAGCTGCCTGAAGTAGTGCTGGCTGTGGATACTTCCGGCAGTATCGTACCGGAGGAACTTGAACAATTTGCGGCCGAACTTTCTTCCATCCTTGAAGCATACGACACCACCATCCGGGTTGTCTGGTGCGACTTGGAAGTTACCGGAGAACAGATTTTTACCCGCGCGGACCTGCCCCTTGAACTGCAACCGCAGGGAGGTGGCGGAACGGACTTCCGCCCCGTGTTCAATTTCATTGACCACGAGAATATTGATCCGGCCTGTCTTGTCTATTTAAGCGACATGGAATGCGGACAATTTCCAAAACGGGAGCCGAACTACCCTGTTCTCTGGGCCAGAACAGGTGGTGCGGGATATCACCCGCCCTTCGGTGAAATGATTGATGTTTGCTAAATAATTAGGAGGGATAAAATGATCATTGAATGGAATTTAAATAAAAAAAGAGGCAACTTCCGTCCGGTGCTCACTTACAGCATCAAGCTGGAAGACTTTGAAAAAGAACTGGGACTACCGCAGGTTGTTCTGGAATCTAGCATTCCTGAACCGCCGGAATCATGGTCGGCAAGCTGCCTGCCCGGTAAAAATGAACGGAACGGTAAAAACTGTACAACTTACAGACTCTACACCCCGGATCACAAAAAGGGGGAAGTTGAAGGAAAATTCACGCTCCCATGGCGGACAGACTCTAATTACTCTGAAATTGAAGCATCCTTTCTTAAGCTCCGGGAGGACTTCGAAACAGTGCTCAAAGAAGCTTACGATAGCCATCCTGTTGATATTGAGGGAAGACTGGAACTTTCTGAAGAAACCCGTAGGCACATCGCAAGCGGACTTGTCTCTCAACGCTTTCTGAAGGCAGCAGGATTTTAATATTTTCACGTAACTTATGCAGGTCCCTCCCCTGCATAAAGAGGCGTAGCCGAAATTCCGGTTGCGCCTCCTTTTTTTACCCTTCTTTTCACTTAACAAACAACTATGCTAAAGGTATGAATGTCCTCCACATCAACAATTAAGCTTTATCCGGATCATGCCTTTTTACGAAATTATTATCATCTCCGTGGCTCTTGCCATGGATGCCTTTACCATAGCCGTAGCCTGTGGGCTATGTATGCCCGAAGTCAGCAAACGCCAGAACTTCCGTTTAGCCTTTCATTTCGGGCTCTTTCAGGCCCTGATGCCTCTGCTCGGGTGGCTGGCTGGACTGACAGTTAAATCCATGGTCGAAACATATGCTCCATGGATTTCCTTCATTCTTCTCGCACTCGTAGGCGGAAAAATGATTAAGGAATCTTTTGAAACAGACGATTCCTGCGAACCCCACAAAGACCCGACTAAAGGATTTTCCTTAATATTTCTTTCTGTCGCCACCAGCCTTGATGCATTAGCAGTGGGATTATCCTTTTCCATCATGGACTACCCCATTGTATTTCCCTGTATCATGATCGGGATAACCGCCCTGATTTTGACATCCTGCGGCTTATGGCTGGGAAAATCATTCGCCAAAGCATCACGCTACAGCCACATTGCTGAAAGGATCGGCGGAGGAGTGCTTATTTTAATAGGTGTGAAACTGCTCTCGCAGTAACCCATTGCCCCTCTTTGAAAGGATATTAATTACTTTGCGCATAACCCTTTTGACAGCGGGGCTTCAAGCGTATATTCTTCGCTGAACTTTAACCAACATTCAACCGGCTTCAATCGGGCAAGCCAAAGGACGGATATTTTTACCAAATGCCTTTATTGCAACCCCCTCCCTATAAACCCAAATTCCCTCTCCAATCGGGTCATCTCCAAACAATATTTCCCCGCCTGTTCCGGAAAGTAAGCCTCCCGCCTGTTGTTAAAAGAAGAATTGAAACTCCTGATGGCGACTTTCTCGATATAGACTGGCACCTCGCAAGTAGTTCAAGACTTGCAATCATCGCACACGGCCTTGAAGGCAACTCCCGCAGACCCTATGTGCTCGGCATGGCCCGCGCTCTGGTTCTGGCCGGATGGGATTGCATTACTTACAATTTCCGCGGATGCAGCCACGACATGAACAAGAAACCCGGTATGTACCACAGTGGAGACACCCGGGACCTGCATACCGTGCTCAACTACGGCCTTGACCATGGAATTTACGATGATGCCGCTCTGGTAGGCTTCAGCATGGGCGGAAACCACGTTCTGAAATACCTCGGCGAAAATCCTGACAGAGTTCCGGCTAAGGTGATGCGGGGGATTGCCATTTCTCCTCCCTGCAACCTTGAAGCTTCAGCTGTCAAACTTTGTGAGCACTCCAACTTCATATACAGTAGCTACTTTTTGCGATCATTGAAGCAGAAAGTAAAAATGAAGCATACACAATTCCCTGATCTTTACCCGCTCGAAAAACTCTCTTCCATCAAAAACATCGTTGATTTCGATAACGCTTATACCGCGCCCATCAATGGTTTCGCAGATGCCAACGATTACTACAGGCAATCATCCTGCAATCAATTCCTGCAAAACATCAAAGTCCCCTCGCTTATTCTCAGTGCTGAGGACGATCCGTTCCTGACCCCGGAATGTTATCCCAAAGAAGTGGCTCAAAACAGCCAGTATTTATATCTGCAAATCACCAAATATGGTGGACACGTCGGATTCGCCGACCTTCCCATGGAAAAACAATTGTGGTCGGAAGACAGAACAGTAAGATTCCTGAATACATAATAAAAGATCCCGAAGCTTCCGCTCCGGGATCTTTTATTCTAGTCTACTTTTCTAATTATTTATCCGCGTAATCAAGCAATGGTATCAACTCTTTTCGCAACCGCATATAATAACTACTCAAATACAAAGGGGAGGTGCTGGTTGCGGCAGATTCAATATTCCCTGCGACTACACTTAATTCTTTCAAGCCAATATTAATCAAACAGCCCCGAAGGGTATGGGCACTTGAAACAACAGTTTCAAAGCGGCCTTCATCGATAGCCTCATCAAGAACGTCTACAAGCCCTCTCAACTGCTCAGAAGTCTCTTTCAAGAAAACGATCAGTTGCTCAGCAGGCAGCCCTGCTTTTTCCAGCAGGTATTTTTTAACGGTCTCAATAAGTTCAGAATCCATGAAGGCCTCCATATTCTGTTAATTAATCTTCACTGCGTAACTCTTCGACCAGATCAAGGAGTTCCTGCACTTCAGTGGTTAGTGACCGGGTACCCTCTGCAGCCATCTGGCTGTTACGGGCATTTTCTTCAGTCATGGAATCAATTTCACCGACACTGCGGTTAATTTCATCTGAAGTTGCAGACTGTTCCTCAGCTGCGGTTGCAATTGACCGCACCTGATCAGCGGAACTACCAGCCAACTCGACAATTTCATCCAGCATTTCACCAGACGACCGTGACAAATCGGTAGCAGTTGCAACAGCCTCAACTGTGGAGTCCATACCCTTAACATTTTCGCGAGTCAGAGCCTGAATACCGCTAATGCTGTTTTCGACCTCTTCGGTTGCACCTATGGTCTTTTCAGCAAGCTTGCGGACTTCATCTGCTACCACAGCAAAACCTCGACCTGCATCACCGGCACGGGCAGCCTCAATGGCAGCATTAAGCGCCAGCAAGTTGGTCTGGTCGGCAATATCATTAATAACACCAAGTACGTTACCAATATCCACAGCCTGAGTATCAAGGTGTTCCATAGACTCCTTGAGCTTCGCAGTACGCTCCTGAATATTACCCATGGCGTTAATTACGTCCTGAACAACCTTCGCTCCATCGCGGGCTTTTTCCATGGACCGGGCAGAACTTTCATTGGTTTCAGTAGCATTCTTGGCAACTTCAAGCACGGTTACATTCATTTCTTCCATAGCGGTTGCGGTTTCAGTGACCCTCTGCTTCTGGAATTCACTTCCGCGCTGGATTTCTTCAGCACTACTGGAAACTTCAGCAGTAATACTTGAAACACGGTCAATCACTTCCTGTAACCTGTCTGCAGCTGCAAGCATACCTTCCTTCTTGGCACCCTCAGCCCTCTTTTGGGCTTCACGTGCATTAGAGGCTGCTTCTTCTGCAATACGAGCCTGTTCCTGAGCCTCAGCTTCCTTGGCCTTAATACTCTCCAGGTTGGATGCGAGTGTCTCAACCATGGTGTTCAAGGCTCTCTGCAAGATGGATATTTCATTTCGTCCTTCAGGATTCAGTGAAACATCAAGATTACCCTGCGCAACTTCAGTAGCTGCTTCAGTCGAGGCAGTAAGAGGGGTCACAATTGAGCGGATCAAATAAATGGAAAGCGGAAGAACTACCAGCAGCAACACCGCTCCGGCACCAAGAACAATCTTCATGGTGAAGCTATTGGCACTTTCACGCATGGCATCTCCCATCCTGCCTGTTTCCACTTCAATATTGTCAATATATACGCCGGTACCGATCCACATATCAGTACCCGGTATCATCATGGCGTAACTGATTTTCGGCTGACCCCCTGCTCCGGGCTTATCAAAATAATACTTAACGAACCCGCCTCCGGACTGGGCAGCCTTGGCGATTTCACGAATAATATACAGGCCGTTCTTGTCCTTCAGCCCACTAAGGTCCTTACCCTGCAAGGACTTCTTAGGCGGCATAACCATATTCACGGTTCCCTTGTAAACAAAGAAGTATCCAGAGTTGTCTTTTTCAAAACGAACAGGATCCAGAGCAATGCGGAGAAACTCAAGTCTTTCATTTTCGTCTGTAATACCCTTGATTTCTTCACCGAGAGACTTGACCATCGCAAGGGTAGCAACCTTGATTTTATCCTTTTGATCCTGAAACATTATTTCTTCAGTGTTACTGACACCGAGATTTGTAACATCCCGGATTGCGCCCATAAAAAACACACCGGTTACAATCAGGAAAAGCACCATCAAAGACAGTAGCAAGAAAAACCTTGCACCAATTGATAGATTCTTCAACATAGGCCCTCCCCCAAGTTTACGGAGTTAGGTAAAATCCCGAACACCTGTCAGGAACAAAATCCAAGCCTTATTAAAAATATACATCTTTAATGGAAAACATCAAAGTATTTAGCACAATTTTCTGCATAAATGAGTAAAAAATCCATACACCGATGTATTTTTAACAGCTGACCAAGCAGCTTCACTAATAAATATAATCATTACTATTCAAAACACCAGCAATAAAAAAAGCCGAGGACATTAAGTCCCCGGCTTTTAAAGTTTATAAAGTAAATACTAGATCACATAATCTATTGCGTGACGTGAAGATACGACCTGTTTAATAAATGCAACACATTCCTGATGTAAGGGGTGCACTGCATAAGCCTGCAAATCTTCCCTGGTGTTAAATTCAGAATAAAGCACCAAGCTGCATTCCTGAGTGGACTCAAAAACATCCAAACCGATTTCCACATGATTTAGTTCATCAATTTTACCATTAAGGTCTTCAATCATTTTTTTGATCTTAAGACCATTCTCTTCCGCAGTTCCTCCGGCAGCCTCATCTTTAAGAGTCCACCATACAATATGCTTAATCATTCTTTCCTCCGTTCCTTAAGTGCATTCTAGAACAGGACAATGGATTTAATGTTCATGTTCAAGAAAATCCCAGCATACAAAATCTACTATCCAAAATAAACCCACCAATCGATTTCATACACAATTAAAAATCTCTTTGAAAAAAAGGCTTTTCCATCGGGCGAGCGAATGGAAAAGCCTTAAGATGTGCGGCTTGTAACCGGCGTTTTCAGTTGCGAGGTGAAGGTACCGGGTTTGGAGGCATTATTACATGCCGCAGCTTGAACCACTGCCCGCGACTGGCAAACTAAGTCGCGGGCAGTGAGCGTGTGTCATGTTTATTTTCTGCGATCTGCCATGTATTCAGCAATGTGCTTAACTTCAAGATCAGCACCCTGCTTCCTGGCACCACCACGGATTTGCATTACGCAACCGGGACAATCAGTCAGCAGTACTTTTGCACCGCTTTCTTTCGCATTGTTAATTTTCTTTTCAAGCAGTTGCTCGGAAATCTTGGGGAACTTTACAGAGTAAGTTCCACCAAATCCGCAACAGACTTCTTCTTCAGCACTTTCCTTGTAGTCAAGACCGGCTTTAGCCATCAGCTCACGAGGAGCATTCTTGACATCCAGACCACGGCAGAGGTGGCAAGGAGCGTGGTAAGTTACTGCATCACCCTTGGAATCGAGGAAGTCGCCTTCCTCAACTGCAAGAACATCGTTCATGAAGGAACTATAGTCGATAACCTTATCGGCGAAAGCCTTAACACGAGTAGCGTACTTGGGATCTTTTCCAAGCATTTTCATGTAGTTGTGCTTCAGATGGGAAGCACAAGAGGCACACATGGTCAGGATGTAGTCGCAGTCGGAACCTTCGAAAGCTTCCATGTTCTGGATGGCAACTTCCTTGGCGGCAATTACTTCACCCATCATCTGCAGCGGCAGACCGCAGCATGACTGATCCATGGGGAACTCAAGGTTGACACCCTTGTTCTTCATGCTTTCCACGGTGGCTACAGATTGTTCGGGGTATACGAAATCCTGTACACAACCGGAGAAGAGAGCAACCTTGTGCTTGGGCTCAGCAACCTTGGCAGGTTGAACTTTTGCCCACATATCGCGGAAGGGAACTTCAGCAACAGTCGGCAAAGCCCTGAAGTCATGATCAGGCATGAAGATCATGGGCAGGTGACGCATGAAACCGTCTTTAGCTTTAACAGGCTTCTGTGCAGTCTTAGCGATGCGCAGGAACTTGTGGAAGAGCTTGCGGTTCTTCATCATCTTAGCAAGGAAGGTGGAGTACATGGGATGCCCTTCCTCTTCCAGAATACGGGCCTGAATATCTTTAATCAGACCGGGCAGGTCAATTCCACCTGCGCAGATTTCCTTACAAGCTCCACAGTTGATGCAGTTCTGAACAAGGTTCTTGGCTTTCTCAGTACCGTGGTAGAAATAAGTAAGGATGAGGCCGATAGCCCCAATATAGATATGGCCCATTTTATGACCGCCGACCATACGGTAGACAGGACAAACGTTAGCGCAAGCGCCACAACGTACGCAGCGGTGAACCTGAGAGAACACCGGGTCCTTTGCGAGAGCGCGTCTTCCATTGTCCAAAAACACGAAGTGCACTTTCTTCCTGTCATCCTCAGCCGCGGCACACTCGTTGGACCCGGTGATCCAAGTAACATAAGAGGTGATAGCCTGTCCGGTAGCGTTACGGGGCAGGGCTTTCAGCACGCGCAGAGCGTCATGCAGTTTGGGGGTCAGTTTATCGAGACCCATGAGAGCTACATGGACTCTGGGCAGAGTGGTTGCCAGACGGGCATTACCTTCGTTGGTAACAAGACCGATGGAGCCGGTTTCGGCTATAGCGAAGTTACCACCGGAAATACCCATGTCAGCATCAACAAATGCCTGACGAAGCTCACGGCGGGCAACCTTAACGAGGGCCTGTACATCGTCACCCTGCTTCTGTCCGGTCACATCGGAGAACAGGTCGCTGACCTGATGACGGGACAGGTGAATCGCAGGCATAACCATGTGGGAAGGACCTTCTTTACGCATCTGGATGATCCACTCACCGAGGTCGGTTTCAATGACTTTGAGATTTAGATCATCTTCAAGGTGGTGGTTCAGGAGAGTCTCTTCCGCAGTCATGGACTTGGATTTAACGATGGTCTTACAGTTTTCCTCTACTGCGATGCGACCGATGATTTCATTGGCTTCTTTAGCATCTTTAGCGAGATGGACTACTGCGCCGCGCTTTTCAGCTTCTTCCTTGAACTGCTCGAAGAGCTCGTCAAGTCTGGATGCAGCAGCATCTTTAGCGTCAGCGATATCGCGAATAAGTGCTTTTTCGTCCATATCTTTAAACGCGTTGGCACGGCTGCCGCGATAGGCAACAGCAAACTTATCCATTGCGTTTCTTAAGAAATCGTTATCAAGGGATTCTTTGATCTCTTTTCTGTATTCTTTAAGATTCTTAGCGTCCTGCATGATTAGTCCTCCAGAAGAAGAATATGAAGTTCAAGGGGACCGTGTACGCCGATGGCGAGAACGCGCTCAATATCGGCAGTACGGCTGGCTCCGGTAATGAATGCGGTGTAGTCGCCTTTCATCATGTTGCCTTCCATCCATGATTCAAGATCGTAGGACTTATCCACAAGCTTGGACTTGGGCAGAACTGCTACGTGCACTTCACTGATCATGGTGGCCAGTCTCAACTCTTCACTGGGACAGTTAACTACGATAGTTCCGGTTTCGGCAATACCGTGGTCAGCATAAGTAAATGCGATATCAATGCCGCCGAGATGGTTACGGACGCTGTCTTTGATCAGGGTAAAACCATTTTCTTCACACCCTTTTTCAAGTGCGGAAGTTTCTTTTTTATTCAACGCAGGCGCGACAATGGTTTTACCGGTTTTGGTTGCACAGAGCTGCTCAGCCTTATTGGAAAGGTTCTGTTCACAACCGGAAATAAGCATTTTACAGGCTTCTTTTTTTCCGCAGAGATCCATTGTGTACTTGATAGCATCATCCAGAGAAGAAATCTCTGTTACTACAGCGGACACAAGCTCAGCTTTATCGGTAAAAAGCTTTACACTTTCGGATTTAGCTGTCATTTTTCCCCCAAATACGATGGACGGTGATTTATTTACACTGTCCGTTAATATTTCCGTAACGCCACCGAATCCCTTCCACAAGACCGGCGGCACAGCCCTTCCTTCCAGGCTGCTACGGACCGTTTCCTTCAGGCAGCACTTTTTAGATTAAAAGATGCCTGTCCATTCTTGTACCGGGGTGAAGCTTTCCACAACTTCACCCCGGTTTTTTTCAATATATACTTTCTACAGTCCGAGAACGGCTACAGTATCGTTAGCGATTTCGAGTTCTTCATTAGTTGCGATGATGCAAACCTTTACTGCACCGTCATCCTCACTGATGAAGGAGGGAGTTCTATCCCAGTTATTGTTCTTTTCTTTATTAATGGTAATACCGAAGTTTTCGAGGCCGGAGAGGCAGTTCTCACGGTAAATCTCATCATTTTCACCGATACCTGCGGTAAAGACAATAGCATCTACGTGGCCCAGTTCAAATGCGTAAGCACCGATGAACTGACGTACTTTGTGGCAAGCCATGTCCAGAGCCAGTTTAGCTTTTTCGTCGCCTTCTTCAATGCGAGCATGAATGTCACGGAGGTCGTTAGAACCGCAGATACCCTTGAGACCGGACTCATTAGTAAGAGTGGTTACTACTTCAGCAGCACTCTGACCTGTTCTTTCAGCGATGAAACCTACGATTGCAGGGTCAATGTCACCGCAACGGGTTCCCATGATGATACCGCCGAGAGGGGTCAGGCCCATGGAAGTGTCGTAGCACTTACCATTCTTAACTGCGGAGATGGAAGCACCGTTTCCGAGGTGAACAGTAATGATGTTGGACTCTTCAAGAGGCTTACCAAGAAGTTTAGCGGTTTCGCGGGCAACGTACTTATGAGAAGTTCCATGTGCACCGTATCTTCTGAGACCCCAGTTTTCATAGTATTCGTAAGGAACGCCGTACATGTAGGCTTTAGGTTCCATGGTCTGGTGAAAAGAGGTGTCGAAAACGACAACCTGTCTTACGCCGGGGAAAAGTTCCATGGCGGTCTCAATGCCGATAACATGACCGGGGTTGTGCAGAGGTGCGAGAGGGATGCAATCGCGGATTCCCTGCAAAACTTTTTCATCGACTTCAACAGGCTCGAAAAAGAGCTCGCCACCGTGAACGATACGATGACCGATGGCTGCGATTTCAGACTTTTCTTTAACAACACCCTTGTCAGCATCGGTAAGCAGGTTGATCACTTCAACCATACCTTCCCGGTGAGTGGGAAACGGCTGTTCAGCGGTGTATTTGGAATCGGTCTTGTAGCTGATGCTACCCATTTCTTCACCGATACGTTCAACAATACCGGAAGCGAGATCATTACCGGTAGTCATGTCCAGAAGCTGGTATTTAATAGAAGAAGAACCAGCGTTAATTACTAAGATTTTCATTTAGATTTGTCCTTTTTCGGCTGCTGCCTGAATTGCTGTGATTGCGACAGTATTTACAATATCCGGAACAGTGCAGCCTCGGGAGAGGTCGTTCACAGGTTTATTGAGTCCCTGAAGTACAGGGCCGATTGCTACTGACTGTTCGGCTGAGCGTTGTACAGCTTTATAAGTATTATTTCCAGTGTTAAGATCGGGGAAAATAAATACGGTTGCCTTACCGGCTACTTCGCTGTCGGGAAGCTTGGTCTTCGCAACGGAAGGATCGATAGCGGCATCGTACTGGATAGGACCTTCAAGCTTCAGCTCGGGGTTACGTTCCTTGGCAATTTTCACTGCTTCTTTTACCTTCTCAACATCTGCACCCTTACCGGACTGACCGGTGGAGTAAGACATGAGAGCTACACGAGGCTCAACACCGAAGATTTTTGCGGTTTCAGCAGAATTCAGCGCGATCTCTGCGAGCTGTTCCGCATTGGGGTTCGGGTTAACTGCGCAATCACCGAAAACCAAAACCTTATCTTTGAGGCACATCAGGAAAACACTGGATACGATGGACGCACCGGGCTTGGTCTTAATGAACTCAAAAGCAGGACGGATGGTCTGTGCGGTGGTGGTTACGGAGCCGGAAACCATACCGTCCGCATCCCCCTTCTGCACCATCATGGATGCAAAGTACGTAGGATCGAGCATACGGTCGCGAGCGTCTGACATACGGATGCCCTTGTGCTCACGCATTTTGAAATAGGTTTCGCAGTAGTCATCGAACTGAGGTGCGGACTCAGGGTCAAGGATACGCACATCATTCATTTCCAGACCGAGCTGGGAAATCTTGCTTGCAACTTCATCAGCTTTACCAAGCAGAACGATA
>DDLU01000212.1 GCA_002340305.1 Desulfovibrio sp. UBA2564
TGCAAAAGGGTTTAAGAATCCCAAAACCTTTTATTTGGGCTTCACTGACTAAAAATAAAAAAAACGACCTGCTTTAAAGCAAGTCGTTTTTTTTACATCTGTCCGTTTAATTTTTCGCCTGAAAGCCAGCGAGAGTAGGTCCCTTCGAAGTCGGTCATGATCTGGGCCATGAGCGGCATGAAGGAACAGATATTCCCATCAATTCCGAATCCTGCCAGATAGGCGGCCTGTCCGGCATAGATCAGATCCTTCTGGACCATAATCAATGAATTTTGGGGCACGGTAATTTTATTCTTTGAATCGAAACTTTTCTTGCAGGCCTGCACTTCGGTGGAAATCCAGTTCCGGGCCAATACGGGACGCACTTCGTAGATGGAACACTTACCATCGTTAAGAAACGGGCAGGCCTGAAAATAATTTTTGGCAAATTCTTCAAGAGTTATTGATTCCAGATCGGCAGCAATTTCAAGACACTGCTCTGCCAGTGCTGTAAATTTATCTGCATCGCGGGTGGTGGCAAGGTGCAGGCCGATATTGAAACCTTCCTGCGGGGTCACGGTAATGTGCGAGGAGCAACAATAGGAGCATCCGGGGACGCAAGCGATTTTGAAATTTGAATCAAAGGATTGAACCTGACCTAAGATGGCATTGTAGTTAGCCTCGAATAGCGAGATCCCTTTCCGGGCCAGCGATGCGGGAAACATCTGATCTTCCGGGCTGACTGAAGCGGAATCGGCACAAACCGCAAGGCTCATGTCCCGCAATAACTTTTGCATCTCCGGGTGCGCTTCGAATAAGGGATACACATTGCCCAGAATGGAATCGATAATTTCGTCAAGACTTTTAGTCATCAATCTCTCCTGAAAATTTTGCATACCCCCCTCAATGGCGAGAGTCATGCTGCCACGATGGCTGAATCCTGCAATCCTGCCTGCTCTGCACCCGAAACCTAATCCGCCCGCATTGTGCAGGATAACAGCCACGAAAACAAGCAGCCGGTGTATGTCCTATTCGCCCACTCTACCGGGCCTCAACCATGCTCCTTAGCAATCAGTGGTCAGCCGGTTGTATTTCATGGCTGGAAGTAAAAACATATTTACAGTTCAAAATACTGTAATTATTCCCTAATCCGTGTGTGAACCGAAAAGAACTCCTGCATATAAAAACAGCTTGAACAGCACCTAAATAAAATGACCTTTGTACAAATAGGGGAGAGGCTGGCAATTGCTCAACCTCGGACTTTCACAACTTTCCAAAATGGACGGGGGTTACAGTCTTAGCGGACCGCTACTTAGGCTGGCTCAGCCGTTTTATGAACACAAAGAAAAGTTATATCCGCTCAAAGGAAATTACAGGCACAAATCTAAATTCTGCGGGACAGGGAGAAAAGTCTATGTAGCAAGCAATGCAGGATGGTTCAGAACAATAATAGCAACGGCCACCGCTTGCGGCCTTGAGGTATAGCGAAAAAACAGCAGTACCCAATACAGACTAGCTGACCTGAATTTTCAACTCATCAAGATAAAAGCGGTACTTTTTCACCAATGGAGTAAGGGCTTCTTCCATACCCAGCTTGGAAACATCATGTATAGCCATGCCCAGACGCGAAAGAGGATCAAGGCAGAAGTTGGCGGCAGCACCCTTCAGGCTATGCCCCAAACGGCCAACTTCTTTCAGGTCTCCGGCTTCAAGGCTGTTTTCCATCTGTTGCAGTTCGTCAAACTGATGGATGACAAAATGCGGGATCAATTCTCTAAGATCGTCATTAATAACGAAGAGTTCTTGTCCAGCGTTTTCTCCAGCTATCATTTTTTACTCCAGAATAGTAATATCTTCAGGGAGATCTCCTTTTACGGCAACAGCCGCTACAGTAGATCTGATGGTGTCCCATTTAACCGGCTTGGATATAAATCCATCACAACCGGCCTTTGCAGAATCCCTGCGGTTGGAACTATAGGCTCTTGCGGCAAGAGCCACAATCATTGATTTTCGCCTATCGCTGCCCAACTCAAATTCACGCATTCTCTTAACAGCCGCAATCCCATCCATGACAGGCAATTCCAAGTCCATTAAAACAAGGTCATAGCTATTATCACTGAAAAGCTGCACAGCCTGTAATCCGTCAACCGCAACCGTGATATCAGCACCGGTATCAAGGATAAAAAGCTCAAGAATTTTACGATGGTCTTCATTATCCTCCACCAGAAGGATATTTAAACCCTGCCCTGCCCGATATCTGTCCTTTGAAGCATCATCAACAGATGCCAGACAACGTATCAAATCCGCATCGAACACAGGCTTGATCAAGGTATAATCTGCTCCGGTCATACGGGCATTCTGCCTGTCCTCTTCCGCACATCCGGCAGAAAACATCATCGCCACGCGACCGGGAAGCAATCCTTTCTGCTGCGCTTTTGAAAGGAAGTCAACCCCCTGCATTTCAGGCATATCACTGTCTGCAAGCAGTAAATCATAAGGTTTTCCGCGCTCCGCTGCCCCTTCAAGATACTGCAATCCTTCAGGTCCGTCAGCAGCCATGACCGCATCTATTCCAAAGGATTCCATCCGACGGGCCAAAACTTCGCGCACGGTATGGTTATCATCAACTAGCAGCACCCGTGTTCCAGAAAAATCAGCAACGCTGTGCTCAGGTTCGTAAACAGATTTTTTGAATGGAATGGAAAAGTAAAAAATACTTCCTTTACCGCTTTCACTCTCAAAACGGATGTCGCCATCCATAAGGGCAGCCAGGCGGGAAGCACGGGCAAGCCCCAAGCCTACACCGCCGTATTCGCGAACAGTAGTCCCGTCGCCCTGCACAAAACTCTCGAAAATACTTTCCTGCCGTCCTTCTGGAATACCGATACCGGTATCACGGACAGTAAAGAGCAAGCGCTCAAAATTTTCACCGGATTCTTCAATACCCAGGCTTACTTCAACCTCACCGCTGGAGGTGAACTTGACGGCATTTGATACTATGTTCAGCAAAATCTGGCGCACACGCACCGGATCACCGACCACTTGTGCCGGAACCCCCTGCTGCACATCACAAATAACTTCGATATCTCTGGCATGGGCTGAATGAGCTACGCTTTTGCAGACGCTCTGGACATCACGGGAAGGATCAAATGGCACAGGAACCAATTCAATCTGTCCGGATTCAATCTGCACGAAATCAAGAATATCATTAATAATTTTAAGCAGCATCTCTCCTGAGCCACGAAAAATTTCAACATATCCCATCTGTTCCGGGTCAAGTTCAGTCCCAAGCAGCAAATCCCCCATACCAAGAATTGCATTCATGGGAGTCCTGATTTCATGACTGATCATCGCCAAGAACTGACTCTTGAATCGGCTGGAATTTTCTGCCTTATCTTTTGATTTTTCCAACTCGCGAACAGTAAAAGAGAACTCTTCTAAAGCGGCCTTTAATTCTTTCCCGGATTTACGCCGACCTTCAAGCTCATCACGAAGTTTACGGTTTACTTCACTGAGTTCCTCAGTTCGATCAACAACTCTTTGGTCCATTTCGGCCTGAACACAATCTAACTTAGCTAAAATTTGTTCAAACGAGCTACTAAGACTACCGATTTCGTCAAGTCTCTCCACTCCGGTAAAAATAACGTCCTCGCCCTGTTCTGCTCTTTCGGCCTGTCCGGCAAGCTTTACCAACGGAGAAAGGACCGCTCTACCGATAAACAGGCGTAAGCAAAGTCCGCCCAAAAGCGTAGCCCCCAAAAGCATGGGCAATATATAAGTTACGGCAAATGAAATATCGTCAGCAAAATTCTGATTCAGAATTCCGACACGGACATATCCAAGATATTCTCCATCTTTAAGTATCCGCCGCTCAACATAAAGAACCTGTTCCTGTGTCACCTCTTCCTGAAAACGGGTAAAAAGGGAGCCTGTATGACTGAACACAGCACAGGAAACAACTTCATTATCTTCACAAACATTTCTGGCTAACTCTTCAAGCTTCAAATTTTGAAAATTCAAAATTGCCTCGCTGCTTGAGTAAGCGACTAAAGAAGCGACCAAATTCCCTTTGGATTCAGTGAAGCTTTTAACTCTGTCCTGGTAAAGTTCATTGAAAAAGCAACCAAGCGGCAACAATATTGCCGCAAGCACACCCACAATTCCCAAAGTTATTCTGCGCCTGAGCTTTGAAGAAATAGCCATTAAAAATTCCCGATTTATTCAACTGACGGTTTCAACTTAATTTTTCCTGAACTAAGATCCCGCTCCATTTTATCAATCTTCTTCAGAACAGCAGGTGAAACCAAGTGTTTGCTGTATTTCATTTCGGTAAGCCCGACAGACAGAAACTATCCCGAATGCAAGAACAGGAAAAGGGTCAAAATGATATATGAATTTTCCCTGCTCATAAAAATTAAATCCTGCTGAATTTAAGCCTCAGTATTCTCATCGGGATCGAGAAGGCCTCCAAGGTCAGCCCCCAGAACTCTTCCGGGCCATTTGTAAAAACAATAGCCGTGTTCCTCTACAGATTTTCTTATCTTCTGCTGACCACCACGGGCAAACGGTAATGAGGCAAAGCCAATCTGTTCTTTAGTCACCTCAATGTCCCCAAAGAGATACATAAGGTTAAACGGAACGGCTTTTTCAGGATGAATTTCCGCCGGAACAACCAAATGCATTGCCTGCGAATTGCTACCCCTAAAAACATTTATTTTTCCGGTCAGTTCCTTACGTTCTTCGGCCTCATCCTTAAAAAACGGTTCGGTAAGACGTTTTAAGGTTCCATCAACCTTGGCAACGGCAAGTCCGTAGTTGGTGATGGGAACATGCTGCCGGTCACAATCCCTGATTCTGCGCAGCATATCCGCCCTTTCCTGCATGCAGGCTCCGCAATGGACCACGAGTTTATACTCCGCCAAATCCAGGGGAAGCCCACATCCTGTTTTTGATTCAAAAATAATTTCGCGTCTGGTATACCCGGCAATCCTTGCAGGGATCATCTCCTTGCCGAGATCCTCGGCCTTGGGATGATGCGGACAGGCTTCAACTATCAAAACCTTGTCTCCGTCTTGCAGATTGTCGATAGCGTTTGCCCCCTGAACAAGCTGCTCAAGATTACCTTTATGACGCGCGAAAAGGATAGGAAAAGTAGTCAGGGAGACATCACGCGGAATAATGTCGATAGTTTTTTTGATTGGTTCGGAATCAGCGATAACCAAAGCCGGACGACGCTTATGGCCCGAAATAGTCTGGTAAAGCTCCCCTTCCTTGACAATAACCGCAATGCCCCCGGCATCAAGAATTTCACGAATTACCTGCGACTTGGGTAATCCCAATCTTCCCTTAGGCGAAACCGGATCTTCGGAAACTACGCAGACAACAAAATCTCCGCGCCCCATAAGGTCACGAGCCAAAACCGGGTCAAGCATATTCTCTTCCGGCGCAAGGGCCATGATGGATTTCTTCAGCCGCTCAATACCACGCCCGTCAACTGTTGAAGTGGCGACAAAACGCACACCGCGTGAACCGCAGAATTCCATATCTGCAAGGCTGGGCCTTCTGATATCGGCCTTATTGAAAACCATTACGCAGGGGATACCGCGATCCCGTAACAGATTGGTCAATTCGCGTTCTTCATCAAGAATACCGGAATTGTCTGTAACAATGACCGCCACATCTACACTGTAGAGAGCATCTTTAATGGCTTTGGCTTGATCATCCCCCGGAACATGGGCATCGGTATCGTAAATTGTCACCGGACCAAGCGGATGAATTTCAGCTCTGGTCAGGGGATACATTTCATCTTCACTGGCAACAGGACTTACTTCATCACTTTCAATTCCTGAAAGAGCGCGTATTATTGAAGACTTACCAACGTTACTCCTTCCGGCAATAGCGATGGCAAGCTTGGAATCGCTTTCAATCTCAGCACTCATTCTTCTACCTCCGATTCATGTCACTGACTGGCAAGACAACTTCTGCATGAGTGAGTATTATCATTTGTTCAATAAATAGCACTTTTTAAAAAACCTTTCATCCAAATTATACCGGCCAGAATTCTAGGCCGAAACACATCAGCGAATGCAAAAAAAATGCGGGACCCCTAAGGACCCCGCAAAATATTACCTACACCCGCAAGGGGACAGTATTACTTTTTCTGGTTCTTGGCAATTTTCTTCCAAGAGTCACGCAAGGTGACAGTTCTGTTGAAAACAGGCTTTTCAGGAGTGGAATCCGGATCGGCACAAAAATAACCGATTCTTTCAAACTGGCAACGGTAACCGGGCTCAACATTCTTAAGGGAACGCTCCACATAAGCAGTACGAATTTCAAGAGAATCAGGATTGATATGATCTTTGAAGTCGGAACCGTCCTTGTTGCTCATGGGGTTCTCTTTGGTGAATAGGTGATTGTAGAGGCGTACCTCGGCTTCAACTGCATGATCCACGGAAACCCAGTGGATGGTGCCTTTAACCTTACGTCCGTCATCGGACCAGCCACCGCGGGTAGCGGGATCGTAGGTGCAGCGGAGTTCAACAACTTCACCATTCTCATCTTTGATCACACCGGTACAGGTTACATAGTACGCTGCACGCAGACGGACTTCACGACCAACGGAAAGTCTGAAGAATTTCTTGGGTGCATCTTCCATGAAGTCATCACGTTCAATGTACAAAGTCTTGGAGAAGGGAACCTTACGGCTTCCTGCGTTCTCATCTTCAGGGTTGTTCTGAACTTCAAACTCTTCAACCTGACCTTCGGGGTAGTTATCAATGACCAGTTTAATGGGATTGACTACACCCATGACACGGTTGGAATGTGCGTTAAGATCTTCGCGTACGGAAAACTCAAGCAATGCGAAGTCAACCATGTTAGCCGCTTTGGCAACACCGATGCGTTCGCAGAAATTGCGGATGGATGCCGGGGAGTAACCACGGCGGCGCATACCGGAAATTGTCGGCATGCGGGGGTCATCCCAACCGGAAACGTGACCTTCTTCAACCAGCTGGATTAAACGACGCTTACTCATCACAGTGTAGCTGAGATTGAGTCTTGCGAATTCAATCTGCTGCGGACGGTAAACTCCGAGGGTCTCGAGAGTCCAGTCGTACAGGGCGCGGTTGTTCTCGAATTCGAGAGTACAGATGGAATGGGTGATCTTTTCCAGAGAATCAGAAAGACAATGAGTGAAATCGTACATAGGGTAGATGCACCACTTGTCTCCGGTACGGTGGTGATGAGCCTTACGGATGCGGTAAATGGTGGGGTCACGCAGGATGACATTGGGAGAAGCCATGTCAATCTTGGCGCGAAGCACATGTTCACCTTCGTTGAATTCACCGTTTTTCATGCACTCGAAAAGGTCGAGATTTTCCTCGATGGAACGGTCACGGTGGGGGCTGTTCTTACCCGGCTCAGTAAGAGAACCGCGATATTCGCGAATCTCTTCAGCACTGAGGCTGTCTACATATGCTTTGCCGGCTTTAATCAGCTGAACAGCAAATTCATAGAGTTTATCAAAGTAGTCAGAGGAATAGTGCAGTCTGTCTTCCCAATCAAAACCGAGCCAACGGACATCCTTTTCAATAGATTCTACATATTCTGTGTCTTCCTTGACCGGGTTTGTGTCATCAAAACGCAGATTGCAGGTCCCGTTGTAATCCCCTGCAAGACCGAAGTTCAGGCAGATGGATTTGGCATGTCCGATATGCAGATAACCGTTAGGCTCAGGAGGAAAACGGGTTGCCACCCTTCCTTCATATTTTCCGGTTTCATTGTCTTTATCAATAATCGCGGTAATAAAATTCTTACCTACATTGGATTCAGCTTTATTATCTGACATTTATCTATATCCTTATTTTTATTTCTTGAGCCGTCCGGTCAGATTTTACCGGAGAAAGCTTTATACGCAAATAATCTTATTTGAATACGAAAATTTATGCTTATGGTCAAATGCACAAGCATAAAAGACTACCCCGGATCAGCTTTCAAATTTTATCTGATTTTGTCACAGAAATAATGCAAAATTATAATGTCAAAATACTGAAAGCACTCTTAAAAAAATTGTTCATGAGATACTTTTCTGTTAAGGTGCTCAAAACTAAGCCGCATTCGTATTAATTTATCACGAAAGCTAGAGTAAGCACGGGTAAAGGGGATATTTCTTCCGGCTTACCAACTAAGCATATATGCCAACTTTTTAAGGAGTCTCAGTAATGAATGTAGAATTGGCCAAACCTTTTATTAAGGCAACCTCAGACATCCTGACCATGATGGCCATGATCACGCCTCAAGCGGGTAAACCGTTCGTAAAAAAAGGCAATGTCGCAACCGGTGATGTCACCGGAATTGTTGGATTCACAGGATCTGTGAATGGAAGTGTTTCCATTTCTTTTGAAAAAGCCTGCGCTGCACAGATCGTAAAAAACATGCTCGGTGATGATATTCAGGATATCATCCAGGACGTTAAAGATGCTGTAGGTGAAATCACTAACATGGTTTCCGGCCAGGCAAGAGCCGGACTGACAGAGATGGGCTACAAACTTCAAGGCTCCACCCCCACAGTAATCATGGGTGACAACCACACCATCGCACATGTCACAGCGGGTCCGGTAATGGCTATCCCATTCACTACCGACCACGGCAACTTCACCATCGAATTTGGATTTGATTAATTTTCAAATAGCAAATTGAAAGGCAAAAAGTCCCCGCACCAGTTTGTGGGGACTTTTCTTATTCTTTTTCCGGTCCTTGAGGTGACAGCTGCACCTTCACCTGATTTCGCCCAGCTTCTTTTGCAGCATATAAGCCGAGATCTGCTGCCTTGAGCAAATGTTCCAAGGTCCGTGTATCATTATTTAATGTAGCAACCCCGATACTCACGGTGATTTTAAAAGTACCGGAGCGGGTATTCATTGTCTTACTTTCAATTTCAGCACGCAATCTTTCCGCTACAAGTTCCGCCCCGGAAAGCCCTGTATCCGGCAGCAGAATAGAAAACTCTTCCCCGCCAATCCTTCCGAAGACATCAATATTACGCAATATCTTCAATCCGGTTTTAGAAAGAGCCTTCAAAACATCATCACCGGCATCATGACCGTACATATCGTTAACCGTTTTAAAGTAGTCTATGTCCATCATCAATAATGAAAGATCACGCCCATATCGGTGGGAACGCACAAGAGCATCTTCAGCACTTTCCATGAAAAAACGCCGGTTGCTGAGTCCGGTAAGCGAATCTGTTGTAGCCAGCTTGCGCAATTTATCTTCGGCTTCCTTGCGCTCGGTAACATCCCTGAATGTTCCCACAACCCACCACTCATTATTCTTACGCAATGGAGAAAGCAAAACCTCAGCAGGGAAAACCTCCCCACCCTTACGGCGGACGTTAACAGTAAATGAGCCGTGATTGGCTAAAAGCCCATCAATGTAATTCGGATTATCCCCGACTTCATCGGCTGGGACATTATCCTCGGCAAAAAAACAGCATTGCAGGCTCTCGCCAAGCATTTCATCGGCCCTGAACCCGAAAATCTTTTCTGCGGCAGGATTCCAGAAATGGACCAGACCTTTTTCATCCATCAGTACCAAAGCATCCTGTACGGAATCACTGATACTTTGGAGCATATCTTCACGGTCCTGCAAATCCTGAACAGCTTTTTTCTGAGCACTGATATCAGAAGTGGCACCACGAAATCCGGTTACAGTACCTTCTGCATCAAAAACAGGAACCCCGTTGAATTCGAGCCAGACTTTGCGTCCGTCACGATTGATAAACCTAAATTCCAACCCGTTAAAACTGTGCCCGAACTGGGCTGCATCAAGAAATTCCTTGCGTACATCCCATGACGATTCTTCATCCACAAAATCGAAAGGGGAACGCCCGATAAGCTCTTCTGCGCTGTAGCCGAGCACATCCTCGGCCCTACCGGTAACAAAGACAAAACTACCATCAGGCCCGGTTTCCCAAATAAATTCACCGGCTGCATCAGCTACGTCCATGAACCGCTTTTCGCTATCCTCGAGTGCCCTGCGGATATCCTCACTGGCAACAGTCACGGAAGTCTGCCGCCAGAACAAATAACCCATCATAAAAATCAAAAAAGTAAGCAAGGCAAGCATGATATTCCGGCGGGGAACCACCAATGCTTCATCCGGAACGCGGGAAATAACTTTCCAGCCTTCGCTGAACACAACATCCTGATGCAGCGCATAATGAAATGAGTTACCATTCAAAGAATCGAATGTATAAACACCGTCTGCCCCGGTAAACTGCCCATAATTATTACCACTGATTTTCGCCCATACTTCAGGAAACTCACGTTCAATAAGACCTTGCTCAGGCTTGAAAAGGAATTTCCAGTTATAAGTTTCATCCGGGCCTACAATCCAGCCACCGCCGTCATTAACAAGATAAAGACTGCCGAATGATTCGGCTCCGGTTTCACTAAAAATTCTGAACAGCCTGTCGCCGGAAAAGTTCAGCACCAGATATCCACGGCTTTTACCGTTGGCGTGTATCTTTTTCACAATCCTGATTACCGGATTGTAAGGGATAACAACTTTCCCAAACTCCATATTCAAATCAAAACGCGAGACATAGACTTGGTCGTTAAGCTTTTCTGCTTCTTTAAGATATAGGCGGTCCCCCTTGTCTTGAAGAAAATTCCTGCCCACACGGTGAGCCCCCCCGCCGTCAATATTGACCCTGACCAGCTCCATGCCTTCCGGGGATATGTAGCGAAGCTGCACACAACCTTTGCTCTGCGAGCCGAATGTTGCAAAGATATCAGCAATCCTTCCCCGCTCGGCATATTGATCACCCGAGGCACTCAATTGTTTCTCGACCAAACCTGACAGCACAGCGGCATACCCAACCCCCGACTCAAGCCATGAATTAAAGGCAGAAATATTACTTTTTACCAGATTAACCTCATGATCTTCAACAATACTTAGGTACCGGTTTCTCTGGGTAAGAATAGCCCATGCAGAGACCGCAAGAAGAATCACCGCGACAAGAACAAATCGCTTGATGAAGTACAGAAAAACACTGCTCGAGGATTTTGTTTTCATAAATATTGTTATCCCGGAGAAAAGTTATTTCATTGTATGCATGACGGCAGATTAAGAAAAAAAACGTCAGTAAAGCTTTAGCGCAGTAAAATATTACATTAATTCGGGCGCACGTTCAACGTAATTGGAAAAATTACGAATACGCTGCGCAGTGCGCACTGATATTCCGAACCGTTCAGCGACCTGCGCCGAAGTTGCCCCCTGCTGAAAAGCCTTAATAATCCGCTCACGTAGTTGAAGCTTTTGCAACTCTTCAATGTCCGGGACGGAAACCCTTGTTCCACCCCAGAAATACATTACCCTTTCCGCTGCTTCCCGCCCTAAAACGCTGATCAATCCCTCAGCGGACATCCCCCGTTTCCCTTCCATGTCCGGGAAATTTCTACAATCGTAAATACTCTCCCTCCCCATCAAAAACTCCTATACAATTAAAATTAGTAATAATTGAAACTACAACGAAGCCGTTCTTATTACCAAAACAGAACACATGCAAGCCATTTCATAAAAAATATTTACCAATTGGTAAATTGCCATTAAAAAACAAACTTAATAGCGACTTTATTATTAAAAAAGGGTACCAGATGTTGCCAAGGAGAAAAATATGGCTTTCTACAATGATCTGGTCCAAGGACTTCGAGACATGATCGGCCCTGACCGCAAATATGCCAACCCTACCCAAATGGCTAAAGCATGCGGTGTCGCACCGAATCAGATAATCCGCTACATCAAGCAGGAACGGGGGAAACACATTCAGGTGCTGGCAAGGGTTCTTGATGAAATCGGAGCCAAAATTATTTTCCCCGGTAACGAAAAAAACGCAGGTAGCGAATTTCATGAAATCCCAAAAGCCCTGGGCCGTGCGGACAAGAAGGGGAAAAAGCTCAACATAGATAACGAAGCAAGAAGTCTAATCGCCTTCAATAATAAATGGATGTCCGAAAAAGGGGCACCCGATTCCATGAAACTGCTTACAGTTACCGGAAATGCTATGGCCCCACGCATCGAAGACGGCAATCAGGTGCTTGTGGACGAATCACAAAAAGATTTTTTTGAAGGCCGCATCTATGCAGTTCGCATTGATGAGGAAATACTCGTCCGCAGGATAGCTAGAGAGCCAGGTAAAATCCTGCTTTTAGCAGATAATCCCGATGTCTCACACGGTCCGATTATTCTGGAACACAGCAACCCGAATCATAGCTGGTCTTCAATCGGCAGGGTTATATTTGTCGCCAAAGACCTTTTGTAAAAATATCTATCTCAGGAATTTCAAAAAAAAAACTGCCACGCTGTTGACAGATTTTAATAATGACTTATTTTCATTCAATCCCTGCGGCAGGATTCTTTTCCTAACTAGCTCATGAAAGGCCGCAGCGGTCCACAGGCTATAAGCCTGAAAGCAAAAAATAGTATTGTAAATATTGGAGGAAAACTGATGAAACTTAAGCCGTTAGCAGACCGTGTTCTGGTCAGACGCCTTGAAGTGGAAGAAAAAACCGTTGGCGGAATCATTATCCCCGACTCCGCTAAAGAAAAACCCCTCAAAGGTGAAGTTGTAGCAGCTGGTCCCGGCAAGCTGGACGACAATGGCTCCAGAATAGCTCTGGGCGTTGAAGAAGGCGACGCTGTTCTTTTCGCAAAATATGCAGGTACTGAAATCAGCATCGAAGGTGTTGACCACCTGATCATGCGTGAAGACGACATCCTCGCAGTCGTCAGCTAATCAGACTGCTCCAGCAATCGCACTTAAGAACAGCCCAAGGGCTGCATAATTGAATACATTTCTTTATATTAAGGAGATAACACCACATGGCTAAACAGATTCTTTTCGACGCCAAAGCTCGTGAAAAACTGAAAATCGGCGTAGATAAACTCGCCAACGCTGTAAAAGTAACCCTCGGACCCAAAGGCCGTAACGTTGTTATGGACAAATCCTTCGGTTCCCCGGTCATCACCAAAGACGGTGTTTCCGTAGCCAAAGAAATCGAACTGAAGGACAAGTTCGAAAACATGGGTGCTCAGATGGTTAAGGAAGTTGCTTCCAAAACCTCCGACATCGCAGGTGACGGCACCACTACCGCTACCATCCTTGCTCAGGCTGTTTTCACTGAAGGTGTTAAACTCGTAGCAGCAGGCCGTAACCCCATGGCTATCAAACGCGGTATCGACAAAGCTGTTGAAGCAATCATCGATCACCTTGAAGGCCTTGCCAAGCCCACCCGCGATCAGAAAGAAATCGCTCAGGTCGGTACCATCTCCGCTAACAACGACGTAACCATCGGTAACATCATTGCTGAAGCTATGAACAAGGTCGGCAAAGAAGGCGTTATCACCGTTGAAGAAGCAAAAGGCCTCGACACAACTCTCGATGTTGTTGAAGGTATGCAGTTCGACCGCGGCTACCTCTCCCCCTATTTCGTATCCAACGCAGAAAAAATGATCTGCGAAATGGATGAGCCCCTCATCCTCATCAGCGAAAAGAAAGTAACCAGCATGAAAGAACTCCTGCCCGTTCTCGAGCAGGTTGCTAAAATGAGCAAACCTCTGGTTATCATCGCAGAAGACATTGAAGGCGAAGCTTTGGCTACCCTCGTAGTGAACAAACTGCGCGGTACCCTCAATGTTGTTGCCGTTAAGGCTCCCGGTTTCGGCGACCGCCGTAAGGCAATGCTCGCAGACATCGCAGCTCTCACCGGCGGCGCAGTTGTTTCCGATGACATCGGTCTCAACCTCGAAGCAGTTTCCCTTGAGCACCTCGGTTCCGCTAAACGCGTTGTAATCGACAAAGAAAACACCACCCTCGTAGACGGTGCAGGCGAAGGCGAAGTGATCAAAGCCCGCGTTGGTCAGATCCGCAACGAAATCGAACTCTCCACTTCCGACTACGACCGTGAAAAACTTCAGGAACGCCTCGCCAAGATCGTTGGCGGTGTAGCAGTAATCAATGTTGGTGCTGCAACTGAAACTGAAATGAAAGAAAAGAAAGCACGCGTGGAAGATGCACTCAACGCTACCCGCGCTGCTGTTGAAGAAGGTATCGTTCCCGGCGGTGGTACTGCCCTCATCCGCTGCATCGCTGCTCTGGACAACGTAACCTCCTCCGACGATGACGAAACCGCAGGTATCGACATTATCCGTCGCGCCATCGAAGAGCCTCTCCGCCAGATCGCCGGCAACGCAGGACTCGAAGGTTCCATCGTTGTTGAAAAAGTTAAAGAAGCAAAAGACGGTAACGGTTTCAACGCTGCTATCGGCGAATACGAAGATCTCATCAAGGCCGGTGTTATCGACCCCAAAAAGGTTACCCGTATCGCTATCCAGAACGCAGCTTCCGTTGCAGGTCTCCTGCTGACCACCGAATGCGCTATCGTTGAAAAGCCCGAACCCGCAGCTGACATGCCCGCAGGCATGCCCGGCGGAATGGGCGGCGGTATGGGTGGCATGGGCGGTATGGGCGGCATGGGCGGCATG
>DDLU01000034.1 GCA_002340305.1 Desulfovibrio sp. UBA2564
CCTAGTTCTTCAATATGATCAGCAGCATCCGCAGGGTGCATGGCATCGATAACACGCTGGTCAACTTCACCTGCGCGTCCTTTGCCGTGTTCCTGCCACTCGCGGAGCGGTTCGGGGATTCCTTTTGTGTTTGCCATGGCGAATCAACTATACCAATTAGCTTTAAAGGTCAAAATTTATCACCCTGAAACTGCTGAAAAACAAGTTTGTGAAATCCTTCTCAGCCCTTGTCTTGCCTCACAAAACCAGCTACCAAAATTCGTTACATGACCTCAAACACAATATTATAAAATATTAGTAGGAATACAATGACTGAAAACGCATTTAACGACTTCTTTCAGGCTGAAGCAAAGATGTTTTTGCTTGCCACTATAAGAATCGCTTTGAGCGAAGACGGCCCGGATCTGACCTCAATGGGCCTCTTTGAGCAGGAGGATATCGCGACTGCTCAGATCATAGCTAAAGAAGATACCGTAATCTCCGGATTGCCCCTCATTAACTTGATTCTTGAATTTGCAGATCAGGAAAACAAGTGTCAGGTGCATCTTAATGTTGATGAAGGCGATAAAATCTCTAAAGGTACTCTTATCGCAGCAATTCAGGGACCTGCCGGCCTGCTCCTCAAGGCTGAGCGTGTTATCCTGAACTTCATCTCCCACATGTCAGGAATCGCAACCGAAACCCGTAAATACGTAGATGCTCTGGATCATAGTGAGACTATCCTCCTCGATACTCGCAAGACTATTCCCGGCCTGCGTTACCCCGAAAAATACGCTGTCCTTTGTGGCGGAGCAAAAAACCATCGCCTGAATCTGGTGGAAATGCTCATGCTGAAAGACAACCACATTGATCGCGCCGGATCCATTACCGCCGCTGTCGACAAATTGCGCGCCAAGTATGGTGAAGAATGTCCGCCCATTGAGGTGGAATGTCGCAATCAGGAAGAAGTGGATGAAGCTGTTTCTACTAAAGTTGAACGCATCATGCTCGACAACATGACCTTTGATGAAGCAAAAGCTGCCATCGCCACAATTCCCGATGAAATTGAAACCGAGATCAGCGGAAACGTGACCCTTGAAACCATTGCCAAGCTTGCAGAAGCCGGACCGGACTACATATCCGTGGGCAGGATCACCCACTCCGCGAAGTGCTCTGATATGAGCATGCAGATCGTATCCATGTAGGTATCTACTTTGATGTATTCGGATATTATTGCTGAACAGAAGAAAAAATACGGAAAAAGACTGGCAATTCTGGGACACCACTACCAGTCTGATGAAATCATAAAACACACCGATCTCAAAGGCGATTCTCTGGAATTGGCCCGTCAGATCGAGAAGCTGGAGGCGGAATATATTGTATTCTGCGGTGTCCACTTCATGGCTGAATCCGCAGCAATCGTGCGTCGGGAAGATCAGAAAGTCTACATCTCTGATCCAAATGCAGGCTGCGTCATGGCCAATATGGCCCCGGCATGGCTGGTGGATAAGGTGCTGACCAGACTGATCAAAGAGACCGGAAAAAAAATCATTCCGCTCGCTTACGTGAATACCCCTGCTGCGGTAAAAACCGTTTGCGGTAAACATGGTGGAACTGTCTGCACTTCTGCTAATGCGGATAAAATGCTGCGCTGGGCGCAGGGCCAAGGGGATGCAGTCCTCTTCCTGCCGGATAGAAACCTTGCCATGAACACTGCCGATAATCTCAGTATTGCCCCGGGAAAACGTATGATTCTTAACATTCGTTCTGAGGGAACCCAGATTGATGTTGATGAAGTAATGGACAAAGAGTTGCTGATCTGGCCCGGTCTCTGCGCGATCCATCAGCGCTTCAAGATGACCCAGATTGAAGATTTCCGTGCAAAACACCCCGGCTGCAAAGTGGTAGTTCATCCTGAATGTCCGCCGGAGCTTGTTCAAGCTTCTGACGGTTCCGGCTCTACTTCATATCTCATTCAATATGTGAGTGAAGCCCCCGAAGGAGCTACTATTATTGTCGGTACGGAAACGAATCTCGTTAACAGACTGAAGGATATGTTCCCCAATAAAACTATTCTTCCTTTAGGTATCAGTTTTTGCAGCAACATGGCCAAAATAACAGAAGAAAATCTTGCAGGACTTCTCCAGAATCTGGAAACAGCTGCTTATGAAGATGTTTCCGATGAAATCAGAGAGCCGGCGAGACTCGCTCTTGAAAGAATGCTCGATGTCTGCAAATAAATTCCACTGACAGAACCTTTAGCCGGAACCTGTTACAGGCTGCCGTAAAATGAGACATAGGCATGCAAGAAAACCGAATGAAAACTGAAGTTTTGATTATCGGGTCAGGTATCGCCGGATGTATATCAGCTCTGACGATAGCAGAAAAAGGTATAGAAGTTACACTATTAACGCCGGGTGATGATCTTTTCACCGGAAATACGAGACTGGCTCAGGGCGGCGTTGTTTATACAGGCCCGGATGACTCAGTAAAAACATTGGAAAAGGATATTCTCACCGCTGGTTGGAATTACAACAACAAAAAAGCGGTCCGTGCACTGGCTAAAAATGGACCTGAAGTCCTGAAAAAGCTGCTGTTGGAGAAATATCCGGTTGCCTTTCATAAAAAAGACGATGGAGATTACAGCCTGACCAAAGAAGGCGGTCATGCTGTAAACCGTATCCTTTATTGTGCTGATCACACCGGGAAATCAATCATGGACGTGCTCATTGAGCATGTGAATGATCATCCTTATATTCAGGTATGCACCAATAGAACCGCCATCGACCTTTTGACCAACCATCATCATGCCCGGGACAATGAGTTCAGGTATTCTCTGAGTAACAAATGTCTTGGTGCATATGTTTATAATGAAACATTAAATATGGTGGAAACTTTTCTGGCTGATTTTACCGTGCTGGCAACAGGCGGGTTGGGCCAGATTTATCTGCATACCACCAACACCCCCGGTTCCATCGGTTCCGGTATTGCCATGGCTAACCGTGCCAAGGCGAGGGTTATTAACGCCGAAATGGTCCAGTTTCACCCTACTTCATTCTTTCAGCGGGTGCGTACACGAGCCAGTCGCCGCTTCCTGATTTCGGAAGCAGTGCGCGGTGAAGGTGCTAAACTTATCAACTGTTACGGTGAGCCTTTCATGCATCGCTACGATCCGCGTGGTGATCTCGCTCCCCGTGATATTGTGACCCGCTCCATCCTTGAAGAAATGCTACGCACCAAAGAAGAATGCGTATATCTGGATGCTGCGAACCATGTAAAACAGGACCTCCCCACAAGGTTTCCCACCATTTACGGCAAATGCCTCGATAATGGTATTGACATCAACAACCAACCTATTCCGGTTGTCCCTGCCGCCCATTACTTTTGTGGCGGTGTTCTTGTTGATGAAAAGGGTAAATCTACTCTGGACCGCCTTTATGCTATCGGGGAATGTTCCTGCACCGGAGTTCATGGCGGCAACCGTTTAGCCAGTACTTCTCTACTGGAAGGAATGCTCTGGGGCTACACCTCAGGCGATGACATTGCAGCACGACTTGGAAAGAATTCCAGAATTCCCAAGAAGCTGCTCAATGCTGTCCCGGATTGGGAAAATCCCGGATCCAATGAAAATGAAGATCCGGCTCTCATCGCTCAGGACTGGGCTTTTATCCGTAACGTCATGTGGAACTATGTAGGTATCACCCGCTCTACTGCGCGTCTTAACCGGGCTCTCGGTGATCTTCAGAATCTGAATCGCAACCTGCATTCATTTTACAAACGTACACCCATCAGTAGACCAATCATTGATCTCTTTCACGGAAGCCAATCAGCATTGTCCGTAACCCTTGCTGCTCTACGCAACAAGAAAAGCGTCGGCTGTCACTACCGAATAAGCTAGAATTATTAGTAACTCGACTTTCGGAGATAA
>DDLU01000141.1 GCA_002340305.1 Desulfovibrio sp. UBA2564
TCACTGTGTTCGGATGCGGCGGAGACCGCGACCGCGCCAAACGTCCGCTCATGGCAGGAGCAGCCTGCCGCTATTCCGATGTGGCTGTGCTGACTTCGGATAACCCGCGTACCGAAAATCCAATGCAGATCCTCGATGATGCACGCAAAGGACTAAAAGGCTGTGACCATGTCATCGAGGAGGTTGACCGCGCTGAAGCTATTCGCAAAGCAGTGGCGGAAATGACCAAAGATGATGTGCTGCTCATCGCAGGCAAGGGCCACGAGACTTACCAGATTATCGGTACAAAGAAGAGAGACTTCAGCGACAGCGAGGAAGTTTCAAAGGCGATTAAGGAGATTTACGGTTGAAGCTGACCTTATGTGAACTCGAAGAACAGCTCATGGGGAGCAGCGATCTACCCTCGGCGGCAGACATTGAAATCGCAGCCGTGCGCATTGACAGCAGGCTGGTGAAAAAAGGCGATGTCTTCTTCTGCATTGAAGGGGAAAATTTCGACGGCCATAACTTTGCTGAACAGGCTCTAGAATCCGGGGCAGTTGCGGTTGTTGTTTCCCAGTTTATGCCCGAACTTGAGGGTAAGCCGGCCATCATGGTCCGCGATACCGTACAGGCCCTTGGTCGTGTAGCCGCATACTGGCGCCGTAAATCAAATGCCCGCATGATTGCCGTAACCGGTTCCGCCGGAAAAACCACCGTCAAGGAAATGCTGGCCCACGTACTTTCCGCTTCCGGTTCTGTACACAAAAATTTCATGAACCGGAACAACCAGATAGGTCTGCCCCTGTCCATGCTTGAAGCGACGGGCGATGAAACCTACTGGGTCATGGAACTCGGCATCAGCCAGCCCCATGACATGGGTGAGCTTGGTCCCATCGCCCAGCCTGATATGGCAATCGTCCACAATATCGGACCCGCACATCTTGAGGGTCTTGGTTCGCTGGAGAATGTGGCTGTTCAAAAATCATCACTTTTCAAATACATCCGCCCCGAAGGCAAAGCACTTTGCTGCAAGGATCATGAACTGCTCTGGAATGCTGCCAATGAAATCTGCACACCCGTTGTTTTTTCATCGCAGGATGAAAATGCAGAGTACTACAGCACCCTGCTGCACACCCTACCTAACGGCTCCGGGCGTTTCCTGCTCAAAGCCGGAAATGAATCTACCGAAGTTGTGCTGCCTACCTGTGGCGAACATTTTGCCGAGAACGCAGCAGCAGTCACCTGCGCCGCTCACCAGTTGGGTATGGAATTGGTAGAAATCGCGGAGAAACTGGCAACGGTTGAAATGCCAAAGCAGCGTTTCCACTGCCACACCCACGGTGCATGGACACTTATCGATGACTCTTACAACGCCAATCCGTTGTCCATGAACAGAGCCATCGACACCGCCAAACGCATTGCCGATGAAAGGCCGCTGGTGCTGGTCTTGGGTGACATGCTGGAACTTGGCGAAGAAGCCGGATGTGCCCATTGCAACCTCGGCAGCAAGATTGCCGATACCAAGCCGGAAGCAGCTTTTTACCACGGGCAACACTATTCCGAAGTGGCCTCCAAGACTAACGGCTGCACTTTGGTTCCGGTGAATAAGCCTGAAGAATTTTTAAACGGAATGCACGAGTTAGGTCTCAGTGATGCAGTGGTCCTCTTCAAGGGTTCCAGATCCTGCCGCATGGAAGATTACTTCCACGCACTGAGCAATGACATTAATGGGGAGACCGGAGGAAACAAAGCATGATCTATCATTTTCTAGTCCCCTTGAGTGCACAGATCGGAGCACTAAACGTATTCCGTTACATCACTTTCCGCTCAATCTACGCACTGCTGACTGCGCTGGTAATCACCATCGTGCTCGGCCCCATGATGATGCGCTGGCTGCAAAAAGTTAAATGCGGTCAGTACATTCAGGACGAAGTCGGCGAAATGCACAAATGCAAAGCCGGAACCCCGACCATGGGCGGCTTGCTGCTCGGCTTCGGCGTGCTGGTTTCCACCCTGCTCTGGGCGGACCTGACCAACATCTACGTCTGGCTGACCATGCTTGTTTTTGCCGGATTCGGCCTTGTCGGTTTCGTTGATGACTACACCAAGATCAAAGGCAAACAGAACAAAGGGATATCTCCGAAAGCAAAGCTTTTCGGGCAATTACTCGTTGCCGGAACCGCAGTAGGACTGTTGATTATGCAGCCCGCCTACTCTACAGAACTGGCGGTACCGTTCTTTAAGAACTTCACCCCGGATCTGGGCTGGCTCTACCTGCCCTTCGCCCTCTTGGTCATGATCGGGGCTTCGAACGGCGTAAACCTGACAGACGGACTGGACGGACTGGCTATCGGTCCTTCCATCACCAGTGCCACCTGTTACGCTTTTTTTATCTACATTGCCGGGCACATCGGCATGGCAAACTACCTTAACGTTCCGCATGTCCCGGGCGTTGGTGAGGTTACTGTTTTCTGCGGCGCACTGGTCGGAGCGGGACTGGGCTTCCTCTGGTACAACGCATTCCCGGCCCAGATTTTCATGGGCGATGTCGGATCGCTAAGTATCGGCGGTGTGCTCGGTTTTGTCGCAGTACTCTGTAAGCAGGAGTTGCTGCTGATCATTGTAGGCGGGGTTTTTGTATTCGAGACCATCTCAGTGATCATGCAGGTCAGTTATTTCAAGGTCAGCGGCGGTAAACGAATTTTCCGCATGGCACCGCTGCACCACCATTTTGAACACAAGGGAGTCCCGGAATCCAAAATTGTGATCAGATTCTGGATCATCTCCATTTTGATGGCCCTTATGGCACTTAGTACCCTGAAGATCAGGTAAGGATGTTATGGATAGCGCATTTGTAGAACAGGTCACTTCGACCCGCATGTTCACCGGAAGGCTGGCAGTTGTCGCCGGAGCCGGAAGATCAGGCCTTGCCGCAGCAAAACTGCTGCATAAGCTCAAGGCTACCGTGCGCATTGTGGACGGCAATGAAGACCTGGGCAAAGACATCCTTGAAGGACTCGGCCCGGACGCGGAACTCATGACCGGACCTTTCTGCGAAGAACTGTTCGCCGGAGCGGATGTGATTGTAGCCAGCCCCGGAATTCCGGCCCGCAAGATCGCCCCGTTTATCGGTAACTTGCCGGAACGCGCCATCATCTCTGAGTTGGAACTCGCTTCTTGGTTTGCTAACGAGCCTAAGATCGCCATCACCGGAACCAACGGCAAGACTACCACCACCGCGCTGATCAAACATATTCTGGAAGAGTCCGGCAGAACCGCTTTTGCCGGAGCCAACTACGGTACTCCCCTTTCCGAATTTATTTATGAGGATCGCAAAGCCGATGTGCTGGTTCTTGAAGTCTCCAGCTTCCAGCTCCAGAACTGCCGTTTGTTCAGACCGCTTGCCGCAATCATGCTTAACATCGCGCCCAACCACCTCAACTACCATGAGGATATGGACGAGTACCTTGCGGCAAAATTGAAAATTTTCGAACGCCAGAGCGGAGACGAACTGGCAATACTGCCTGCGGACATGAAGGACGAACTCGATCCGGCAAGCTTCACCAAAGCTAAAGTTAAATGGTTCGACGGTTCAACTTTCGAAGAACAGCCCAACCTGCCCGGATTTCATAACCGCTTGAATATGGAAGCGGCTTGGCTGGCATTGGAGAAAATCGGCCTGCCCCGCAAGGAATTTGAAGCCGGAGTTAAGACCTTTATCGGTAAACCGCATCGCATTGAGAACATCGGTTCTGTGAACGGCATTCATTTCATCAACGATTCCAAAGGTACAAACCTTGATGCGGTCCGCGCAGCCCTGAACAGCTTTAACGGCCCGGTTCGCCTGCTGCTCGGCGGTGTATTCAAAGGCGGCGATGTCAGCGATATTATCCCGGCAATGCGCGGCAAGGTTGTTGAAGTGGGACTGTTTGGAGCAGGCCGTGAGTACTTTGAGCCTGCACTGAAAGACGAATTTAAAATTTCATGGCACGAAAACCTTGAAAAGGCAGTACGTGCACTTTTTGCAAACTCGAAAATGGGAGACACCATCCTGCTTTCCCCGGCAACAGCAAGCTTTGACGCTTACAGCGGGTACCCGGCTAGGGGCGATGATTTTAAACGGATCATGGAGGAACTCTCTTGAATAAGAAAAAGAACCTCTCCGGCAAACCTGAACGCCTTGATTACTGTCTGTTAGGCGCAGCACTGCTGCTGGCCTGCTTCGGACTGATGATGGTCCTTTCCGCCAGTGGAATCATGGCTGAACGTTTCTTTGACGACAAATACCTCTTCTTCAAGAAGCAGGGGATATTTCTCGTTGCCGGAACCTTCATGATGTACATCTGCTCCCGTTTGCCCAAGGCCTTTTTCTACAACATGGTCTACGTCTGGCTGATGGCAGCTTTTGTGCTTCTGCTGCTCACCGACTTCTCACCGCTATCAGCGGCTGCAGGCGGTGCGAAGCGCTGGATAGCACTGGGGCCGATCCGTATTCAGCCCCTTGAGTTCTGCAAACCGGCACTGGTTCTTTATCTGGCTTACTTTTTCTCGCGCAAGCAGGAGATGATCAAGACGTTCAGTGTCGGATTCCTGCCGCCATTCGCCATCACCGGAGCGTTGTGTCTGCTCCTGATGCTGCAACCGGACTTCGGTGGATCGGTATTTTTGTGCATGATACTCTTTTTCATGAGCCTTGTGGGCGGAACACGTGTCAGCTATCTGCTGACTTCGCTTGTTTTCGCAGCAGGTGCCGGATACATGCTGATCACCAGCTCCCCGTACAGACTTAAGCGTATGACCGCGTTCATTGATCCTTTTAAATCCGCACACGAGGAAGGCTACCAGTTGGTGCAGTCCCTGTATGCATTTGGATCAGGCAATGTTTTCGGGCAAGGACTGGGCGCAGGCAAACAAAAACTTTTCTTCCTCCCCGAAGCGCACAACGACTTCATTATGGCGGTTGTGGGTGAGGAACTCGGCTTTATCGGCGTACTGGCTGTTTTTGCAGTCATCGCCTTCCTCGTTTGGCGCGGATTTAAAATCGCGCTGGCACAGGATGATTTGCAGGACCG
>DDLU01000194.1 GCA_002340305.1 Desulfovibrio sp. UBA2564
TTAGGGCCAAACGTGAGAGGGCGCAGTATCTTAATTGATACTGCGCCATTTTTGTTTTGAACAATTTGAAGATAAAATTGTATATAATTAATTATTATTTTTCAGTTACTTATATATGTTGTGAACAAATAGTACCTATAATATTTAGTCCAGTTAAATAAATCTCTTTTCCTAATTTTAATTCAATTTTTCTTGTCCTGCATAAAAATTCTGCAGTGTTTCCAATTTCTCAACCTCTTGAACATTCGTAATTCCGTGTTTTGAACAATTTTAAACGCATTTTGTTTATAACTATTTATTACTTTTCAGACACTTATCGTTATTACGCACAAAGTGACGCTCAATTATTTATATTTATTTCAGACCATTCTATTCTTAATTTTCCTCCAACAACTCCACTTACGAACAAAAATTCTGCCCATCTTCAAATTTCAAAGCATCTCTAGCAGGCTTGAACTTCTGGTTATGAACAATTCATAGTCAAATTTGTTCAAAATTAAATATATATTTTCAGTATCTTAGTTTATTTAGCTACAAACAGAACCTATAAAATATTTAGCTAATCCGCCTCTTTCAACTGCTACATACATGAGAACCCAGCACTGCTCCCTAAAACTAAATGTTCACCCAATTATATAGTCAATAGTTTCTTCTCAAATCTAAATATTCCCATAGTAAATGAACGCAAAAAAAAGCGTATTCGGAACTGTCCTATTCCAAATACGCTTCTCGGTTTTGAACATTTTTTTCAATTAATTGTTTCTAACTAATCCTTTATTTTCAAGAATTTGCATCAGTTCTGCACAATTTGCAGCTACGAAATCAGGCTCTGCTTTCTTGAGTTCATCCACTGACATTCGCCCAGTAGCAACACCTGCTGTCATGGACCCTGCTCTCTTCCCGGTTTCGATATCCATGGGATGATCACCGACCATAAGTGTGTTTTCAGGATCAACGCCGATGATTTCCAGTGCCTTAAAAAGGTGTTCCGGGTGGGGTTTCACGTTTTGAACATCCTCACGGGAAAGGAAACAACCGGAAAGACGGTTAATTTCGGGAACCAATTCACGCACGGCTGATGCGGTGTTGCGGGTGATGATCCCGGTCTTGATGCCGGATTCGCGCAGACCGTTCAGGATATCACAGGTGAACGGGAACAATTTCCCATTTCGCGCAGCTTCAACTTCCATGCTGATGATCAGAAAACGGCAGCGGGTATGAAATTCCTTACCAAGGTCGGGATTTTCTTCAGACAGGCAGTCCGCAATGAAATCCACCCACTCAAGAGCCGGAACATCTTTTTCCGGTAGCGGATGAAGAAAAGCACTACCCAAAGCCTTAAGCCTTTTCTTCATCTCATCAAAATCAATGGTCAATTCGGCAAGTGTGCCGTCAAAATCGAATATTATTGCTTCAATTTTTTTCATATTTCGCTAAATTTTGTATGGTCGTGCTTGCCCAAACGACCGCTAGGCGGTATAAAATCGCAACTTAATCAAGCAGATATTACGGATTTTGAACTGTTTTTTCAGGAGTCAATGTGTCCGGTAGATTTGATGTCATCATAGCAGGGGGAGGCCCTTCAGGCTCTACAGCCGCTACCGCCCTTGCCGATAAAGGTTTCAAAGTTGCACTTATAGACAAGGCCAAATTTCCCAGAAAGAAACTCTGTGGAGGTCTATTAACCTACAAGGCTACTGAAGTATTAAATAAAATTTTTAATTGCGATGTTGATTGTCTCAAAGAAAAAGGCATCATCAACTTCGAATCGCCGGAATATTCAATCAATTACCGCGACCACAACATTCGCGATGCAGAATCATCCATCCCCTTCCGCTTTGTGGATCGGGTTGATTTTGATTACTTCCTTCTGCAAAAAGCCGCAAATGCCGGGGCCCACATTTTCACCGGCGAAGAAATTAAAGAATGTAATTATCAGGATGCCGAAGTTAAAACAGCATCAAACCGAATTTTCAAAGGAAAATATCTACTTGGCGCAGACGGTGTACATTCAACTGTCCGCAAATCGCTTCCCTACGATAAGAAAAAGTGGCGCGATAACATGGCTGCTACCATTGAAATAATTTTTGATGAAAAAGATTACCCGCGCAAAGTCACTAAACCTGAATTGTACATAGGTCATTTGAGAGCTGGATATATCTGGGTTTTTCCCGCTAAAGGAAAGGTCGTTACCGGAATCGGTGCCCTGCAACGCTGTACCAAAAATTTCAAGAAAACCTACATGGATTTCCTGCGCAATCAAGGCATAGCCGACCCCGAATCACTGCCAATGCAGGGTTATCCCCTGCCCTATGGTAACTTTATGGAGAATCCCTGCTTCGGACGCACTCTGCTCGCCGGAGATGCAGCAGGATTAGTAGAGCCGCTCTTCGGTGAAGGTATCTTCTACGCCCTGCAAACCGGACGCTATGCCGCTGAATCCATTGCCCGGGGAATCACTGAAAATAAATCGCCGAAAAAATTATACCTGGAAAGACTTGAGAAATACGTATTCCCTGAACTGCGCTACTCCAACCACTTGCGCTGGACCCTGTTCTATTCCCAACCGCTCCTAAAACACATGTCGTTCGAAATAATGTTCAAATCAATGCCCAGAGTGCTGGCTGACATGGTTCACGGGGTCAGATCGTATAAGTTTTTATTGAAGAAAGAATGGGACTAGAGAACATACCAAGAACAACAAACAAAGCGCACGATCTTCCGAGATAGTGCGCTTTTATTTTTATATGCCGTTTTAAAAAACTGTATGCGGAGCTTACAAAAAGAATTGGGGATTCTTAAACCATCTCGAAAGGGTTTAGGGCCCCCGGAAGGGCCGTCAGATACATCATGATTCAATCTGCGACAACACCATACCGCAAAGCATTAATCCACAACCTATAAGACCTTGTGTTGTGAGCACTTCTCCAAGCAAGAACCACCCGGCAAGTGCAGCGAACACAGACTCCAGACTGAGGATAATTGCAGCATGTGCAGGTTTGGCTTCCTGCTGCGCTACAACCTGCAAAGTATAGGCTACCCCAACGGACATCAAACCACCGTAAAGAATGGGCACAATACCGGCCCAAATTCCGGCAAAAGTCATGGTCTCAAATGAAAAGGCACCGATAAAGCTGAAAGTTGAGCAGGCCACAAACTGCCCTGCCGCGAATTTAACAGGATCAACTTTGCTGGCCAGCAATGAAATAACCACAACGTGCCCCGCAAAAAAGACCGCGCAGATCAGAACCAGCAAGTCGCCCATCTCGATGTGAAACCCTTCGTTAACGGAAAGCAGATACATACCGATAACAGCCAGTACCGCACCGATCCATGTGGGTAGCCCTGTTTTCTGCTTAAAGAACAAGCCCATGACCGGAACAAAAACCACGTACAATCCGGTGATGAATCCAGCATTGCCGGCCGTGGTATAAACTAATCCCCATTGCTGAAAAGTAGCACCTAGAAAGAGTGCTCCCCCGGCAATCAGGCTACCCTTGATAAAGCTTTTATTATCAACTTCCTGATACGTACCGTCTTTCTTCTTTTCGCGATCTATACGCTGGATGAGCGGCAGCAAAGCAGCTGCGCCCAGAGCAAAACGGACCGCGTTGAAAGTAAGCGGTCCCATGTAATCCATACCTACACGCTGGGCTACAAATGCAGCCCCCCAGATGATGGCAGTAATGAGCAGTAAGATGTCAGCTTTCAGACTTTTGGTGTTCATGGATATGCCTTCGGCGACCCTCCGGGGTCCAGTGCTGCTCTATATATCCGTAAGACTCGAGCAAGAAACTCTCGCCTAACAGCTATGGGTAAGAAACTTTTTGTAAAAAGTTTCTCTGGACTCTTCAAAAACTTTTATTAGGGCTTCGCCGTTGTGATTATTTAAATTTTGCAGGTAATTAAAACCGCACTACCAGCAAAGATAGTGCGGTTTATTTTTGAAAGTATTTTTAACAAGCTATATGCGAACCTTATTCAGACTCGATCTCTTCAACAGGCTGTGTCAGCAGGAATTCACCTTTCTGGATCCAATCCTTGAGCTTATCAGCAATTTCAAGAGACATGGAATAGCTGGTTAACGGCACGGTGGGGATATCCTTACCGTTCAGGTTGATTGAACCGGACTTGAGTTCCTCAAGAGTGACGTGGGCGAGAATATTTCCTACACCGTTGGGGTAATCATACCCGTAATCCTTGACCGGCATCTGTATATCGGCATCTGAAACTCCGGTAAACCATGCCATTTCCTCGTTAAGGATGGGAATGGGAATACCAACCCCGACTGATGCGGTAGTACCGTATCCGGGAAAGCTGAGGCCTCGGAAGTAACGAGCGTCCATTTCGGAAACATTGGTGGACTTGAGCATAAGAGTACCGGACGGTGTCAGCGGAATACCGCGCTCGTTACGCTGCGGATTCTTCACATGCTGTGTTCCTGCCCCGAGAACATAACCTTTAGCCCCGGCAAGGAAAATGCGTGTGCCCATGCCGATGGTCTTCAGGTAGGGATCATTGAAAAGCGGTGAAAGCGCACCGGCAGTGGCAAAGTTAACATTGCGCTGGTTCGGTTTGAGCGGTCCCATATAGGTGTAGACAGTCCTGCTGGTCATGTTCACCGCGGCATTGTAGTTCTGGTAACAGTTGCGTGGATTGAGGATGGTCACATCCTTGAGATCCTTCAGGGATACATCTTTTTCAATTTCGCGGCGGGGGTAACAATCGGTACCGTAAGCTTTTGCTTTCAGCCGAACGGTTTTACCGGCGATCAGGTCTTCGATTACATGTCCGCCACCATAGACAAAACGACCGGGATGAACCTTGTTCAAGGGATCGTCTTCAGAAGGCTCGGTAGCGCCGATATATGAATCCACAGCAGCCAGACCTGCATAACAGGGAACATTGTTCAGCCAGACCTGGGAAGTCTTCATCAGCGGCGGAACCTGACCGATATTAAACAGCATGCCGGAAGAGCACATGGGAGAGAATGTCCCGGTGGTAACAACATCTATCTCTTTGGCTGCTTCAACCTTGCCCTTGGAACGGACGATATCGACCATTTCCTCAGCGTTGACGACTACAGCCTTACCTTTCTTGATACGTTCGTTGATTTCACTGATTGTCTTGTTGACTTCAAAGGTAGTGGCCATTGGAAAGACTCCGGTTGGAATTGGGTTACTGGCAGGTCTGACAACTTTTCCACAATAGTTCAAAACAGATTTTTCGGGCAGGGAAGCCCTGTGCATTTGAATATAAAGTCAGACCAGCAAAGATTGTGGCTTAAATAGCCTCTGATTGCAATTTTATTTTTTTTAAGGGGTAGACATTATTTCGGCGGATAAAAACGTTTTAAGAGCGAATATGCCTTGGCTTAAGCTATATAATAATGTATAAGAACCTTTAGTCGCGGGGGTTGAAGAAATTCAGATTTTTTTAGATTTTTTTTATTTTTATTTCAATAACTTAGAACACCCCAAAAAGTTAAATAATTCACGTGAAAGAAGCACTGCGAAATCATCTTTTAAATTCATGCTCAGATTCCGAGCTGGCATGCTGGTTTGACCCCATAAATATCGACATCTCTGACGACAGCGGAGAGGTTGTTGTTACTTTCCCACATGCTTTTTTCGGACAGTGGTTCAAATCAAGTATTCAAGATCGTTTTGAAGAACAGCTGGGCCAGTTTCTGGGCAACGGATTTTCTGTATCCTACGCCAACAACGGCGTTGGCAACACATCTGTTCAGGAACAACCGGTCAGCGTTAAGAGAATAGATTTTCCTTTCGGACATAACTTCACCTTTGAAAACTTCCTGATCAGCAAGAAGAACTATTTCCCTCTTGCATCAGCCAAAGAAGTTGCCCGTGTTGATAACGTCGCATTCAACCCTTTTGTCATCTGCGGCAAAAGCGGTTCCGGAAAGTCACACCTACTCAAAGCCATAGCCAACGAAGTCTGTAAAAATGTGGACCGGGAAAAGGTTTTCCTTGGAAACGTAGACGATGTTCAGAACATCTACTCCGTCCGTTTCGGTGGAGATGTCATGCGTGCAAGGAACTATTTTTTTGATTTTGAATACTTTTTCCTCGACGACCTCAGACAGATCCAAAAATACGAACATCTACAGCAGGAACTCATCTCCATCTTCAACAATTTTTATGAACATGGGAAACAGATGGTCTTCAGCTGTACCGATAAACTGGCCTCGTATGACTTTTTGAACAAGAACCTGAAATCACGCCTTGAATGGGGACTTATTGTCACCCTGAAAAGACCGGACCTTGAGATCAGGGCCAAGTATGTTCAAAAGCAATGTAAAACGAAAAAACTGCCCTTGAGCAAGGACCAGATCCTAACACTTTCCCAAAGATTTCAAGATTTTAGGTATCTACAAGGTATCATCATCAAACTTTCAGCATTCCGTGAGCTTGTACGTAAGAACATGGATGACCGGGATTTCGAACACATCCTGAGTAACACCGAAGAAAAGGCTGACGAAACCCTCACTCCTGAGTACGTGATTGAGTCCGTGGCCTCCCATTTCAACCTCAAACCATCCGACCTTACCGGGAGCAAAAGGCACAAAATGACCGCACATGCGCGTCAGGTGGCTATGTACCTATGCAGGGAACTTTTAGGTATCTCGTACCCGGCCCTGGGACGGACATTTGGAGGTAAAGACCACTCGACTGTTCTTTATTCTGTAAAAAAAATACAGGAATTACAGAGAGATGATAGAGTTTTGAAAAGACTGTTGATAGACCTGAAGAATAAGTGTCTTTTGCGTGTCTCAAACTGAACAAGTTCAAAAAGAGTGTAGGTTTGTTACTCAAATACGACAAGGATTGTGCATAAAAATTCAAATAAATTTAAGAACTTAGAATACTAAGAAACATAGGAACCGACCTAATAAAAAAAACAAGGAGAATATATATGTATTTAAAGGTGAATAGGGATGAAGTGATCGAAGGATTGCAGAAGTCTGCCAGCATCATTCCCGCCAAAACCGGAGCCGCATACCTGCGCACCATCTGGCTGAAAAGTGAGAGTGGTAATCTGCGCATTATGTCCACTGATTCCAATCTGGAATTCTGCGGAACATATCCGGCAGAAATTGTGGAAGAAGGTCTTGCCGGAGTACAGGGACGTGCTTTCTATGATCTGGTCCGCAAGCTTCCTTCCGGAGAACTGACCATCAAAGCTGATGCCGACGGTTCTTCTATTCTCGTAGAGCAGGGTTCCAGAAAATACAAACTACCTACAAACGATCCCACCTGGTTTCAAAAGTTCTCCTCTTTCCCTGCTGAAGGAGCTGTTTTCTGGTCCGGTGATTTTCTGCTTGAGCTTATTGAAAGAATCGCCTTCTGCATCAGTGATGAGGACAGCATGGAAGCAATTGCGTGTATGAACATTGTACCAGCTGCTGATGAGAATGGTCAGTTTGTGGAAGTGTGCGGCCTGAATGGACACCAGTTCGCCCGCCTTAAGTTCATCAATGATGACATCCATTCCATTCTTCCTGAAGAAGGTATTCTTATTCAGAAGAAATATCTGGTTGAATTGAAAAAGTGGCTCACCGAAGATGAGATTGAACTCAACCTTAGTGAAAAACGTCTTTTCTTTAAGACTGCTGATGGAAAAGAAACATTCAGCCTGCCGCTGAGTTACTACCAGTACCCCAATTACAAGAATTTTCTGTCCAAGCTCAATGATGACGATGTTTCCCGCATGAAAGTGGAAAAATCCGAGCTTTCCATGGCTCTGGACCGTATCTCCATTTTCAATACCGATTCCAACCGTTGCGCTTCCTTCCTCTTTAATCCCGGTGAGCTGGTTCTCTTCTCACAGGGGCAGGAAGTAGGTACTGCGACCGAATCCATGGAAATCGAATTTGCCGGTGAAATGGAGCGCATTGCATTCCCCACCAAAAATCTCATTGAGATCCTTGGACACTTCCAGTCCGAAAAAATCAACTTTACTCTTACCGGATCCGAAGCACCTTGCGGCGTGACCGGAGATGATGACAACGAATATCTGGTTATTGTCATGCCCATGAAGGTTCAGGAAGAGACTTACTACAGCGAGGAAGATGTTTAATGGCTCCTAACCAAGATTACAGCGCGGAATCGATTACCGTCCTTGAGGGTCTGGCCGCGGTTAGAAAAAGACCCGCTATGTACATCGGTTCCACCGATATCAGGGGTTTGCACCACCTTGTTTACGAGGTGGTCGATAACTCCATCGATGAAGCCATGGGTGGTTACTGCGACAAGTTCAAGGTCACCCTGCATATGGATAACAGTGTAACCGTATCCGATAACGGCCGCGGTATTCCTGTTGATATCCATCCCAAGAAAAAAAAACCGGCTCTTGAAATTGTTATGACTGTGCTCCACGCGGGTGGTAAGTTCGATAACGATGCCTATAAAGTGTCCGGCGGTTTGCACGGTGTTGGTGTTTCCTGCGTAAACGCCCTCTCTGAGCATCTTGAGGCCACAGTTCGACGCGGGGGTAAGATTTATCGCCAAAGTTACGAGAGAGGGGTTCCTACGGGGCCTCTGGAGTGTATTGGTGATGCGGTTACTACCGGTACCACCATCCGCTTCCGTCCTGATGAGGAAATTTTTGAAACCAACCAGTTTGATTTCAACACTCTCAAAAAGCGTTTCCGTGAGCTGGCTTATCTGAACAAAGGGCTGATGATCGAATTTGTAGATGAAAGAACAAATGAAAGTGCCAGCTTCAAAGCTGACGGCGGTATCATTTCTTTTGTCGAAGATTTGAATAAAGGCCAGACTACAGTAAGTGACATCATCTACGCCGAGTCCGAGACCGACAACGTGATCACTGAACTTGCAGTGCAGTACAATACTGCCTTCAAGGAAAACACCCATACTTTTGCCAACAACATCCGTACTGTTGAAGGTGGTACCCATCTGGCTGGTTTTAAAGGTGCCCTTACCCGTGCCATCAATACCTATATCCAGAACTCCGACCTGCCCAAAAAACTGAAAATTAAGCTTTCCGGTGATGATGTTCGTGAAGGTCTCACCGCAGTCATCAGTGTTAAACTTCCTGATCCGCAGTTCGAGGGCCAGACCAAGACCAAGCTCGGTAACTCCGAAATGGTCGGTATTGTGTCCGGTATGGTTTACGACAAGCTTTCCTCCTACTTTCAGGAGAATCCCAAGGACGCAAAGTCTATTGTTGAAAAAGTAGTAGATGCGGCCCGCGCAAGGGATGCAGCGCGCAAAGCCCGTGATCTTGTCCGCCGTAAAGGTGCTCTTTCCGATCATTCCCTGCCCGGTAAACTGGCTGACTGCCAGTCTAAAGACCCCAGCGAAAGTGAACTTTTTATCGTTGAGGGTGACTCTGCAGGTGGTTCTGCAAAACAGGGCCGTAACCCCAAGCATCAGGCTATCCTGCCCCTGCGCGGTAAGATATTGAACGTTGAAAAAACCCGTTTCGACAAGATGCTCGGTAACAAGGAAATCCGTGCGCTGATCACAGCAATGGGTATCGGTATCGGTCAGGAAGAGGGCGAGAAGGATTTCGATAAGCTGCGTTACCACAAGGTCGTAATCATGACTGACGCGGATGTTGATGGATCACACATTCGTACCCTGTTGCTGACATTCTTCTTCCGTCAGTATGAAGAGCTCATCCAGCGTGGTCATCTCTATATTGCACAGCCTCCGCTGTACCGCATTGCCAAGGGTAAATACGAGAAGTTCATCAAGGATGATTCCGAACTCTACACCCTGCTCATCGAACGCGTAGCCAAGGATATCACCATCAAAACCGAATGCGGTCAGGAGTATCATCAGGAATCCCTTATCGAGATGCTTGATGATATCCGTTTCATCAAAGGCAAAATCGGCGAAGCAGCCAACATGGGTATTTCTGATGCCTTATTCGCAAAGCTTGTCAGCCTTGATGAAAAGATGACTCCGGATATGTTTGCTGACAGCGATCCTCAGAATTTCATCTTCAAGATGGAAGAAGCAGGCTATAAAGTATTTATCGAGCGTGAAGAGACTGAAACTGAAGGCGAAGCCCGTGTTTACGTTGTCTTTGAGAACGAAAATGGACACCGCAGCAGACTGGCAGTTGAATTTTTCAACTCCAAACTTTTCCGCAACACCTATGACCGCAACCGCAAGATCGTTGATGAGTGTGAAGGTACTGATTTCAAAATTACCCGGGGTGAGAATGAAACTGAAATCAGCGGTATTTTCAGTCTGCTCGACGGTGTGATGGAAGAGGCCTACAAAGGCATCAACCTTCAGCGTTATAAAGGTCTGGGTGAAATGAACCCTGAACAGCTCTGGGAAACCACCATGGATCCCGATAAAAGAACCATGCTGCAGGTAACCATCGAAGATGCCTCTGCTGCAAACGAGATTTTCGAAGATCTCATGGGTGATAACGTAGAACCCAGACGTGACTTCATCGAAAAGAATGCTCTCGCTGTTCAAGAGCTTGATATTTAGATGCCTCCGGCGGCTGGGTAAGGGAAAACTTTTGC
>DDLU01000100.1 GCA_002340305.1 Desulfovibrio sp. UBA2564
GCGAAGCTTATTAAAAGTTTTTGAAGAGTCCAGAGAAACTTTTTTCAAAAAGTTTCTTGGCCCCCGGAGGGCCGTCGGAGACTTCTTAGAACGGCAGAAGTGCCATTACTTTTGCGTCATTCAGGGTGTTGCAGATGGAGGCCTTTTCATTGGGCTGATGGGCCTGATGCATCAGAGTGGACCATACAACGGTTTGGTATCCGCGCTCGCGCAGATAGGCTGCAACGGTTCCACCACCGATTCCACCTGGCTTGGCGTTTACTCCGTATACTTCCTTAACTGCGAAAACTACTTTTTCAACGATCTCGGAGTCTGCGGAGGTAGGCGGTGCTGCCTGACTTTCGCTCTCGATATCAACAGTGATTTTTACGTTGTATTCTTCGGCAACATAAAGAGCCATGCCTTTAACCTGATCAATTACATCCTGAAGGTCGTAGCTGGGCAGCACACGGCAGTCGATGTAGAAAACATCTTTACCGGGAATGGTGTTGATGTTTTCAACGTTGGCTTCTTTCTTGGTCGGTTCGAAGGTGGAAAAGGGCGGGGAGAAAAGTTCATCTTCCTCGTCAAAATGGAATTTCAGTTCCGGCACTTCCATAATCATGGCAGATGCAGCCACAAGAGAATTAACGCCCTGTTCAGGGGTGGAAGCGTGGCACTGTTTCCCTTCGACGGTAACCTTGAACCAGATGGATGATTTTTCCGCAATTTCAACCAGAGCGGAATCAGGTTCACCGGAATCAGGCACGAGGAACAGGTCGTTCTGTTTGAAAAGATCCCCGTGTTCTTTGACCAGATACTCAAGGCCGTAGTAGGACCCTGTTTCTTCGTCAGATACGAAGATGAGCCCGACATTGATGCCCGGAGTGAGGTCGGAATTCAGTAGGGCTTCTGCTGCGAGAACGGAGCTGACCAGCCCCTGATGGTTATCTTCCACACCGCGACCATAGATGGTGTCGCCGTCCTGTTCCATTTTGAAAGGATCAGTTTTCCAGAGACTGAGATCACCCACGGGAACAACATCCATGTGCGAGATGATCCAGATGGTTCTGGAACTGTCCTGTCCGGGAATTACGGTGACAAGATTAGGTCTGTAGCCGCACTCGACTCTGTCATCCGGCGCGTTGTATGATTTCACTTCACCGAATCCTTTTTCGTTAAGGTATTCGGTCAGGAAGTCTGCTTTTGCTTTTTCCCCGGTTCCGTTGTTGGTGGGACCGATGGCGGGAATTGCAACCAGCTTGGCGTGGAGATCTATCGCTGCGTCTTTCATGTCGTCAATTTTTGAAAGAAGCTGAGTGGGCATTGGCATTACTCCGGTTATGGAAGATTCAGGTTAATGGGAAATATACTTGTGTTCGGGCGTACCAAAGAGAAGAGCCGGAACAAGTCCGGCTCCCATGATACACGAAATGAATCGGTTGAAAAACACTCGAAATGAGTGCTTTTCAGGTAATATGCAGTTAACGACTTGCCTGAAAAGACAGTGTTCGCTTGAAACTGACATCGTGCCCATAAAACAAGTTAGCACTCATCCTATGGATAAAATTAATGAATATTAATTTTGTAGATGCTGTTCTAGCGACCGCGTGCAGCACGCTTGGATGCTTTAAGCGGGTTAACTTTAACTTTACCTTCTTTGTCAACACCGGCACGCACGTGGGTGGCGAAGTTGCATACGCTGTGAGACCACTTTTTAGCGGGCTGAGCGTAGCTGGGACAGTATTTGGAACCTTCGAATTCAACTGCGCGTTCACAACCGTCACATTTTTCAACAACGGTTTCGAGAATTACGCCTTTGTAAGAAAGACCTTCAGCAGTCATTGCTGCACCTTCGAGTGCGTGTACTCTTGCATTCTTTTTAGCCATGTAGCGCCTCCTGTTTGGCAAGTCGCTTGCGAACAAGCGTTAGTTTTATATTAAAATAGCTTTGCTTGGAAAAGCACAAATCCATATGCAGTCTTCCCCTATGTTGTCAAGGGAAAAACGAAATAAGGATCTTAAAAATATATCCATCTAGCGGCTTTTCAGTCGCTTTAAGGCCCATTCTACGGCCTTTTCCGCTTCACGTGAAATAGTTTCCACGTCAACGGTCAGAAATTTTCCATTCTGATAAAGGACCTCGCCATCACACACCGTCAGGCTGACATCCTGTCCTCCGGCGGAGTAAATTACGTGCGAGAGGGGGTTGTATACAGGTTTAAGGTGCATCTTGTCCATATCTAAGACAGTGATGTCCGCTTACATACCTGTATTTAAAGTCCCGGTGTCAGTGAACCCGATAAAATCAGCACCGGAAAGTGTTGCCATATCGAGAACTGTCTGCGCCGGCATGGTCGCCGAAGGACTGTTTTTAAATATTCTTAATAGTCTTAATCAGCATGGAAGTGACGTTCTCGGCATTTGCTTTGAAAATAGCGAGAATATCATCCCATGTGACGGGCGCTTCATCAGTCTTCCAGCAATCGTAGTCTGTGGACATTGCTACTGCGGCGTAGGGGATTCCGGCCTCGTTGGCGAGAATTGGTTCAGGCGCGGTGGACATATTGATGATGTCTGCACCCCATGCACGGAACATGTGTGACTCAGCGCGGGTGGAAAAGCGGGGGCCTTCGATAGTGACAACGGTTCCTTTGTCATGGACGGTCACGCCGAGTTCATTACAGGATGCGGTCATTTTCGCGCGCAATTCAGCGTCAAAAGGTTCAGCCATGGGAGTATGGGCAGGTGCGTGAGGTTCAAAACTCTCGAAAAATGTCAGCTCGCGTTTGCGGGTGAAGTCGATAAACTGATCAATGATGACCAGATGACCGCGATCAATTTCTTCACGCAGGGAGCCTACAGCGGTAGTAGCAAGAATGCAGTCACAGCCGAGGTCTTTAAGGGCTTGAATGTTGGCGCGGTTGTTAACATAGGTGGGGGGAATAGTGTGCTCGCGTCCGTGGCGGCCGATGATGTGTACTTCTTTGCCTGCTATGGTGCCGGATTTAATAGGAGAACTGGGAGTGCCCCATTTATTGGATATTTCCGAATCCTTTGCGTCTTTCAGGATGTCTGGATTGTCCAGTCCGCTGCCGCCGATGATGCCGATTACTGCCATGTTAGTTTTTCCTTATCTGCAAAGGTGAAAAACGAAAACTCCTGCCGTGATCACTTATTTGATAATCCGAGGCAGGAGTTTCGAATGTCCTGATTAAAGCTGGATGAGGCTGGTGGTTTCAATTTCGTCCAGCTTGCTTTTCCCGTCGAGGAAGCTGAGTTCTGCGATGAAACCCATAGCGGAAACTTTGCCGCCTGCTTTTTCAACCAGTTTGACCATGCCTTCTGCGGTTCCGCCGGTGGCAAGAACATCGTCGATGAGCAGAACATTTTCGCCTTTTGCTACTGCATCGATGTGCATGTTCAGGTTGTCGGTGCCGTATTCAAGGTCGTAGCTTACGGAGATGGTTTCGTAAGGCAGCTTGCCGGGCTTACGGATAGGCACAAAGCCGATACCGAGTTTGGTTGCCAGAGGTGCGCCGAAGATGAAGCCTCGAGCTTCTGCCGCGGCGATTTTGTCAATTTTGTAGTCTGCAAAACGTTCTGCAAGCTGATCGATAGTATATTGGAATGCTTTAGGCTCAGCCAGAAGCGGGGTGATGTCAAAGTATACGATTCCTTCTTTAGGGAAGTCAGGTATATCGCGGATGTAATCCCTCAGATTCATGAAATTCCTCCATCATTATTGGATTTATTTTATGAAATTGGATTAAGTATTTTTGCATACTTTGTCAAAGGTCTGACAATCATCATATTTTAAATTTTAAAAGCGGACTTCGCAAAGCATTCCTTTGGGTATTTCCGTAAGTGAGTTGTCGGCTGTTTGGGCGCGGGTACCGCCTCCGACCCCGCCACCGCTGCTACCGCTTTTCTTCTTGTTAAGGATGTCCATAAGCATGCTTTGGTACTGATCAAGCTCTTGCTCTTTCATCTTGATAGCTTTTTCGTTTTGTTCAGGGTTTTGTCTTAATTCTTTGAGTTCTTTTTCAAGTTCTTTAATTCTTTTCCTAATCATTTTTTCCGTTTGGTCTTCACCTGCGGCTTCTTGTGCAACTTCCTTTGCTGTCTTTCCTCCGGCATCATTGGATTTTTGTATGCCTTCATCTGAAATATTTACAGAGTCACCTTTTTTCATTTTAAGGGTAGTCGTGTTGGTGCTCTTGCTTTCGGCTTCATCGCCGATAGAATTCATCGCGAATTTTGAATTGTCCAACTGACCTACATTTGTTGTCCCGATTTTAAGGTCAAATCCCATAGCGATCTCTCCTTATGATTACTAGCTCCATAGTTTATATCGGTCAAAATTGTAGCATCTTTATATAAAAATTATTATTTTATAAATGCGACATTCTACAAGATACTTTCTGTTTTACTGGATGGTTATGATGCAAAAAATCCCCACTAAGGCACTGCCTAAGTGGGGATTTTGGTTAATTTTACAAAATAATTTTTTGCGAAGCCTGTCTAAGTGAGCGAATTACTCATGCCGTTAGCGCGTGTTCCTCCAGCTCCGCTGGTTTCGTTGGCTTTGTTTTGTTGATTCTGAAGCTCTACGAGCTGACCTTGGTATTGCATAAGTTGGTTTTGCTTGGCGGCAATTTGGTCTTTATTTTTCTCAGGTTCTTTCCGTAGATTTTCGATCTCTTCTTTGAGTTTTTTGATCTTTTCTTGTATTTTTTCTATCTGTTGCTCAATGCTGTAGCTGTTTTCAGAACTTTTTTCATTTTCGGAACCTGACTGCATGGCTGCAAGTTTATCTTTCCCCTGCTGCGAAATGGAGACAGTGTCACCTTCATCGCTTTTGCCCATAGTCAGCTGGGTTGTTTTGGCTTCAGCGGCTGATGTCTGCGCTGTGGATGCTGCATAGGCCTGCTGGTTATTACCTACACGAAAATCAAAACTCATATAATTATCCTCGTTTAAGAGTTTTATGCCAATTCTTAATTATGTATCGGTCGAAGTTTGAATTTCTTTAGAAAAATTATTCCCCATAAGTTTTCGTGACGGCAAGCTTGATCTTGCATAATTGTCTTAGCAAAAGTAAGGTTCATTTTTCTAAATACATTTAGTGGAGTTTTTGTGCAGACAAGACATAGAGCCAAAAAAAGCCTCGGGCAGAATTTTCTGCAAGATGCAAATATAGCGCGTAAAATAGTAGATAGTCTCAAAATTTCTGAGAAAGATTCAATCATTGAGATCGGTCCCGGGCAGGGTGCTTTGACGAAATTTATCCTTGAAGCCGAACCTGAAAGCCTGACTTTGGTTGAAAAGGACCGTGATTTGGCCCCGGCTCTAGAGCAGGAGTATCCGGAAGCTAGTATTCAGCTTCAGGATGCTCTGAAATTTGACTGGACCGGATTGGACCCGGATAAAAACTGGAAAATAGTCGGTAACCTTCCATATAATGTAGCTTCAAAAATTATGTGGGATATTGCGGCGAATTGTAATGCCACATGTGTATTCATGGTTCAGCATGAAGTTGCCCAGCGGGTAACATCCGGCCCCGGCTCGAAGAAATATGGAGCAATCAGCGTTTGGATTCAAAGTTTTTGCAAAACGGACTACCTGTTCAAAGTGCCGCCGACCGTTTTTAAGCCGAAACCGAAAGTTGACTCCGCTGTAATAAAATTTTTTCCACTCTCTGAAGAGAAAAAGCCCAGTGATATTGAGGGGCTTGCCAAGTTGGTTAAATACTGTTTTCAGTATAGACGCAAACAATTGGGTAAGATATTGAAATCATTCATTTCTGATGCAGTTCATGAGTGGGCTGAAAATGAGGGTGTAACGCTTAAAGATCGCCCGGAGGCCTTGTCACCACTGCAATTTCAGAGTCTCTATAAATGCATTAAAAGCAATTTTCCCTCTTGACTTGTTGGCGAAAATTTTGTTTTAGATTTTCTTCAAGGTCGTTTGTTCAGGCGGTTTCGCATTTTCTTTCAACAAAAATGCGGGATAGGGGGCTTGTTTTAAACGGTCTTGAGTGTTAGCTAATCGAATTGCTGCGTAGGGGTGCCCGGCAGCAAACTCTTGAACCCAACTCTCGCCTTCGGGCGAGGTTAATGGCAGGCGCGATAACGTGCCGCAATAATCATTTTCCCGTTTCAAGGAGGAAGGACTGATGACTAAGGCTGAACTCGTTGTTAAGATTGCTGAAAAAGCAGGAATGACCAAAGCTGATGCAGAACGTTGCCTGAACTATTTTCTGGATACAGTAGAAGAAACCCTCGTTAACGAAGGCAAACTGACCCTTACAGGTTTCGGTACTTTTCAGGTTGACGAAAGAAAAGAGCGCGTAGGTCGTAACCCCCGCACCGGTGAAGAAATTAAAATTCCCGCTTGCAAGGTTGTGAAATTCCGCCCCGGTAAGCTTCTGAAAGACGCTGTAAAGTAGTTTAAGGAGATTAATTATGTTGCATGGTGAAACCGTTCAGAGTCCTCTCCCTATGGATCTTCCTTGGTGGATGCCTGATCACTTTGTCTTCTTTGGCGTCCTCTACATTGTGATCGGTATTCTCGGTGCCGGAATGGCCTACTGTGCTGTCAAAGCATGGATGGATTCCAAAAAGGACACCGCCGCTCACTAGTATCACTTTTTTAGGTGAATTTTTTTGTTCAGCATCCCGATGCGGATGCTGAACATTTTTTTGTGGATTGCTCTTGACTCCATGCAATGTTTGAGGTTAATAAATATCTCTTCCGCACAGTAAAATGTGCGAGATTAATTCAGGGGGGTGATTTGATTGCCCGGTGTATATCTCGAAGATTCTGACAACTTTGAAATTGCTCTTCGCCGCTTCAAGAAGCAGGTAGAAAAAGCAGGTGTTCTTTCCGAACTCAAAAAACGTCAGCACTATGAAAAGCCCAGCGTACAGCGCAAGAAGAAAAAAGCTGCTGCCCGCAAAAGGCTCATCAAAAAAATGCGCAAAATGTCAATGGGTTAGTATATGAGTCTCATTGAGCAGATTGATAAAGACTACATTGCGGCTTTTAAGGCCAAAGATGATGTTAAGAAAGCAGTTTTGAGGCACCTCAAAACTGCGATCAAGAATCGCACCGTTGAATTGAAAGGTGAAAGCCTTTCAGACGATGAAGTACTTGATCTTGTTGCAAAACAGATTAAGCAGCGCAAGGATTCCATTGAGCAGTATAATGCTGCCGGTCGTCCCGAGCTGGCCGAAGTTGAGGCTGTTGAAGTCGAAGCTCTCTCTGGTTACATGCCGGAGCAGCTTTCCGAAGAGGAAGTTGCGGCTGCTATTGATAAAGCGATCGCCGATCTTGGCGCATCTTCTATGCAGGATATGGGTAAAGTGATGAAATCCATCACTGAAGCCTATAAGGGACAGGTTGATGGAAAGGTCGTTAGCGGCCTCGTTCGCGCCCGTCTCTCCTGACATCAGCTTAAGCTGAATTTTAACGGCAGGCCCCGGAGTTTCTCCGGGGCTGTTTGCCGTTTTTTCTGTATTGGTATCCCGGTTCATGCGGGGTGCGTTCTCTAACACTTTTCTATATTGGAATCCCATGGAGCCAAGATCTCTCCAGCTACTTGAATTTCCGAAAGTTCTTAATGTCCTTTCCGGCCATTGTGTTTCCACATCCGGTGCAGCGGCTTGTCGCGCCCTGTCCCCCATGGATGATGCCGATTCCATTAATTCCACAGCAAGGTTTTTCAGACAGGGTCAGAATTTCGTAAAAGAAACGGGATTCAGACTCAGTGCCTTCCCTCCGCTGGAAGGGCTGTTTCAATATCTGGTCAAGCCTAACAATGTGCTTGATGCCGATGCTCTCTACGCTTTGGTTCAGACTTTGGGACAGGCACGCAATCTCAAGGAAGCACTTGAGATTGCGGAAAAGCGCGAGTGGGACACCATTCTTGAATTTATCGAAGGTGTCTGCTGGCCTCAGAAAACTTTTTCAGGCCTTAAACGTTGCCTTGATCAGGATGGCAATATCAAAGATGAAAGTTCGCCTGAACTTTATGATATCCGTCAGTCCATTCGTTCTTTGCACCAGCGTTGCTCTAAAAAAGTGCGTGATTTCATCCATGGCGAAGACATTTCCCGTTTTCTGCAAGATGATTTCATGACCATCACCAATGATCGTTATGTTCTGCCGTTGAAGACAAATTTCAAGGGCCGCTTGCAGGGTATTGTTCACGATTATTCCAATACCGGTGAGACCTGCTATTTTGAGCCCATGTTTCTTGTTGAACTTAATAATACCATGCAGGAACTCAAGCAGCAGGAAAGGACCGAAGAGCTCAAGATTTTGACCTATCTGACCGGGCTGGTCCGCTCTGAGTACGATCAGTGCGAGGCCGCTTACGGCTTTTTAGTTGAATATGATGTCTTGCAGGCTAAAATAAATTTTGCCGAAGCTGTAAAAGGTGGGGCAGTCGATGTGCAGTCCGGAGCCGGTTTCGATCTTAAAGGCGCACGTCACCCTCTGCTTGCTGCGGCGGAAGGCGGTGTGAACCCCCTTAATATCGAGCTGCCCACTGAGCAGAAGGTACTCATTATTTCCGGTGGTAACGCAGGTGGTAAGACTGTTTGTCTTAAGACTGTCGGTTTGCTTTCAGCCATGGCTTTCAGCGGTATTCCCGTTCCGGTTGAAAAGGGGTCTGTGCTTCCGCTGTTCAAGGAAATTTTCGTCATCATGGGTGATGAACAGTCTCTTGAAGATAACGTGAGTACTTTTTCCGCACAGATTCAGTCTATCAGCCGTATATGGGATTCCATGGATTCCTCAACCCTGTTCATACTTGATGAATTCGGTTCCGGTACTGATCCGGCACAGGGGGCGGCACTTGCACAGGCTGTTGTCGATGGTCTGCTTGAGAATGGCGTAACCTGTTTTGCTGCGACTCACTTCCCGGCACTTAAGACTTATGCTCTGGTGACCGAAGGTGTACGTGCAGCCAGTGTGCTTTTTGATCCTTCCACTAAGAAGCCTCTTTTTTCTATTGCTTACGATCAGGTCGGTGCTTCCATTGCTCTTGATGTTGCCCGTGAGCATGGTTTCCCTGAGTCGTTGCTTTCCAAAGCGGAACAGTATCTGCTCATGGAAGGCTCTGATTCCGGTTCTGTGATGAACAGGCTTAATGAACTTGCGGTCAGCCGTGAGAAAGAGCTTGAGGAGATGGACCGTATTAAAGCCAAGTTGGAAGCCAAGCGCGCCAAGCTGGAAGAAAAATTTGAAAAAGAACGTCTCACTGTACTTGCTGATGTGAAAAAGCAGGCTCAGAATGTTCTTAAAGAGTGGCAGGACGGCAAGATCGGCCGCAAGCAGGCTCTTAAGAAACTTTCCGAAGCCAGAGGAACTCTCGGCGGCGATGAAAAGCCCAAGGCGGATGTGAAGCCGTTTTCCTTTGATGATATCAAGGTCGGCAAGCCGATTCTGAACATCAGTTGGAACCGCAAGGGTGTAGTCATCGAAAAGGATGAACGCAAGAAGCGGGTTAAGGTTGATATGGACGGCGTGGCCATGTGGATTCCCGCAGATCAGCTTGGTCCTGTAGGTAAAAAGGCCGTTCAGGAAAAGGTGCGCCAGTCTGTGGAGAAAGCAGTTGGTAAGTCTGGCAAGAAAGTGCCCAAGGGTGAAATGACGCTCAAGGTCGATTTGCGCGGAAAACGTGCAGATATTGCGATTAGTGAGCTGGCCCGTTTCTTCGATCAGGCATTGCTGCACGGAGCCACTGAGCTTGAAATTGTTCATGGTCGTGGAACCGGGGCATTGCGCCGCGAAGTGCATATTTTTCTTGATGGCAATCCTGCAGTTACCGGGTACAGCCTTGCTCCGGAAGACCGGGGCGGCGATGGCATGACTGAGGTTGAATTAGTTTAGTGCAAATTTTTGCAGGCCGTGCTATGGATTTCTAGGCTGCGATGATTGTGCATTATTTCAACTGTTTCGAAATGTTTCGATGATGTTACGGAGGATTCTTTGGACAGAGCTGCTATAGAAGCCATCAAAGAACGTCTTGACATCGTTGATATCGTGCGCAGGTATGTAGAACTCAAACCTGTGTCCGGGCGCTGGATGGGATTGTGTCCTTTTCATAATGAAAAGAGTGCTTCCTTTAGTGTTAATGGCGATGAAGGGTTCTTTTACTGCTTCGGTTGTCAGGCTTCCGGGGATATTTTTGATTTTTACTCCCATATCAACGGAGTCGAATTCAAAGATGCTCTTGAGGCTCTTGCAGCAGAAGCCGGAGTAGAGCTTTCTCCCGGTAAGGTTGATCCGCAGGCAGCCAAGAGAAGTTCTGAACGTAAAATTTTCATGGATATGCATGAGCAGGCGGCGAAGTATTTCAGCCGCATGCTCAAGCTTCCTGAAGGGCGTGTAGCTCGAAAATATATCGAGGGCAGGGGGATGGATTCCTCTGTTGTCGAATCTTTCGGTCTGGGGTGCAGCACCGAAGATTGGCAGGGATTGGAAAAGTTCTTGATTTCGAAAGGTTATACAGCCGAACAGGGAGTCAAGGCAGGACTGCTTTCCCAAAATGCCAAAGGCCGCACTTATGACCGTTTCCGTGCAAGGCTGATCTTTCCGATTACAAATTTATCGGGCAGGGTTATTGCTTTTGGCGGAAGAATAATTACAGATGGAGAACCGAAGTATTTAAACAGTAGCGATACCCCTATTTATAAAAAAGGGGAGCACCTGTACGGTCTTTCAACGGCTAGGAACTCCATTGCCCGGACCAAGCGGGCCCTGCTTACAGAAGGGTACATGGATGTAATTTCCCTGCACCAGTTCGGTTATACAAATTCATGCGGGGTCCTGGGTACGGCACTGACCCCGAATCAGGTTAAACGGCTTTCCGGGTTCTGCTCAAAAATTGACCTCGTTTTTGACGGGGATGCTGCCGGGCTTAAAGCGGCCCTGCGCAGTTCGGAAATGATTCTTACGCAGGGTGTTTCCTGCGGTGTGGTAGTTCTCCCTGACGGGGAGGACGTGGATAGCATCCTTCAGGCTCAAGGAGCAGAAGGATTTCAGGTGTTTTTGGATAAGGCCCGTGACGGTTTGGAATTCAGTCTGGAAACACTGCAGAAGGGGTATTCACCCCGTGAAGTTATGGATTGGGCGCAGAACTTCCTGAAGAGGATGAACAGTGCGTCTTTGCGTGCGTTTTATCTGCCCAAGGTCGCCAGCGGCCTCGGTGTGGTAGAAGCGGAATTAAGGTCGGTTTTTTCAGGTGCCCTCAACGCTCCGGTCCCGCAACAGCAGAGTCCTGTGCAGCAGGAACAGCCTCGTGCGGCGACCCCGGTGGGGGGACAGGT
>DDLU01000238.1 GCA_002340305.1 Desulfovibrio sp. UBA2564
ATGTCTTCTCGTAGGTATTTGGCTCTACCCCAAACAAGGGGGCACACGCCCGAATGATCAAATTTAAGGTTAAGCCTAGAGGGGCTTTTAGCCTTGTCTACCTGACGGGGGCATACTGCACTTCACCATTAGGGGAATTTTGTGATTAGGATACTACAATCTTTTTCTCCGGCAAAAGGTCTCGAAGTATGTAATGTCTATGATAGGAAGCTGCTTTGTAAAACTGATATACAGGGCGATCTACAACTTCAGATGAATGAGCAGTATCGTCTAATGACTCTCTTTGCTCATTCCATTTGTCACCAAGGTATTCAAGAAATTCTTCACCTGTTGGAGTAAAATTTGATGTAGGGTCACGAAATGAATCTTTCCATTTTTCGATTCTTCCTTCAACAAGATCTTGATAGGGGATGATGTCTGACTGAAGAGTATTTTTAATTTCAGCAAAGTTTCTATGAGAACCTTCGTATATTTCAGGATAGTTTTCGCACACTTCTCGAAAGAAATTATATAAGGCCTCGCAGGCCTGAAGAAATGTTGCCGGATTGTCGCGGTTGATGATGCCTTCCCTGTGTTCATATTTGAAAGACCACTTTAAACATGGAATATCAGGATATTCCAGAACGCTTCCATGCCCTAATTTTTTAGATGCTTTTTCCGCTGCATGCGAAACAAATTTACGTAAAAAATCGCTATCTCCACCTTTGATTTTGTCCTTGAAATCGTCACCTAGCGAAGGATCAAGTTCAATGCTTCCATTGTCAATATCATTTTGATCAGAACTTAGTCCCGAGAAACCATAATGGGAAAAAGTATCTGCATAAACATGAGCCGCAATCCCGATCAATTCACGATAGAATTTTTTATCTTTTTTAGCCTGATAGTTTGCACACATTTCCCGGGCTATTCCGCTGTCCATTTGGCAAACAATTTTTTCTTCAAATGTGTATCCTGCTCCACCCGGAAGAAAATGGAAAGGCACCCAGACAACTCTTTGATCATCAGTATCTCTGTTGTCAATGTCAAAAATATTATGTCCAGTCGGACGTGAATATAGGCTACCCTTATCCGTAAAATCAATTTCAACTTTTTTTTCATTATCATCAACAAATTGCGCCGCTGAGGCGATAATTTGTGCATCTTCAGGCTTTATCCCAGCTGCCCTCGCCAATGCGTAGGTCCCGTAATAATGCATGTCCTTTTGCATTTTAATTCTCCTTGTTATTTTTGCACTAAACTCTATTGTCTTTTGCATATAAGTCAAGGCTAATAAATAGATTGCTCTACTGGTGATAAGGTGAGGCATTTTGTTGATTATATCATTAGGTCAAACTCTCCCTTGTCTTAGAAAAAGAAGTCAGGCATTTTTAGTTAAGCTTAAAAAATTCGTACAAAAAGGAATTTAATTTCAATATGCCAATTACTCCCGACATTATCATGGTTCTCGCAGTCCTTTTTTTAGTCGTGCTTCTTTTCATTTTTGAATGGGTCCGTGTGGACATGGTTGGAATCATGGTCATGGTCTGTCTTCCTTTGCTGGGGCTTGTAACTCCTCAACAGGCTATCAGCGGATTGAGTAGTAATGCTGTAGTTTCCATCATCGCGGTGATCATTATTGGTGCCGGGCTGGATAAGACCGGAGTCATGAACAAGCTGGCTCAGGTAATTTTAAGGTTTGCCGGGAGAGACGAAAGTAAGATCACCTCAATGGTTGCGGTTACAGTGGCTGTAATATCCGGATTTATGCAGAACATAGGTGCAGCGGCACTTTTTATGCCTGCTGCGCGAAGGATAGCTACTCAAACCGGTGTGCCGGCATCGCATATTTTATTGCCTATGGCTTTCTGCGCAATTATCGGTGGTACACTCACTCTTGTGGGATCGAGTCCTCTTATTTTACTTAATGATCTGCTGACAGTCAGAGGCGTATCCTATCAGCATTTCGGGATGTTTAGCATGACACCAATTGGGATAATGCTGATTGTTTCTGCGTTGCTTTATTTTGTTGTTTTTGGAAAATGGATTCTTCCGCGTAGCAGGCAGTATAAGATCAGCGGCCCGCTTTCTCCCATGTTGGATAAAACCTACCATGAAGTTGGTGAAATTTATGAAATGAAAATTCCTGAGCACGGGTTTAGTGAGCAATGTCTTTCCGAGCTCCAAATTCGTTCTAATTATGCTTGTTCGGTTCTTGCTTCATATAATGCGTCTACCCATAGAAGAAATGTTGCTCCGCGTCCTGAAGATTCTCTTTGTCCGGGCGATACTATCGCAGTAATTGGTGAAGCCATGTTCATTGAAAAGCTCGCAGCAGATTATGGGTGGACCATTTCTCCAGAAGTAAAAGTTTTTGTCGATGATCTTGCGCCTTCTAATTCAGGGATAATGGAAGGCATCGTGTCTCCCCGTTCGCAATTAGCCGGCATGACAGTCGGCGATATCCAACTGCGTAAAAAATATGGAGTTGTTCCCTTAGCGGTGTACGTCGGGCATGAGATGATTATCAGTGACCTTTCGAATCTGGTTGTAAGCGAAGGTAATGCTTTATTGTTGCACGGAAAATGGTCTGCATTCCATCAGCTCAAAGATCAGAATGATTTTGTTTTTACCGAACAGGTTAAAGGTGAGCTTTTGCGAGAATCAAAAGCTTCGTTTGCCCTTGCCTGTCTGGTGTCTACCATGTTCATGATTTTGGTGCTGGATATTCAGCTTTCCATCGCTCTTCTTTTTGGGGCAATGTCGATGATACTGGGCAAGGTGCTAACTATTGATGAAGCATACCGCTCAGTGGATTGGATGACAGTATTTCTCCTTGCCGGATTGATTCCGCTTGGGCTTGCGTTTGAAAATACCGGTGCGGCCAAGTTAATCGCTGATATATTAATGAATGCTGTCGGGGTGCCTTCACCGACGGTGCTGCTTATTTACATCGGGCTGCTAACCTCTTTTTTTACTTTATTCACTTCCAATGTGGGGGCCACGGTTCTGCTTGTTCCGTTGTCAATGAACCTTGCGTTGTCTTGCGGGGTTGATCCGCGTGTTGCAGCCATGACCGTTGCTCTTGCAGCCTCAAATACTTTTGTTCTGCCCACTCATCAGGTAAATGCTTTAATTATGCGTCCTGCCGGATTGAAGGCAGTTGACTATCTACGTGCTGGGACCGGAATGACAATAATTTTTATGGTTGTGCTTGTGATAGGGATGAGGTTGTTTTTTTGATTATTTTCCCGTTGAAAAGAACAAAGCCGCAGCACCAAATTGTACTGCGGCTTTGATTTTTGGTTTACGCTGCTGGTTTAATACATTGCCTGCGGCAGATACAGGATGATTTGCGGGAAGATGGCGAAGAGTATTATCCCTACCATAATTGCCAGCAGGAATGGCATGGTTCCCTTGAATATATCTTCCAGAGTGATATCCGGGGCAAATTTTTGGGCCATGCCGTAGACCACGTAGACATTGATTCCGACAGGTGGTGTGATGACACCGATTTGAGTGACCAGCACGATGATTACCCCGAACCAGATGGGATCGAAACCCAGTGTGGTAATCACCGGGTAGAAAACCGGAATGGTCAGCATGATTAAAGCCAGTGCGTCCATGATACAACCGCCGATAAAGTAGACG
>DDLU01000177.1 GCA_002340305.1 Desulfovibrio sp. UBA2564
CGAAGGCGGCCCTTTCCATTTCTTTAATACCTATCCCTTCACCTGCTTGATGTTCCAGATATCCTCTGCGTATTCCTGCATGGTTCTGTCCGTTGAGAATTTACCCATCCGCGCGGTATTCAAAATCGCCTTTCCAGACCATAATTCCTTATCGCTATAATCCTTGACTATTTGCTTCTGCGCTTCGCAATATGATTTAAAATCTGCCAGATGCATATACTGCTCATTATCAGAGAGCAGCTTATCAACCACCCAGCGGAACAAATCCGGTTCATCGGGCGAGAATCTGTTCTCCAGCAGAGCACTGAAGACCTGTCTGATTTCCGGGCTATGGTTGTAGATTCCACGGGGATGGTAGCTGCCTTCACGCAAGGTTTTTTCCACCTCTTCCTGCTTCAAGCCAAAGAGATAAAAATTATCTCCGCCGACCTCTTCCAGCATCTCAATATTAGCCCCGTCGTATGTCCCGACAGTCAATGCTCCGTTCATGGCAAACTTCATATTTCCGGTTCCCGAAGCCTCGGTTCCGGCAGTTGAAATCTGCTCACTTACATCACAGGCAGGGATAATCTTTTCAGCAAGGGAAACCCGGTAGTCAGGCACAAAAGCTACCTTGAGCAGACCTTTGGTGCGTGGGTCATTATTGATCACATTAGCCACAGAATGGATCAGCTTGATGATCTGCTTGGCTTCCCAATATCCGGGGGCAGCCTTGCCGGCGAAGATAAAAGCCTGTGCAGACGAAGGCTCTACTTCATTATCCACCATCTCAAGGTAGCGGTGAATTATGTGCAGAACATTAAGCAACTGCCTTTTGTATTCATGAATGCGCTTGGCCTGAATATCGAATATAGCATCCGGTGGAATGTTTACGTCCAGAGTTGCTTTGATGAAGTTAGCCAGCCGTATTTTATTATCCTGCTTAGCTTGCATGAATCTGGCGCGGAATTCACGGTCATTCATATAACCGTCCAACTTGTGTAGTTTGCTTAAATCAGTAATCCAGCAGGCACCGAGGGTATCGGTCAGCAATGAGGAAAGCGGAGGGTTAGCCTTAAGCATCCAACGCCTCGGTGTGACACCGTTAGTCTTGTTGTTAAATTTATCCGGCTCAAGCTCATGGAAATCAGGAAACAAGCGGGTCTTGACCAATTCGGAATGAAGAGCGGAACCCCCGTTCACCGAATGCGAACCGACTACCGCAAGATTTGCCATGCGCACTTTCTTGATCCCCTCTTCACAGATCAGGGACATGCGCCGCAGCTTTTCATTATCATCAGGATATTTACCTTCAACCTTCTTCAAGAATCGGCTGTTAATCTCATAAATGATCTGCAAATGGCGTGGCAGGACTTTCTCAATCAATGAAACCGACCACAATTCCAGTGCCTCAGGCAAAAGGGTGTGATTGGTGTATGCGCAGGTTGCCCGGGTAATATCCCAAGCCTTTTCCCAATCAATGCGCCGCTCATCCACAAGATAGCGCATCAATTCCACCACAGTCAGGGCCGGATGGGTATCGTTAAGCTGAATGGCTACGTAATCTGCAAATTCTTCAAAATTCTTATTCTGGGCAACAAACCTGCGGGTAATATCGCGTAAGCCACAGGCTACAAGAAAATACTCCTGCACCAACCGTAACTCCTTACCAAATGAAACAGATTCAGTGGGATAGAGAACCTTGGAAACCATCTCAGACTCAATCTTGCGCTGCACCGCCCGGATGTAGTCTCCATGATTGAAAATAGCCATATCAAAATTCTGGGAAGCCTTGGCCGCGAACAGGCGCAGATAGTTTACGGTTTTACCGCCATAACCGACCACAGGGATATCGTAGGGAACGCCGATAATATCATCCCAATCCACCCACATGGGCAGGTAATCACCACCGGGAGCCACCGCACTTTCCACCCTGCCGTACAACGGAACAATCACAGACTGGTCAGGACGGGCAATCTGGAGAGGCATACCTTCCATCATCCAGTAATCAGCAAGTTCCTTCTGATAGCCGTTATGGATAGATTGCCGGAATAGTCCTTACTCGTAATGGATTCCGTATCCACACCCCGGCAGACCGAGAGTAGCCAGAGAGTCAAGAAAGCAGGCAGCCAATCGCCCCAAGCCGCCGTTACCCAAGGCCGGGTCACGCTCACTGGCCCGGACCTCATCCAGATCATAGCCTAAATCTTTGAAAATATCTTCGCAAAGGTCGAGCAGTTCCATATTGCACAGGGAATTCCCCAAACAGCGACCAAGCAGATATTCAATGGAAAAGTAATACATCCGCTTGGCTTTGACCTTGCGGTAGCGGTCGCGGGTTTCAATCATCCGCTCTACCAAACGGTCACGCAAAGCAAGGGCGAGTGCTTTACCTGCATCCCATTCGCTGGCGTCCTTAACTTCTTTGCTCAAAGAATAAATCACATGATTTCTGATGTCCTCGGTAAGACTCTTACGATCATTCTGTTTTTGAACTTTGAAACTGCTTTTTTTCATACCTCCTCCTACTGCTCCGGGGATTAAACTTAAGATAACAGCACGGGAGACCTAAATCCACTTGAAATCCTTATAAACAAGAAAGAAATGACATTTCTCATCTCAGATATAGCGCCTATTCCCCCAAGATGATATAAACTCAATAATCATCAGTTTATTCTGTTACAGGAGAAAACCAAAAATGAAGTCTTCAAATAAGAAAAACAGTTTGGAAGCACTGCTCAAAGAAGCTGAAACAATTATCCAGCAAATTATTCATAGCGGAGTGGCAGAAGAGACAATCATTGAACAGATAAGAAGGTTTCGCGCTGGTTTTCCCAGCACGCCCTTACTCAGGCCCTGCATCCCCGGCGACGGCATCACAATAATCAATGAAGCCGAACGTTCCCGCTTACAAGAAATATATAAACAGACTGTCTCCCAAGGCCGGGTAACTAAATTTGTTCCGGCATCCGGCGCAGCCACACGCATGTTTAAATCACTTCTGGCTGTCTACAATTCAGATGAATCCGAAATTTATGACCTTAGTGGAAACGATGAGAATGTCGTTTTTTGCCGCACTTTTATTGAGGCATTGCCCCGGTTCGCCTTCCATGGCGAACTGACAGGAACCATGCTTAACGCGGGTATTGATTTTGATGAAACTTACGGGAATCAAGACTTCAGAACCATCCTGCACTATGTGCTCAGCCCCGAAGGATTAAACTACGGCAACCTGCCCAAGGGGTTGATTCCATTCCATAACTACCCGGAATCATCCCGGACCCCCTTCGCCGAACACATTAACGAAGCCATCGAATATACCAAGGATGATTCCAACAGCGTCCGCATCCATTTCACTGTTTCACCGGAACATGAACATAGAATAAAAGAACATATCAAAAGTGTTTTGAAGAGGCACGAGGACATAAAATTTCACATTTCATACTCTGAGCAGCGCAAACAGACCAATACCATCGCCGTTGACCTCCGTGACGAAGGATTCCGCACCAACGACGGGCATTTGCTCTTCAGACCTGCCGGACATGGTGCGCTGCTCGTAAATTTGAATGACCTTGAAGGCGACATTGTCTTTTTAAAGAACATAGACAACGTAGCCCCGGATTACCTGAAAGCAGATACTATCGAGTACAAACAAGTGCTCGGCGGTCTACTTGTAGAATTACAAGATGAGATTTTTAAGCACATCCGCAGCCTCAAACAGACTAAAATCAATCAGGATGAACTGGCTGTGATCGAAAAATTCCTGACCGAACGGCTATCCATCGAACTGCCTGACTTCTATGAAGGGATCTCAGATGACGGCAAATGCACATGGCTGCTTAGTAAGCTGGACCGCCCCATCAGGATTTGCGGGATGGTTGAAAACACTGGTGAACCGGGTGGAGGACCTTTCTGGGTGATCGGGCCGGATGGAATACCGGCACGGCAGATTGTAGAAAAAAGTCAGGTTGATTTAGATAATCCTACTCAGGCAGATTGCATGAGCAAAGCCACCCATTTTAATCCGGTGGATATCATCTGCGGCCTGCGCGACTATGAAGGCAAACCTTTCAATCTACTGGAGCGGATAGACAAAGATACAGGCTTCATCTCAGTTAAATCAAAGGACGGTCAGGACCTTAAAGCTATGGAACTTCCCGGACTTTGGAACGGGTCCATGGCTGACTGGACGACAATATTTGTTGAGGTGCCCCTTAGCACCTTCTCCCCGGTCAAGACAGTGAATGACCTGCTCAAACCTGAGCATCAGCCGGCCAACTGACCGCTGTCCAAACGAAAAATTGTATCAGAGACCTCTTCCAGCCAGAGGTGATCGTGGCTGACGATGACAAGGGTAGTGCCCTGCTCTTCACGGGCGGAAACTGCGGCCTCATGGATCAGTTGCGTAGATTCTAAATCAAGGCTGGCAGTGGGCTCATCAAGAAGCAGCACTCTTGGATTGATTGCCAGCCGCGCAGCGAGGGCAACGCGCTGTGCTTCCCCGCCTGAAAGCTCAAACCAGTTACGCTGCATAAATTTTTCAGGTTCCAAACCGACTTTTGCAAGGGAATCAGCTACCTTCTCATCAGCTTCATTCTCACCGCGCAACTCAAGGCCGTAGGCTACATTTGCAGATACGGAACGTTTGAGCAGATACGGCTCCTGAGTGAGCATGGTCACTTCACGCCGCAGCCATAACCCCGGCTCTTGGACAGTCTTACCGTCATAATAAATTTTACCGGAATCCGGGCTTTCCAGAAAAGCGAGCATGCGCATGAGAGTACTCTTGCCGCTGCCGTTGTGTCCGGCAAGACCGACAATTGCCCCCTCGCCAACAGAAAATTCATTTATGGAAAG
>DDLU01000241.1 GCA_002340305.1 Desulfovibrio sp. UBA2564
CAATCTATTTCAGGACGGGTCAGAGAAAAAGTTAAATTTCGATAAATTCCAATTCAGGAATGTGATCAATCTGTCCTGTTTTTTTCAGATATTTTGAAAACACCTTAAGACCTTTGATTTCGGTATTACCAAGGTCGTAGACAAGACCATCATAATATGAACGGCTTTCTTCAAGATTGAGCATTGTCTTGGCTGCCGTCATTGCACAAATTTTTTCAATGTTAGCCTGACCCCATTCTTTGGCTTTGATTAGATCACGCACAGCTTGTTTCACATCATCACGTTTTGCTGCATCGCGGCGTACCGTCCATATCCCGAAAATGAAGGGGAGTCCTGTCCAGCGAATCCATTCTTCACCAAGATCGAATATGTACGGGTACTCTTCATGCCTGCGAAGGTTCAACGCCTCATCACCAATGCACAGAATTGCTTCGGGCTTATCTCCTGCTTCAAGTCTCTCAGTTGCGTTACCTGTTTTATAGGTTGCATTAAGGGGAATGTATTCCGAAAGCAGGATTTTAAGCAAGGCGGCAGATGTATGTGTCTGGGCACTGACCAGCACATTGCAGCCTTTGAGCTGTTCTAGAGGTTTGCGGCTGATCATAATTACTGATTGAACAGGTCCACGGCTGCCGATAGCAAGATTGGGTAACAGCAGGTACTGCCCGGAATGGCGCAGATATTCGATGCTTGAGTTGGATGCAATATGCATTAAACCTTCAGACATCATTTTATTCAACTGCGCAGGTGGGCCATAGACAAATTCGAAGTCATTGGCGATTAACCCGGACTCCAGCGGATGGTAGATGGGTAGTACGTTCAGATAAGAGATTCGCCCAACTTTGACTTTATCCATCGGCGTTCTCCGCTAGGGTGTAGTCCATAAGCCTCTGCTTGGGTACGAATCCAGCTTTCTTGATCAGGTTGTGTATCTCGGCCTCAGAAAGCCTGAAGCTGACACCTGCTGCTTTAACAACATTTTCCTCAATCATGGTTGAGCCAAAATCGTTACCGCCGTAGTAAAGGGCAAGCTGCGAGATTTTTGGTCCCATGGTAACCCATGAAACCTGCACGTTATCGAAGTTATCGAGTACGATTCGGGAAACTGCAAGCATGCGCAGATATTCAACACTGGTCATCTTCCTAGCGTCAGGAATATTTGTGTTATCGGGCTGGAAGGTCCAAGGGATAAAGGCTGTGAACCCGCCAGTACGATCCTGGATCTCGCGTAGGGCGAAAAGATGCTTAATGCGGTCAACAGGCTGTTCTTCATGACCGAACATCATGGTCGCAGTAGTGCGCAAACCGAGATTGTGAGCGGTTTCCATAACTTCCAGCCACTTGGCTGTACTACATTTTTTCGGTGCGATATGGCTGCGAACTTCATCTACAAGAATTTCAGCACCACCACCGGGAATGGAAGCCAGACCAGCGGCGATCAACCGTTTGAGAACTTCCTTGATGGAAATTCCGTTAAGCTCGCTCCAGTAAACAACTTCAGGTGGAGAGAAAGCATGGATATGGACAGGGTAATTATCCTTAATGAAACGCAGCATCTCCTCATAAAAATCGAGGGTAAGGTCCGGGTGATGACCACCCTGCATGAGAATCTGGGTGCCGCCCAGATCAATGGTTTCCTGAATTTTCCGGCCTAGTTCCTTCTTGCTGATTACGAAGCCGCCGTCTTTACCGGGAGCGACATAAAATGCGCAGAATCGGCAACCGCAATCACAAATATTTGAATAGTTGATGTTGCGGTCGATTACATAAGTAACGTTCGGTACGGGATGTTTTTTCGTCCTGATGGAATGGGCAAGGCTGCCAAGATCAAAAAGATCAGCCTTTTCCATCAAAGTGACAGCTTCATCAAAATTTATGCGTTCCCCGGCCTGAACTTTTTCGCCGATTTCAAGAACTTCAGTGGGGCTTTGTGTAAGATTTTCCATGTTACTAGACCTCATAAAAAGCAGCGTCGCGTTCCACCGGGGTGAAACCGCAACCGACAATCATTTCTTCCAGCTCTGTGCGGGTTAAACCTTGCTCGGACTTTGCTCCGGCCATGTGCCCGATCTTTTCTTCAACAACGGTTCCGTCAAAATCATCAGCACCGAAATGCAGTGCGGTTTGAGCCTGCTTGACTCCAAGCATTACCCAGTAAGCCTTGATATGCGGGATGTTGTCGAGCATGAGGCGGCTGACCGCGATATTACGCAGTTCATCAACTCCGGTGAGCGGATTATCGACTTTAAGCCTGCTGTTCTCGGTGAGGAAGGGGAGTGGAATCAGGCAGTTGAAACCGCCGGAAATATCCTGCTGGCGACGTAATTGATCTAAATGATCAACACGGTCCGCGTAGGATTCAACGTGACCGTAAAGCATAGTACAGTTTGAGGTGAATCCCAGTTCATGGGCTTCTCCGTGAATACGCAGCCATTCTTTGCCGGGGAGCTTTTCCGGGCAAATTTTGGCGCGGACTTCAGGATTAAAAATTTCAGCACCGCCTCCGGTGAGCATTTCGGAACCGGCAGTCTTAAGGCGTTTGAGCACTTCAATTGTGGAGATACTCTCGGTGCTTGCTAAATGGTCAATTTCTACTGCGGTAAAAGATTTAATCACTGTCTGCGGGAGAATCTTTTTGATTTCAGCGAAGGTTTCTTCAAAAAAAGAGAGCGGGATATTATGATGACAGCCGCCAACCACGTGAACTTCGCGCGGCGGGATAGGTGCTTCCTCAAGTTTTTTGAGGATATCTTCCTTGCTGAGTTTGAAAGAACCGTCTTCTTCCGGCTTGCGCGCATAAGCGCAGAACAGGCAGCCGTTTACGCAAATGTTGGTGTAATTGATGTGGCGGTTAATTACATAGAAGGTCTTACTGCCGTGCAATTGGCGTCTGCGGATGGAGGCCAGTGCGCCGAGTGCGTTAAGATCGGGACAGTTGAAGAGGGTAAGCCCGTCCTCAATGGAGAGTCGTTCTTCGGCAAGAACTTTGTCGAGGATGTCTCCGAGTCCGGCATTTTTGAAGTAATTTTTTGAGATCATTTATGTTCACCTTTGTTCAGCCGTAGATAAAATTCGCTTCCAACCATGTCAACACTGGATTTCCGGCTCTTAAAAATATAAATACATTGTCCATGAGCAAATTATTGAAATTGGGCTATTCGCCCTGTCCAAACGATACATTTATTTTTCATGCCCTCGCTAGCGGGGCAGTCAGCATAGACCCTCACAAACTGGATGTCACCCTCGCAGATGTGGAGGAACTTAACTCCATGGCCCGGTCCGGGACAATGGATATCTGTAAAGTTTCCGTCCACGCCGCTGCACACATCATGGAGGATTACATCCTGTTGCGTGCCGGTGGAGCCATGGGCCGTGGCGTAGGGCCGTTGCTGCTCACCGGAGCACCTTGCACCATCAAAGACCTTGATGGCAAGCGTATTGCCATACCGGGCCGCAATACCACTGCAAATTTACTGTTCAGCCTCATGTGCCGCGAAGCCGGAATCAAGGTTGAGTTGGTCGAGATGGTTTTCGATCAGGTCATGCCTGCCATCCGGAATGGAGAAGTCTATGCCGGGGTGGTAATTCATGAAGGACGTTTTACCTACGAAGCACTTGGCCTCTCCGAGCTTACCGACCTTGGACAGTGGTGGGAGAATTTCTCCGGCCTGCCCATTCCGCTCGGTTCCATTGCCATAAAACGTTCTCTCGGTTCTGAAACCGCAGCCATGTTCAACTCCGCTATCCGCAAATCCCTGACTCTTTCCTACGTAGATGAAGAAGCCGCATGGCCCTATATCAAAGAGCATGCACAGGAAATGGATGACGATGTCATTCATCAGCACATTAAGACCTTCGTCACTGATTATTCCGATGATGTGGGCGAAGAAGGGGAGCAGGCCGTTTCCCGGTTGCTTGAAGAAGCTGCCAGAACGGATGGTATTGAATTGCCTGATTTGCCGATTTTTATTGATGTATAATTAAATTTTGGGAGCGCACAAAAAAACTCGCGATGTCTGTAAAGATATTGCGAGTTTTATTTTTTGGGTGATGTCTATTTAAGCTCTATGCGAAGCTTATCGAAAGCTTTTAGGAGTCCTATCCGCTTTTCTTGTCCTGACTCAGGATTACCCCGCCCATCACTAACGCTGCTGCAAAGAACTGCACGGTGGTGAAGGTCTCATCAAGAATCAGCCAGCCTAGGAAAAGCGTGAAGACCGGAATCAGGTTTACATAGGCTGTCGTTTGGTTCGCCGGGAGTTTGGACATACCGAAGTTGTAAAGTCCGTAGGCCCCGATGGTGATGCATATACCGAGATAGATAATGCTTCCTGCTGCCAGCGGATCGAAAAATGTGGGGATGTTAGTGGAGGGTAGGGCCAGTAGCGGAAGGTAAAATATGGCCCCCATGAAAGCCTGAAATGCGGTCAGGAAGAGGGTGGAATAGTGGGCAGTCATTTTCTTGAGCACAGTCATGTAGCCCACGGCGCAGCACATGGCGAGAAATTCTAGGAAGTTACCCATAGCCGGGTTGGGCGCGTTTTCAGTCGATTCGGAAGAGAGGGAAAGCCAGATGCCACCGCATACAGCTAATAAAAAACCAATTAAAGTTCTGCGACTAAGTTTTTCATTGAGGATAAAACGGGCGGCAACTGCCATGAGCAGCGGCAATGTGGCGCAGATCATTCCGGCCTGTGAGGCGGAAGTCATGGTTAGGGCCTGACTTTCAAAAACGAAATACATACACGGCTCGCAAAAAGCCATGAAGACCAGCCATTTGAAGTCACCTTTGCGGATAGACTGTTTTTTGAAGTTCGGAATAAAAAATAGAAAACAGAGTGAAGCCAGCATCATCCTGCCGAAGATTACGAATGTGGGATCATAGACCGCCATGGCAATCTTGAGCGCGATGAAAGAACTGGACCAGAGCAGTACCGCTGTGAGCAGAGCGACTACCGCAACATATTGGGATTGAAGAAAAGACATTAGAAACCCTCGCGGGAAAGATAGATTGTATTCGGGGAACCCTGAAATAGAAGTTGTGATTTGCTTTGTCAATACAACGTCCAAAAAAGTCCCCGCAAACCGGGGTTCACGGGGACTTTTTACTTACTGTATTTGCAGTAGATTTCTATCTTGTCCATGCAAGGAGGTTGAAAGGAGTGTATTTGTTATCGGGGTTTTCCGCATAGCGGCAACCGAGATTGGAATCATCACGTTTGTTGATGATGTCGCAGTCAGAACCAACGTAGTGCGGGCAATCGTTATTGTCGCAGGCTACGATTACACCCCAACCTGATTCCGGCGGAGCCAGCCAGGGAGCAAGCTTTTCGCCGCAGTGGGGGCAGGTCCTTTCTTCCAGTTCAACACCTTTAAACATATAAGTGCTCACGATATCTCTCCTTGATTGTTTACTTGGAAAATGGAGTGTGAATTAATTCACAACATAAGTAAAGTAAGAATCTATTCTACTGAGTCAAGTCCGTCTATTCAGATAATTCGCGTAAAGCCTTAAAAAGTGCACGAGCAGCCTTTGGCGGCTTGGACTGTGCTTTTTCTTTTTTTGCATTGCGTGCCAGCTGTGAGAGGCGCTGGCGGTCAGCCTGAGGGTGCTGCTCCATAATTTCATCGAATACGGAAAAATCGCCATCAATGAGCTTTGCACGCCAGATTTCAAGGGCGTGAAACTTCATGTTGTCGGCTTTGTTTCCGGTTTCGATATCTTCAAGGAAATCGATAAGCGGCTGGGTGTCCACATCACGGATAAGTTTTCCGATATACTGGACTTTGCGGCGTTTGGCTTCATGGGATTTAATTGCCATGGCATCCAGCACTTCTTCAATGAAGTAGTCCGGCAGGCCGCATTTTTTGACCAATTCCGGGCTGAGAGTCATGAGTTTCTCAGCATGTTTTTGCAGAGCGATCATCTCACGCTTCTTCTGCGATCTACTAGGACCGGAATATTCCTCTTCTTCATTATATAAATCATCTGCGTCGTACATATTTGTATGCCTTCGGCGACCCTGCCGGGGGCCTTAAACCCTTTTGAAAAAGCGTTTAAGAATCCCAAAACTTTTTATTAAGGCTTCGCCGTTTTTATTGTTTTAAATTTGTGTTCGCACGCCTTCTGGCGAGGAATGCTTGAATGTAATATATTGCAATGTGTTGTTTCCAGCAGCAAAGCCCTACTTGGAGTGCAGAGGGCCTCGGGCCCTTTGCCCGCCGGAGGCGAAATCAGTTTATCTAAAGCGCGTAGCGCATCAAAATGTAATCTTCCATGTTTTTAATAACAAGTCTAGTTGCGGTTGGTCAGCCAGACCCCGAAGATGGTCAACGCTCCTCCGGTTATGAGGAACAGGTCAACGGGTTCGCCAAGCATGATGGCTCCGAGGAAGACTGCTACAACCGGGACAAGGTTGATGAAAATACCTGTTTTGGAAGGCCCGATTACCTGCATGGCTTCGAAATACCAGCTGAATCCCAGCCCTGTGCCAAGCAGGGCAAGGTAGAGAATGCAGGTGTAATCAACAAGTGAAGCACTCATAATTTCAGATGCAAGGCCATGGTACAGGGCCGGACCTAACAGCATCGCCGTTCCGAACAGGCAGCACCAGTAGACCATCTCGATGGGATGGATCTTCTTCATGACTGGCTTTCCTGCCAACGAATATGCTGCCCAGCTTATCACACAACCGATGATGCACAAATCCCCGAAGCTTGTTCCTTCGGTGATAATAGAAATTGGGTTGCCGTGACCGATAATGGTGCTGACTCCGGTCAGGGCCAGGATGAATCCGGCAATCTTCCAAACATTAAATTTTTCCTTGAAAACAATAGCAGACCCAAGGGCTATGAATGTCGGTGTTGCCGCAATGATCAGTGCAGCTCTTCCAGCAGTAACAGTCTGTAGCCCGCTGAAAAATAATATATTATATAGGAAAACCCCGGTCAGGCCGAGGAAAGCCAGCGGCAGAATATCTTCTTTTGTACAGCTCGGTTTCTTGCCTGTTGCTCTGCATGAAAGAAAGAACATAAATATAGTAGCAAAGAAAAATCGCAGAAAAGCGGCGGAGTACGGGGTTAGGTCTCCGGCAAGAATTCGCCCGGCGATCCAAGTGCCGCCCCAAAAAATTACGGAACCGATGAGTTTGAAATAGAGTAGTGCTGGTGATGACATGTCTTTTCCTGTGGAAGGGGATTGAAATGTGAGTGAACGGAGAATGTTTACGACTAAAGATATATCCAGTCAATTCATGAGTTGTTTGTGAATAATATTCGTCTTTTTATTTCAGAGTGATAAAGGATGGTTTTGCGGATTCAGTCTTATCGGCTGGAAACATTTGGTGGTTGCAATGAAAAATCAGCATGCAATTATGAAATCCGAAGATTGTTCGGGGTGCTTGCTTTGTCCTCCTTTATTATTTAATATGAATTGTTAATTCGTCAGGTGTTTTGCATAGTCTACATTGCTCCCGGTTTTTGTGTTGCATTTTCTGTTTTTTTGAAATCGGACCTTTACACTAATCCTTATTCTGTCCTGTGTTAATGTATTGCACTGCCCAGTATCTTTAGTTATGCCTGTTAAATATTGATAGCTGTTTTGTTTTGTTGTTTGTGATAGATTTTGTTGATTCATTAATCATTTGAGATAAAATCTAAAATAGATGTTTGGGTGTGCAGCATTCAAAAAATCAGGTATAGAATGTAATATGCAGAAATTAATTCGTTTATGCAATTTTTTTGCTTAACTTTAGATGGTTGGCTGTGTGTTGTTTAGTGGTTTTTTTCTTGACAAAACCTTTAAAATTGAATTTTATTCTAAAAGAAAAATGAATAAGAGAAAGATTGACGAAACTGATCGTAGAATTCTGACGATACTTCAGAATAGTGGGCGTGTCTCCAATGCCGATATCGCAAGAAAGGTCGGCATGGCTCCTTCAGCAGTTCTCGAGCGTGTCCGTAAGTTGGAACGTAAGGGAGTGCTTACCGGATATGAGGCCATTGTTAATCCTAAAGCTGTCGGACGTTCACTCACCGCATTCATCTTTGTAAATGTGAATGAGGGAGTTGGTGCAACCTCTACAGGTGAAGAGCTCTCCCGTGTTCCCGGAGTTTTGGAAGTGCATTACTGTGCAGGACGCGACAGCTACCTGATCAAAGTCCGTTGTGAAGATACTGACGGACTGGCCATTATGCTGGGGCATATCGGCAGAATCGAAACCGTCAGGGACACCAACTCAACTATCGTATTAAACACCATCAAGGAGTCTCGGGCAATTCCTCTGGAAGAGGATGATTACGAATCATAGCAGACTGTCAAATATCCCGTGAACAGGCTCGGTGATATGAGCCTGTGAATTCCTGTTGATTCAGGTTTGGAGTGATTTTTAAGCGGTCTGCAAAATGTGATTTTGAAGAACCATAAAAATCTTAGGAGAGGCAGGTATGAACGCAGAAGTCTCCACTCTGGACAGCAAAGTAATCGAACGCGGGAAACAGTTTTTTGATTCCATCTCCGGTGAAGCACCTTCGGTCTTTAACAAGGGCTGGTGGACAGGTAAGGTGATGGACTGGTCCATGAAAAACGAAGATTTTAAGGTCCAGATGTTCCGCTTTGTTGATGTTCTGCCATACCTGAATACTTCCGAGTCTTTATCAAGACATATTGAAGAATACTTTGCCGGCGAAGACAGCAATATCCCTGATGTACTGAAATGGGGTGCTACCAAGACCGGTTTTGGCGGCGGCCTTGTTGCCAAGGTGCTGAACAAGACTATCCGTTCAAACATTGAAGGTATGGCCCGTCAGTTTATCATCGGCCAGAAATCAAAAGAAGCGGTTAAGGGTATCCGTAAACTGCGTAGGGACGGTTTTGCGTTTGTTCTTGATCTGCTCGGTGAGGCTACCGTTTCCCATGAAGAAGCTGCTGCCTACCGCGACGGTTATCTGGAAGTCCTTGATGCAATCGAAAAAGAATACAATAAGTGGGATGCCCTCGATGCTTCCGGCGATCTTGATTGGGGACACGCTCCTAAAATCAACGTCGCTGTAAAGCCTTCCGCATTTTACTCCCAGTCCAAGCCTGTTGATCTTGAGGGTACCGTGCGGGGTATGATGGATGCCATTGAGCCTGTTTACAAGAAGATCATGGACATGAACGGCTTTATGTGTATCGACATGGAAGCCCTCAAATATAAAGAGCCTACCGTTGAAATGTATAAGCGGTTCAGGAAAAAATATCCTGATTATCCGCATCTAGGTATCGTATTTCAGGCTTACTTGCGTAGTGTTGACGATGACGCTTCCTCTCTTATCGAGTGGGCCCGCGAAGAAAACCTGCCTATCTCCATCCGGCTGGTAAAAGGTGCTTACTGGGATTACGAAACTGTACTCGCCAAGCAGAACGACTGGCCTGTTCCAGTCTGGACCCACAAGCCCGAATCCGACATGGCCTTTGAGCGTGTTTCCAAGATGATTCTCGAGAATCATGATATTTGTCATTTTGCCTGCGCTTCACATAACATCCGCTCCATCTCTTCTGTAATGGAAGTTGCCAATGATATTGGTGTTCCTGAAGAAAGATATGAATTTCAGGTTCTTTACGGTATGGCTGAGCCTGTTCGTAAGGGCCTCAGGAATGTTGCCAAGCGCGTTCGTCTTTACTGCCCCTACGGTGATCTTATTCCGGGCATGGCTTATCTTGTACGTCGCTTGCTGGAAAATACTGCTAACGAATCTTTCCTAAAGCAGACATTTGCTGATGAAGCTGACGTAAGCCGCCTGCTTGAAAATCCTGAAATTACCTTGCAGCGTGAACTTGATGCCAAGCCGCCCAAGAAAGATCAGGAACTTCCTGAAGGACAACTTCCAAAATTTATCAACTTTCCGCCTGCGGACTTTACCGTCAAAGAAGAGCGCGATGGTTTCCCTGTTTCCATGGCTAAGATTCGCAAGGATTTCGGCAAGCGTTATCCGCTCTACATTGGCGGACAGGAAGTTGTCACCGAAGACACTCTCAATTCTTACAATCCGGCTGATCCTTCTGAAATCATCGGTTCCGTTTGTCAGGCCGGCACCGCAGAAGTCGATAAGGCTGTTTCAACTGCTAAAGAAGCCTACCTTGAGTGGCGTGATGTCGAGCCGGGAGACCGTGCCCAGTATCTGCTTAAGGCTTCTCAATATCTTAAAGACAACATGTATGACCTCTGCGCCTTGCAGGTCCTTGAAGTAGGTAAGCAGTGGGATCAGGCTCAGGCTGACGTTGCCGAGGCCATTGACTTCCTTGAATATTACGCCCGTGAAATGATTCGCCTTGGCGATCCCAGACGTATGGGTAATGCTCCGGGGGAATACGCACAGTATTTCTATCAGGGTAAAGGTGTTGCCGCAGTCATCGCCCCGTGGAACTTCCCGCTGGCAATCAGCGTGGGTATGGTTTCCGCAGCAATTGTTTCCGGTTGCCCGGTTGTTTATAAACCTGCCGGAATCTCATCTGCTGTAGGCTACGGCATTGTAGAAATGTTTAAGGCCGCAGGTCTTCCCGCTGGCATTTTTAATTATTGCCCCGGACGCGGTTCCGTAATGGGTGACTATCTGGTTGATCATCCCGATGTTTCAGTGATTGCTTTCACTGGATCAATGGAAGTCGGTTTGCGCATTCAGGAACGTGCTGCCAAGGTTCAGCCCGGTCAGGAACAGTGCAAGAAGGTTATCGCGGAAATGGGCGGTAAAAATGGTATCATCATTGACGACGATGCCGACCTTGATGAAGCCGTACTCGGTGTGCTTTACGCAGCGTTCGGTTTTCAGGGCCAGAAATGCTCGGCTTGTTCCCGCGCAATTGTCCTTGATTCCATCTATGACCGCTTTATACACCGTTTGAAGGAGGCAGCAGCATCCATCAAGCTCGGACCTGCTGAAGATCCTACTAATTACATGGGACCGGTTGTCGATAAGGCAGCCCAGAAAAACGTGCTCGAGTACTGCAAAATAGCCGAAGAGGAAGGCAACGTGGTTGTTAAGCAGGAAGCCCCGGCTGAATACCGCGACAAGGGCGGTTGCTACACCCCGTTGTTGGTAGTTGATGGTATCACCAAGGAACACCGCATTGCGCAGGAAGAAGTCTTCGGACCTGTTCTTTCCATCATGCGGGCCAAGGACTTTGATGAAGCGTTGGATATCGCAAACTCCACCAGATTTGCATTGACCGGTGCCGTATACTCCAGAAGCCCCAAGCATCTGGAAAAGGCCTTCAAGGAATTCAGGGTCGGTAACCTGTACCTGAACAAGCCCAGCGTGGGTGCTCTGGTTGAACGCCACGCATTTGGCGGGTTCAAGATGTCCGGTGTCGGCTCCAAATCAGGTGGCCCTGACTATCTGCTACAGTTTATGGATCCGCGTCTGGTCTGCGAAAACACCATGCGTCGCGGTTTTGCACCCATCTCCGAGGATGATGATTGGGTCGCATAGTTATCGCTAAGTGTTATGAGTTGAACAGGCCGCAAGACTCTAAAGGGAATTGCGGCCTTTTAGTGCGTGATTAAAACATATTCATGCTTTTCATTCTTGGACGCAACTGCTAATTATTACACAATATCAATGTAAAAGAGTGGAGTATGGCAGCAGGCAAAATTAAATTTCATAAATCCGGTTCAAGCATGACCGTGTCCGGGCGTTTGGATGCCGAAGGAGCCGGAGAGGTTTGGAAAGAAGCCCGTTCCGCTGTGGAATCCGGGTGTTCTACGGTTGAATGTTCCGGTGTTGAGTACTTGGACGGCGGCGGCGCATCTCTGTTTATGATGATGAAAGCCGGGTGCCGGGACCGTGGTAAAAATCTTAGCGTTGACGGTCTGCGTCCTGAATTCACATCCTTTCTTGATTTGTTCGACCTTGAAAAATCTGCCCCTGTGCAAAAGCAGGAAAAAGGGAAGGGCGGAATCAAAGGTTGGATTACTTCCATCGGTAAGTCCGGTCAGGCTGTTGCCACTGACATGCGTGAGCAGATAGAATTTACCGGAGAATGTTTCATTGCCTCAATTTCTACTGCCGCATGCAAAAATAAATTGCGCTGGCCCGACTTCTGGCTGACTTGTGAAAAGGTCGGAGCAGACGGTTTGCCCATCATTATTTTGATTGGTTTTCTTATGGGACTGATCATGTCTTTCCAGTCCGCAGTTTCCCTCATGCGCTTCGGAGCAGAAATATTTGTGCCCAACATGCTTGGGCTGGTCATGTTTCGCGAGCTTGGGCCAATGGTTACCGCAATCCTTCTTGCCGGACGGACGGGATCGGCTTTTGCCGCTGAGATCGGGACCATGAAAGTCAACGAGGAATTGGATGCTCTGAATACCATGGGCCTCAACCCGATAAGTTTTCTTGTCTTACCGCGAGTGCTGGCGACTGTATGCATGACCCCGCTACTGACCCTCTTTTTCAACTTCATGAGCCTCGTGGGTGGCGCATTGGTTATGCTTTCCATGGGATATCCGCTGGCTACATTTACCAGTAGGGTCTTTGAGAACGTGCAGTGGATGGATTTCTCAGGCGGGATGCTCAAGGCCGTAGTTTTTAGTTTTCTTGTTGCCGGGATCGGTTGTCAGCGTGGACTGGTGACCAAGTCCGGGGCCAGTGCTGTGGGTGATTCCACTACCAGTGCCGTTGTCAGTGGAATTATCCTGATAGCCGTATTTGATGGCCTCTTTGCAGTAATTTTTTTCCTCACGGGAATTTAAAGTGGTTCGCGCAAACGGCAATATAATTAATGTGCGGAACCTGACCTGCGCCTACGGTGATACCGTCATCATCGATGATATCTCGTTTGGTGTCCGGCAGGGTGAAATTTTTATTATCCTCGGTGGTTCCGGTTGTGGAAAAAGTACCGTCCTAAAGCATATGATCGGCCTCTATCCACCTGCAAATGGTCAGATATTTATTGATGGGGATGACATCGGTCCCGCTTTTGGGCAAAAGCGTTTGGAAATTTTGCAACGTATCGGGGTTATGTATCAGATGGGGGCCTTGTTCGGTTCCATGACCCTGCTGGAAAATGTTCGCCTGCCTCTTGAAGAGTTTATCTCCATGCCCCGCGAGGCTATGAATTACACCGCCCGCATGAAACTTTCCCTTGTGGGGCTGGAAGCTTCTGCGGATAAGATGCCTTCCGAATTATCCGGGGGGATGCTTAAGCGTGGAGCCATCGCCCGGGCTATGGCCCTTGATCCGAAAATTCTTTTCTTGGATGAGCCTTCCGCCGGGCTTGATCCCATCACCTCTGCGGAACTTGATGAACTTATCCGCAGCTTATCCCGTTCACTGGGCGTGACTTTTGTCATCGTTACCCACGAGTTACAGTCTATTTTTTCAATTGCCGATCGAGTTATTATGCTCGATAAAAGCACCCGTGGAATTATTGCCGAGGGTGATCCCCGAGTGCTCAGCGAAGAATCTGAGCATCCATTGGTGCGTAGATTTTTTCATCGTGAAGTTGAAGGAAAATCCGGGGAACAATCCTTGGTCACGGAGAATATATGAGTCGTAAAACCAACCCATTCAGAGTAGGGCTGTTTATAATCATCGGAACGATACTTTTCGTTTCGGTGCTGGCGATACTTGGTGCCGGCAAGATTTTTGAGGATAGCGTTAAAATGGAAACCTACCTCAATGAATCCGTTAACGGTCTTGAAGTCGGTTCGCCCATTAAGTTTCGTGGCGTAAAGATCGGGACAGTAAGCCAGATCGGGTTCGTTACAGATCATTATGTGGACCTTCGCCAAAGTGCCTTGCGCTATGTTTATTTGCTTGGAGATCTCAACCATAAGATGTTTCAGAGTAAGGAAGGACAGGAGCTTGTTCATGCTTTAAAGCGGGAAGTCGACCGCGGTTTGCGCGCCCGTCCTGTTTCATTGGGGTTAACTGGGCAGCTTTTTCTCGAGATTGACTATGTTGATCCGATTAAAAATCCGCCTTTGGAAATTTCATGGAAACCGGAGCATATCTATGTTCCGTCCTCTCCTTCAATTATGAGTAAGGTAGAGAGTGCCGTTGCCTCTATCAGTGAGACCTTGGAAGATATTAACAAAGCCAACGTTGCCGAAGCTATTGATGATGTGCGTTCTGTGGCTCAGAGTATGAGTACTTTTCTTAAGAATTCTGACACAGGGGAAATCAGTAAAAGGCTGACCGGGACCTTGACTGAAGCGGAAAAATTTATCGCCCGTGTAAACCACCTGCTGGCTGATCCTGACGTTGACCGTCTTATGCCCGACGTGGCTGCTGCGGCCCGTAATATGCGGGTTGTAATGGAAAGTTCTTCCGGCGATATTGTGGCTGCAATGAAGGATATCCGTAAGGCTTCCGAGAGTGCCAAAAATGTAACCGGAGGCATGGAAGAATATTTGTCAGGACCGAAGGGTAAACAGACTCTTGCCGACCTCTCAAATACATTGGACAATATCAGCGAAGCGTCCAATCGTATCAAAGGAGCTGCGGCCCGTTTTGAATCGACTCTTTCACGGGTGAATATGACTGTTGCCGGGCAGCAGGGGAATATTGAAGCAATTCTGGATAACGTCCGCAGGTTGATGGAAAATCTGCGCGAGTTAAGTAATGAAGCCAGACAATATCCTTCCGGTGTGCTTTTCGGTGAACCTCCGAGAAAAACTCCAGTTAAGCAGGAGAGCGAATAATGAGCGGATGTAATGTTTTAAAGAGTGGATATTCCAAGTTTGCAGTTCTGTTGGTGCTTGTTGTTGCTTGCGGGGGTGCAGGCTGTGTGAAGCTTGAACGGCCCAGCCTTGACCGAAAGTATTTTACCCTCAATGTCGCTCGTTCCGGTGAAAATAATGACGTTCAGGCTGTAAAGAATCTGATTGTCCGCAGGGTGAAGGTTTCTCCGCGTTATGAAAATCGGGATTTGGTTTACAAAGTTGACGAGAATTCATTTGAATCTGATTACTACAACTCTTTTTTCATTCCGCCATCCGCGTTGATTACACAGGAATTGCGTGTCTGGATGGGGGATTCCGGCATCTTTGCTAATGTTTTGGGGCCGGAAAGCCTTGGCACTGGGGAATTGCTTTTGGAAGGGGGCGTCAACTCTATCTACGGAGATTACTCAGGAGCAGAGCCAAAGGCGGTAATCAGGATGCAGTTCCTTTTGTTGGATAATAGCAATCCGGATTTACCTATTGTTTATTCCCGTGATTTTAATCATGAGATTACGGTTACTGAAACAGGACCTGCAGCACTGGTAAAGGCCATGAATTTAGGTTTGAATGGTATTTTTACCGATCTTGAAAAGGACTTGGCGGAAATTGTGCGCGCAAATCACTTTGATAGCGGGAAAAATTATTCGCAGGAAAAGTAAACCCCGTTTTTACCTTTGATTTTGCAGCGGTACATGTTGTCATCTGCGCGTTTGATGACCTTTTCCAATGACTCATTTGGTGAAAACTCAGCGACACCGATGCTGATGGTTTTGTAAATAGGTGAGCCTTCTTTGGGCTGATACTCGTAGTTGGATAGGGCAATGCGAATGTTTTCGGCAACTTTTATGGCTTCCAGCCCATTTGTATCGGGTAGGATCACCATAAATTCTTCGCCTCCGTAGCGGAAGGCTTTGTCCTTGCTACGAACTTAATGATATTACCGATAGCTTCAAGAATTTCATCCCCGGCAGCATGTCCGTAAGTGTCGTTAAACATCTTAAAGTCATCTACATCCATTAGCATGATGCTCAGTGGACTGCCGGTGTTACGGCTTTGGAAAATTTCTTTTTCTGCAACGTCCAGCATGTGGCGGCGGTTGAAAAGTCCGGTCAGCTGGTCCGTGATGCTCAAATTTTTAAAGCGTTCTTCGCTTTCTTTTAGTTTTTGTTCTGCTTTTTTCTTTCGGCGATTTCTTGCTCAAGTGCACAGTTCTTTTCATCCAATTCATGGATCAGGGTAGCAAGCTGCGCGGCGTTGTCCTCTTGAAGTTCTTTGACTTCCATCAATTCTTCCATCAATTCTTCCCGCTGGATTTCGGCTTCTTTCTCTAAAGTCACGTCCTGTATGATGCAGATACAGTTTTCAGGAGTATCGCAAGAGGCGGCGATGTTTGCCACGGACATATCGATGAAGTGTTTTTCCGAATTTTTGTCGCTGATTGCCAAACTAAGATTGGTTTGCCCGGCAGGTCCACAAAAAAGATCATGGAGGTATGTGCGTGCCTCGATATCCTGTTCTGACAGGATTAATTCATATAAGGGCTTACCGATCGCTTCTTCTTCACTGAATTTAGAAATTGTAGTGAAAGCAGCATTAGAGAAAAGTATTTTTCCGCTTTTGTCGAGGATTACGATTGCAGAGGCTGCGTTCGAAAAGACATCCCTGAAGCGAAACTGCCCACAGTCGGGACATTTGGAAAGTAATGAATCTCTCAGGATTTTGTTTTTATCCCTTAGTTCTGCCAGTTCAGAATAAATGGACCGCGAATTGCTCAAATTCTTCATAGCATACCACCCCTCGACTTTACTCCACCCTATTTGGGTGAGTAACTTACGCTGATTTGGCAACTAATCAAGTGTTATTTTTTTAAAACAGGGAAATACCCTTATATTGGCTTGCTCTTTTTCAAAATTTAGACAAGTATATCCGCGCACTTCTTTTAAGGCATTCATCAAAAAAAATCAGGAAAAAATATAATGATTACAATGAAGCTTCTCCTTTCCCCCGTGATCTGTGCTTTGATCGGCTGGTTCACAAACTATCTTGCTGTCAAAATGCTTTTTCATCCGTACAATCCTATTAAGGTTGGACCGTTTAGCATTCAGGGTATTTTCCCTAAACGCCAGAAAGAGCTGGCCTTGCGTCTTGGGGAAATGATTGAGCGGGAACTTATTTCTCATACCGATATTAAAAAAGTTATTCACGATCCTTCATTTATGGATAAACACAAAGATGTTGTTCTTGAATATCTGGATGTGTTTTTCCGTGAGAAATTGACTTCCCTGCATCCTATGGTCGGTATGTTTCTTAATGATGAAACCATGAAGACTGTAAAGGGCATGCTTTCTCAGGAACTCGATACCATGCTACCCAAGCTTATCGAAACCACTTCTGAGCAGCTTGAAAGTTCTATCAACTTCAAATGTATTGTTCAGGATAAAGTGGAATGCTTTTCCATGGAGCAGCTTGAATCCATCCTTTTTGCAATCATGAAAAAGGAATTTAAGTTCATCGAAATCATCGGTGGTGTACTCGGTTTTATCATCGGTTTGATTCAGGTTGGAATTTTCTTACTCTAGGATTAGCTGGATATTTAGTCTGTTTGTCCCGTCCGCAGATATTTTTGCGGGCGGGATTTTTTTGAAATTATGAGCCTTGGCAGCAGGCGGAGTCCGGTTGCCGGATATTATTACGAATTATACAGCTTCGCCAAGGATTTATTTTTTCCGGTAGGATTAAAGATATTTGGGGAGTCGTGATTATGGTTTGGAGGTCTAATTGCTCTTTCCATACATCCTTTGGGGCGTGAGACTATTGAGCGTAATCATAAGTTAGATGCAAAGCAGGTAAAATCAATGGACCGCAAAAATAGGACTATGCGCGATTTTACCTGGCACAAGGTTCCTTATTTAATGCTTTTTTCAAAATTTTGAGAACATGTTCACTCTTCTCAGATTTCTTGATTGCAAACACTAATGGGTTTGTGCTGATCTCTTTTACAACTACAATGTTTTTTAATCCATTTTTTTTGGCGTAATATTTCATTACTTCTGGATCGGTTATTGCCAAATCGCATCTGCCACGAATTAATTTGCGGACAAGTGAATTTTCGTCAGGTGCTTCATCAATGTTGCGCTTATGGCGTTTGGCAATTTTTTCTATTTCTTCAGGGTAGGTGTAGTTTTTTATAAGTCCGACAATATTGGTGGCGAATATTGAATCCAGATCTTTGGGAAGATTTATTTTATCCCGGGACATGATGGCAATTTTAGACCAGTCAACCGGCGGCGACGCGATAAACCCTCCTTTTACCTCTTCGGGCCAGGCCGGGAAATAGCCGACGTAGCTCGGTTGAGCTGCTGTTACCTTTGCTCTGGCCCATGGAAAGAATTCCACCACGAGTTCTATATTGCAGGCTTGCAATGCCTTTCGAAGTTTCGCGATGGATCTACCTTGCTGCGGCAGGTCGTGCCCTGAGTATGGCCCCCATGCTAAAGAAGTCATCTTCCACTTTTCTCCTGCCAATACGGGGGAAACTATGGTTAGTATTAAGATTAGCACTAAAAGTAATTTTAAGAGTTGCATGCTGTATAATCTCCCGCAGATGATTGTTACTGAAGTTAATAGTAGCATTAGAAGCGGTAAGATAGAAGAATTTATGGAAGGCTTGATTTTGTCAGAGTATAAAAGGAGAGTGCTGATCTACACTCTCCTTTTATCTTTGTATTGCCGAGTAAGTTTATTTACCTGCGCAAGTCTCTAAGAAAAGCTTATGTCTTTCTGCGTAAGGCGGATACTTGAAGAATGCGGAACCGGAAACCAGTACATCGGCACCGGCTTCTACCAGTTCATGACAGTTTTCCATGGTCACGCCGCCATCAAGTTGAATGAGGGTCTCTGCGTCCATTTCATCAATCATGGCCCGCAGGTCGCGCACTTTCCGGGTACAGAAGGGGATGTATTTCTGACCGCCGAAACCGGGGTTAACAGACATGATCAGCACCATATGCAGCTGCGGAAGCAGGTACTTAATAGATTCCAGAGGGGTAGCCGGGTTCAGCGCAACAGCGGGCTTAACGCCTTTGTCTGCGATAGCGGCTACAGCACGCTCAAGGTGCACGGTGGATTCCGCGTGGATGCAGAGCAGGTCCGCTCCGGCATCACAGAATTCATCGATGTAACGTTCGGGCTGCTCAATCATAAGATGGCAATCAAAAAACAGCTTGCACTCTTTGCGCATAGACTTAATTACCGGAGGCCCGAAAGTTATGTTGGGCACAAATTTACCGTCCATTACATCAAGGTGTGCCCATTTGAGTCCGGCTTCTTCCAGTGCTTTAAGTTCATCGGCAAGACGGCTGAAGTCGCAGGAAAGAAGGGACGGGGAAATTATAGTTTCCTTAGCTGCCATTTATTTTTTCTCCTTGTCATCCTTCATGTCAAAATCAACCTTGATCTTGAACATTTTGGTGGCGGGCAGGTAGAGCACGCGGATGCCGGTCTTTTCGCTGATTGCATCAAGAGTGGCTACAACGGTATCCTTGTCCGGGCCAATGAAGGTAAACCAGATGTTAAAGTCATTTTCACGCAGGTAGTTGTGGGTAACACCACTGTGGCGGTTAACCTCAGCTACAAATTCATCCATTTTGTCTTCGGGTACGCTGGCTGCGCAAAGGGTGGAGTGCCAGCCCAGTTCGCGGGAACCGACGTTCGCGCCAACACGGCGGATCACACCGTTTTCACGCATGATGTTAACCCTTGAAAGAGCTTCGTCTCCAGATACTCCGACCAGTTTTCCGATCTCTTCATAAGGACGGGAAACAATGGGGAAGTGGGACTGAATAATGCCGAGAATATCTTTATCTACTGCGTCCATATTTTGTCCTTTGGAAAGCCTCCGGCGGTTTCACGGAGCACCCTGCCGGGGGCCTTAAATCCTTTGAAAAGGGTTTAAGAATCCCAAACTTTTTTAATAGGTTTTCGCCGCTGGGGGCATTAATTGTATTTTTTTTAGAAATCAAATCGTCTAACTCGCGAAGCAAATCATATTTATGCCTTTTTAGGCTTTTTCTTCGGCTCGTAGGAACAGAGCGGTTCAGGTCCGAGATAGTTGCCTTCCATGGTTTGTGCGCGTGCACGGCAACCGCCGCAAACTTTTTCATATTCACAGTGACCGCATTTTCCATCGTAGGTATCGGGATTACGCAGGTTCAGGAATTGCGGGGATTTTGCCCAGATTTTCGGGAATGGAATTTCGCGTACGTTACCGCAGTCGAGATCGAGATAGCCGCAGGGCTGAACCTGACCGCGATGTGAGATAAAGCAGAAGCCTACGCCGCCAAGACAGCCACGGCTTACAGCATCAAGTCCGAAATTTTCGAAATTGACGGGGATGCCTTCTTCTTTAGCACGCTGGCGCAGAATCCGGTGGTAGTGCGGCGCGCAGGTGGCTTTAAGCTGCATATCGGTGGTCTTCTGGAAATCGTAGAACCAGTTGAGGACCTCTTCGTACTCTTCAGCGGAAATAACTTCCGCACCAAGCTCAGCTGCGCGTCCTGTGGGGACCAGCAGGAAGATATGCCATGCGGATGCTCCAAGTTCCTGGGCAAGCTTGAAGATATCCTTAAACATGTGCAGGTTGTTACGGGTTACGGTGGTGTTGATCTGGAATTCGATTCCGGCATCCTTGAGGTACTGAATACCTTTCATGGCCTGATCGAATGCGCCCAGTTCACCGCGGAATTCATCGTGGTATTGTGCTTCCGCAGCATCAATGGAGATAGAGCAACGCTGGATACCAACTTCTTTGAGCTTAACGGAATTCTTTTCAGTAAGCAGGGTCCCATTAGGTGCCATTACGCAGCGCAGCCCTTTGTCGTTTGCATAGGATACCAGTTCAAAAACATCATGACGCAGCAGCGGTTCACCGCCGGTGAAGATGATGATCGGGTCCCCGGTTTCTGGAAAAGTATCGATAAGTGCTTTTGCTTCCTCGGTGGAAAGCTCACCCGGATAAGGTTCGGGGTGAGCTTCTGCTCTACAGTGCTTGCAGGCAAGGTTACAGGAACGGGTGATTTCCCACGCAATCAGACGTAGCGGGGGGGAGCCGTCAGCGTTTTTTTGAGGGATAGGATGCACGCCCGGATGACCACCGGGATGTCCTCCACCGGGATGTCCCGGTTTACCGCCGGGATGACCGCCCGGGTGTCCACCACCCGGATGTCCTCCGGGGTGGCCTGCTGTCATTTTTTTATCGCTCATATTATTTCTCTTTCAGTATTTTTAGTACGTCTTCAGTGAAGTAAGTCAGAATCAGGTCAGCACCGGCACGTTTGAGGCCGATAAGGGATTCCCAGACTACGGATTCTTCATCCACCCAGCCATTCAAAGCAGCAGCTTTGATCATGGAATATTCGCCGCTGACCTGATAAGCCGCCACTGGCAGATCAAAATTATCGCGTGTCTGGCGGATAATGTCCATGTAAGGTCCGGCGGGCTTAACCATGAGGATGTCTGCGCCTTCGATAACGTCCGCTGCTGCTTCGCGCAGACCTTCACGGGCGTTTGCAGGGTCCATCTGGTAGGTCTTACGATCTCCGAACTGAGGTGCCCCCTCTGCTGCTTCGCGGAAAGGACCGTAGTAGCCGGATGCGTATTTTACGGAGTATGACATGAGCGGCAGGTCTTCGTAGCCGTTTTCATCCAGAATTTCACGGATGGCGGCAACGCGTCCGTCCATCATGTCCGAAGGTGCAACCATGTCCGCGCCTGCTTTAGCGTGTGAGAGAGCTGTCTTTGCCAGCAGGTCGAGGGTTGCGTCGTTGAGGACGATCTCATCTTTAACCAGTCCGCAATGTCCGTGGGAAGTAAATTCGCACAGGCAGACATCGGTGCAGACCAGAAGTTCAGGCCAGCGTTTTTTCAGCAAACGCACAGCCTGCTGGACAATGCCGCCTTCGGCGTAAGCCTGAGTGCCTGCGGGATCCTTTTCGGCGGGGATGCCGAAGAGGATCAGGCTTTTCAGGCCGTTCGCAACAGCTTCCTCAACTGTGATTTCCAGCTGTTTCAGGCTTAGCTGAAACTGACCGGGCATGGAGGAAACTTCTTTCTTATAGTTTTCATCGTCTGTTTCGTAGACGAAGTAGGGCATCATAAGATCGTTGGCGGAAAGGGTTGTTTCCCTTACCAGATCACGAATAACGGGAGTTCTGCGGAGTCTGCGTCCACGGTGGAAGTCGAATGTCATGTTAATGCCTCAAAAAATTTTATTTTAAATAACAAATCCCGACAGACCAGTAGGCCCGCCGGGATTCAATAATATCTATCGTCGACAGGACGACCGTCTTGAAACCTTTTTCAAAACAGCGGGCCTAGTCCTTCTTGATTTCCTCATCGGTGAGGTAGCAAGCCGGATCTTCTGCCCAGATGTCGCCATGGTATGCTTCTGCGCGGGCACGGAAGTTACCGCCACAGATGTTCAGGTAACGACAGGTTGCGCAGCGGCCGCCCACGTGTTGTTTTTTATCTTTCAGTTTGTGCAGCAGTTCGATGTTCTCATCCAGCCAGATTTCGGAGAAAGGGCGTTCCAGAACGTTGCCGAAGGTGTGGTTACGCCAGAACTGGTCAGCGTGAACCTGACCGTCCCAGGAGATACACCCGATACCGCGACCGGAGTTGTTACCTTCGTTGAACTGGAGCAGCTCAAGGACTTCTTTGGCGCGTGCGGGATCTTCCTTCAGCAGACGCTGGTATACGTAAACACCGTCAGCGTGGTTGTCTACGGTGAGGATTTCTTTGGGCATTCCTGCATCGTAGAGAGCTTTGGTCTCGTCCATGATCAGGTCAAGCAACTGACGGCTTTCAGCGTGTGTCAGATCTTCTTTGATAAGCTCGGAACCACGACCGGAGTATACCAGATGGTAAAAACATGCTCTGGGGACCTCGAGATCTTTCAGAACCTGAAATACGGAAGGAACTTCAGTCCAGTTACGTTTGTTAATGGTGAAACGCAGACCGACCTTCAGCCCTTCGGCCTTACAGTTTTCAACAGCTTCAAGTGCTTTTTTGTAAGAACCGGGAACGCCACGGAATTTGTCGTGGGTCTCTTCGGTACCATCAATTGAAATACCAACGTAGGAGAGTCCTACTTCTTTCAATTCACGGGCTTTTTCTTTGGTGATCAGGGTTCCGTTGGTGGAGATAACTGCACGCATACCTTTGCTTGTGGCATAGCTTGCCAACTCAACGAGGTCTTTGCGTACAAGTGGTTCGCCGCCGGAGAAGAGCATTACCGGGGCACCGAATGCTGCGAGATCGTCAATGATCTCTTTGGCTTTTGAGGTGGAAATTTCGTCTTTTCCATCGGGATCAACAGCCTGTGCGTAGCAGTGAACACACTTAAGGTTGCAACGTCTGGTCATATTCCAGACGACAACCGGTTTTTTATCTTTAGAAAACTGCAAAAGGTGAGAAGGCAGCTTGCCGGACTCACGACCGTAGCGCAGGGCATCTGAAGATTCTACTGCACCACAGTAAAGTTTTGAAATACCAATCATTTATAAATTCCTCCCTAGCAGCTGAAATGGTGCCAGGCTAAGTTTTGACGATTTTTTCCCGTATGTGGAAGTAAAAAATAATTACTGTTTATTGTCCGTCAACCGAGAAAATCAATCGATTATGCGTAATGAGAGAGCGAGTTTTGGAGTAACATAAATGAAGGCGGGGGAAAAGGGCAAAATAATAGCTTGTTTGGTGTTGTTTAAGTGTTTGAAAATATTACTTAAATAATTGAAATTTATTATCATTTAAACGAATAGGGAGAATGAATACCTCCTTGGTAGGTAGGTTGTGCTGTCGTCACACATTTATATCTTTTGCAACCTGTAGATTTCCCGTCCTGCGGCTTTGCCGCTGTGCTGTAAAATTCTGATGGTGAGTGCCTCCCCGGTGGAGGCACTCACCTATGGCCCGGTTAATGTGTTCATTTTTCGGGGGAAGCTGACATTTGATTTATAACAGTGTTCAATTCGTGTATCTGGTCTGCTATTTGAGTCAGATTTTCAGCTGAGCGTTTCATACCATCAGCTGTTTCTACAGCAACATCACTTACTTCTGAAACTGCCTTGCTTATCTGGTCAGATGTAACAGATTGTTCCTCGGAGGCAGTTGCAATGGAATCTATCTGGTGCGCTGTAGCATCAACTATACTTATAATTTCTTCCATTTGCGCTCCTGATTTTTCTGCATTCTCAGTGCTGATCATGATATCTTTGGCTGCAAGGTCTACTGCGTGCACATTTTTTTCTGCAACAGTTTGCACAGCGCGGATGGCGGTTTCTACTTCTTTTGTCGCGTCCATCGTTTTTTCCGCAAGTTTTCGTACTTCATCTGCAACAACAGCGAAACCTCTGCCTGCTTCGCCAGCTCTTGCAGCCTCGATTGCTGCATTGAGGGCTAAGAGGTTGGTCTGGTCTGCTATATCGCTGATAACTCCCAACACAACTTCGATGGATGAGGCCTGTCTGCCTAAGTCATTCATTGTTGTTTTTAATTCCAAAATCTGATTTTCAATATGCTTAATCGAATCTAGAGCACCATACACTTCGTGCGCGCCTGCTGCCGCCTTCTCGCGGGAAAGGGTTGCGTTGTTTGAGGCTTCGGATGCACTGTGGGCCACTTCGCTTATTGTCAGTGTTATCTGTTCAACAGCAGTTGCAGTTTCACCCATACGGTCTCGTTGTACTGTTACGCCGGAGTTCACATTTTCTGCTTCCTCGACAAGTTGCTCTACTGCGGCCGAAACACTCATCGCTATTTTTTCAGCCTTACTTGCAGCCATGGCAAGTTGGGATAGCAGTTCTTCGGTCCTTGCTTCAGATAGTTTCGCCTGCTGTAATGCTTTTGATGCTTTATCAGCTGATAATTTTGCGGCTTCCTGTCTCTTCTCAACTTCAACGAATGAGTTTTTAATTTGTTGTCCCATCGCATTAATGGCGTTTGAAAAATCCTCCATCTCTTTGGAACTGGACTGATTTACAGTGGAATCATAATTCCCATTTTCCATTATCTTGAAATGGTTGATTAACGCATTAAGAGGACTAACTACGTATTTTTTTAAGGTAACTAGAGTAATGATGCAGGAGACTATAATTAAAACGATCAACCCGCCACAACTACTAAACATTACCGTGTTCAGTAGCGAATCCTGCTCGGAAATATTAATGTCCAATAGAAGGACACCAATTTGTTTTCCATTGTAGTCAAGAATGGGGGTCGCAGCTAAGGCCGACTTGCCGGCAAGTTCGAAAGCCGTTTTTGATGTTCCCAGTTGCAGTAAATCTGCGTTTGAGAGCGTCTCTATCTTTTCTTTGTTCGAACAGGAAATGAGGACAAAATCATCGGCAATTACCGGGTGCTTTTTGGGGTCTTGCAATTTTGTTGTTATGCCTAAAAGTCTTTTGTTCATGAAGATTGCCGAGTGTACTGATCCGGAATTCTCAAGTTGTTTAAGCACTGTATCGAAACTATGCAAAACTTCAACAGAACCTAATTGTTTACCTGAATTTGAAATTACAGGGGCCAGTCCTCGGATAGTGAATCCTCCTCGTCCGGTTTCTATCCCCCAGCGCGGTCGTCCGTCTTTGTTAACGTCGAGAACTGTTTTTCTGAAAGAAGACAAATCATCCGAGATGTCTAACCACTTTCCGTCTTTTTTTGATTGTTTTTCTCTCCACAGCCTGACGAGGCTACGCCCGTTGGCAAGGTGAAAGTGTATACGCGGTTTATTTCCGATTGTATCCGTATATGCTTTAATTAATGTTTTAAAATCTTGTCTTATTTCCCTTCTAGCCTTTTGGGAATGTGTGGACATTGGATCATCTGTATTACCATTATTCGCTATTTCAAAGGCTTCGATAACTTTAGACCGCCTGCTTAAAATTGCAGCTTGCTTGAGCGCTGATTTTGATGAACTGTCTATGTAACTTTGGAATTCAGTTACCTTATTTTGTACAAGAAGGTTGACGTAAGATTTTTGAAGATGGGTAAATTGCATACTAATTCCCAGTATGCCTATCAATAACAAAATAGATATTGCTCCGGTAAAGGGAAGCATAAATCGGGAGCTTAGTTTCAATTTTTTTCTCCTGGGTATTTGGATCTTCTAAATTAAATTTATTATGTACTTTTAGATATATCTTGAGCATCATAGTTTGTATTATAAATAAAATATATTATGTTTTATTGTATAAAAAAAGGCACCAATCTGGGATTGGTGCCTCAGACTGCTGACTAACCCCG
>DDLU01000246.1 GCA_002340305.1 Desulfovibrio sp. UBA2564
TTCTTGCTTCGCGGTGAAGCCTACACATCAATGAAAGAATTTCGCTATGCCTATCGTGATTTACAGGTGGCTTGGAAACTATCCTGCCATATTTACCAGACATCACCTGTCGAATCGATTGCGGCTGCTTCAAAACCGGCACTGCCTCAACCTTCCGCCAACACCACGCAAGTAGAATCCCCTCCGGAACCGTTTCTGCCTGCGCAGGCATGCATTGAGGATCTCCCGCAGCTAATCGATAGCCTAAAACCGTTTACAAGCGAATTTGGAGCCATAATGGCTACGCAGGAAGCATCAGCTATTGTAAAGAAAATGTTTCCGGATATGCCGCGGTAAAAAAAGATTCATAAAATAGAATTACATAAAAAATCCCCAGCATCTTACGACACCGGGGATTTGATTTTGCAATTTCAAAAGCCCGTTTAGAACGGAACTTCGTCCATTCCGCTTGCTTCGGAAGGAAATGCGGGACCGAGATCTTCATCTTCGGGAAAACCGCCGCCCTGCTGTTGCTGGGGCTGCTGGTTGTTGTACTGTTGCTGCTGGGGCTGGCCCTGATAGCCGCCACCCTGCTGCTGGTTGTTGTACTGACCGCCGCCCTGCTGCTGATATCCACCCTGCTGCTGGCCCTGATAGCCGCCTTCCTGTCTGCTATCCAGACCCTGAACATTGCTGGCTACGATTTCGGTAGTGTAACGGTCCTGACCATTCTGGTCCTGCCATTTACGGGTCTGAAGTTTACCTTCAACCATGACCAGCCGCCCCTTGGAAAGGTATTTACCAACGAATTCAGCAGTGTGTCTCCATGCAGTGACACGGTGCCATTCGGTCTTATCAACCTTCTGTCCGGTATTGCGGTCCTTGTAACCTTCATCAGTAGCAACTGAGAAGTTAACAAAAGCCTGACCGGAGGTTGTGTATGAAAGTTTCGGATCCTGCCCGATACGCCCTATCAATATTACTTTGTTCATGCTTCCAGCCATGTTAGGCCCCCATTTATCTAAATTTTCGTTTGGATGCTATTTTTTCCGCTTCATTCAGCTCATCTTCAAGATCATAACTGATGGTATTCGCTTCCGAAGCTTTCCAGTCGCCGAGAGCTTTTTCCATGCGCAGCTTTAAATCGTATGCTTTGCGGATGGATTCGGCCATGGCTTCAGCCTTTTCTTTCGGGATCATACCCAGCTCAAGGCGGTCTTTAAGGTCCTCGACTAATTCGACAACCCCGCGCAAACGCCCCCCGGGCTGCGGTTCTTCCCAGGCGGTTTTAACCAGATAAGGCCAATTTTTCTCAACTTCGGCTTCGTCATATGTGCGGGCCATAACCCTGATTTGCAGCACATTTCCCATGCGAAAAATCCTTTAATAATACGGAAAAAAAGAGTCCGTCAATGGCAACATTTCAAAAGTGAAAAGGTCTTATTAATCAACCTCTTCCCATTCACTCTGGACGCGGTTAACAACTTCCTGAATCTGCTTGAGCTGGTCAGCAGGACAAACACCGATCAGCGGCTGGGCGGCATCAACGTTGTCACCATTATGAAAGTATACAGAATAAATGAGACCGTCGGGACCGCTGTAGTTAAGCGGGGTTTCCCTTTTCATACGGGAAACGATGAACAGGTCCATACCTTCGGTAACTTTTACGGAACGTTCGCCGGAGCCTTTAATCTTAGCGTCAACTTCAGGAGTGAAGTAATATTTAGCTTTCTCGGGTGCGTTAAAAAGAAAAAGAGCTTTCTTGAGGATCAGCTGAATAACCTCTTCCTTGGAAAGAAAGTGGCGGATCTTGATCAGCACTTCACCTGCTTCAACAAAACGACCTTCCAGATCCTGACGGATGGAAACAATCTCACCCTTTTCAGGCGCAGTAATGCTCTTTGTGTTACGCTCGCGGGTAAGTTTTGCCAGCACGGTACCGGGCTTTTCCTTCCATTCGCCGGTGGGACCATTAACTTTGTCACCAACTTTAAGATCAGTGAACTCAATAGTTCCGGTGTGAGGTACGGAAATTTCAATTTCCTCGTAAGGGGAAGCCTTAATTTCTTCAAGCAATTCCTTAATATTCAACATTATATTAACCTCTAGATTACTTTTTGCTTATATCCCGTCATGTTGGACGGAGGTCTTTATTCTTAAATTTTAAACCGGGAGCATTAAGCCTGCCTCCCGGTCCGGGCAATTTGCAGACATTATCAGGCAAAGTCAACCTGCTGCGAAACTCCCTAACACAGAAAACAGTTTACGATAAGCACCTACACAAACGTAGGTATATCCAGAATGCCGATAAAGCACCATCTGCGTCGTTGCTGCGAAAAAAACTGAAATTCATGTATGCCAAATACTATTCGTTCCAGTGTTTTTCTTGCGCCTAGCATCTGGCACTTTCGCAACATTCTGGAAAATACAAAATTTATTAAAAAGCTCAAGCCGCCGGAGGCATTCTTATCGATAATACAAATTTCGTCCGCCCATGGTCATCAGTGCCTGGCCGATATTGCGTCCCATTTCACGGCGATCCCAGATACCTTGGATATGACCGCGCGCGAGGGCATTCCACGCGTTATGATAATCCGGCGGAACGGCAATCCCGGTAGTTTCGCTGATAACCCTTGGTCCGGCAAAACCGATTCTGGAAGAACGCACGGCAAATTGATAAGGCGAACAGCCCAGAAAACTTGCCACAGAACCGCCATATGAATTGGTGTCGTAAATTACCAGATACAATCCTCCGGCATCAACATAGCGACGCAGTGCCATAGTACAACGTGGCATCTGGAGAACGCCGTTAGTTCCTTCCTGAATACGGATCCCGGCAGTACCGTGCGCATAAAAAATCAACGGCAACTGCTTACGCTGCGCCCTTTCTGCTGCGCGAATAATTTTCTCACCTTCAGCCGCACCGACTGAGCCGCCGCGAAATGGCGCGGCAAGACAGATAACAACGGCATTAATCCCGTCCATGCGGGTTTCAAAGGTAATGCAGGAAGATCGCAATCCGGTATTCTTGCGGGCTTCTTCCAATTTCAGATCAAAACCTTCGTAACTGAGCGGATTGGAAGATTCTATGCCGGAATTAAATTCAAAGCCTTCGGCATAATTGAAAACATTATATAAATACCATTGATATTCCATTGGGAAATGATGTCCGCAATGGCTGCAAACACCGGCAAAATCCCCAAACAAGTCAGGAGCCCAAAGATCAAGGCAACCTTCTCGCTCTGCGTTCGGGCAGGAAAACGTACGGTCATCATTACACTTGGGACTACTGTACTTCCAGCTTCCTTCCTCAAAACAAGGGGAATGATCTGTTGTGGAAAGGCAGAGCAACTTATCCCGCACATCACTTGAAATTTTGACTGTAGCCCCGTTGGCTGATTTGCCTTTCTTTAATAAACGGGCTGTACGTTCCTTCACCAGATGAGCCTCAGCCTGAATCTCTTCCATACCCTGCTTGGCAGCACGCACAGTGCGGCCCAAAAGATTATAAACAAAGAGAGATTTGGTGGACCATGCAAAACCCTGAGCAGCAGCACCCATTCTAAAAAAAACAGACCGCTGATCCATGTAGGCGGAAGTAGAAAGATTCCTGAACTTGTCGTAACGCTTTTCAACCAAACGTGCACGGGCGCGGAAACTGAGAGCCCAACGCATGAAAACGTCATCGCCGTCATCCGTCCCTTTCTGCTTAAGGGCCATTGCCCTGAAAAGTTTGAGCCCTTTTACGGAAATACAGACTTCATTTGTGGCCCGAATCACTTCTGAACGCAGGGTACGGAAAAATTCGTAACTATTAGGCTTAGCTCCCAGATCGGGCTCTTTAATGACCCGGTCAATGTACCCCATTTTGAGGTTCTCTTCAGCAGTGATCCCAAGCTTATGGGCGCAATTGCCGATTAAGGCATCATTAACTCTTTTGCCGTCACGGAGGTTAGCCTCAATTGCTGCTGCGCCCTCAGGTGAAATTACAGAGTAATATCCATGGGAAAGCATCAGTCTGCGGTCAGCAAGACCAATAGCCTCCGCACCGCCGGAACCGCCTTCGGATGTGATGGAAATGATAGGCACATCAATCTTACCCATCTCATAAATATTTTTAGCGATCTGCTGCGCTGCGCCGGGATAATCTTCCACCGGATATGAACCGGGAGTAAAAATATAGGTATGAATGGGAATTCCTTCTGCCTGCGCAACCTTCATGTAATGCAACGCCTTGGCATTACCCCACGGCTTTACAGAACCACCGTTGCGGAACTCCTGCCCGTGCCCTTTTTCCTGCCCGATGACCATTACCGGCTGATGGACTACCTGCTGCCCGACCCTGCGGGTAATGTAGGCCTGCGCAATGAGCATGGACGGATCGATACTGAACTCACCAAGACCACCCAATTCTGTATAGTTATCATACACGTTTTCCAGAATATCGGTCAGGCAGATGCGTTGCGGATGGCGCACGATGCGCACCCGGTCTATGGGAGTA
>DDLU01000097.1 GCA_002340305.1 Desulfovibrio sp. UBA2564
GTGAACAAGAACCGTCTGGCTTTGATCTGGGAAGGGGAGCCGGGTGATTCCCGCCAGTACACCTATTATGAGCTTTACCGGGCAGTGAACCGCTTTGCCAATGGCCTGAAAGGACTTGGAGTAGGCAAAGGGGACCGCGTTGTTCTCTACATGCCGCAGCTTCCTGAAACCGTTATTGCCATGCTGGCCTGCGCCCGTATCGGTGCTGTGCATTCCATGGTCTTTTCCGGTTTTTCCGCCCGCCTGCTACGTGAACGTGTCCGTGAGGTAAATCCACGGGCGGTGGTGACTGTGGACGGTTTTTACCGTAACGGTCAGGTCATTCGCCTTAAGGAAGAAGTGGACCGTGCCCTGCTTGATGATCCAGCCGAGGCCTTGGAGTCGGTTGTAGTTGTTCACCGTGCCAATGTTGATGTGAACATGGATTCAGCCCGTGACTATTGGTATGAGGATCTTGTGCGTCATGAGCGTTCCCATGCTCCGGCGGAAATCATGGCTGCGGATGATCCCCTGTTTATCCTGCATACTTCCGGCACCACCGGGAAATCCAAAGGACTGGTACATTCCCATGGCGGCTACATGGTCGGGGTGCAGCGCACATTTAAATGGGTTTTCGACCTCAAATCCACCGATATTTTCTGGTGTTCCGCTGATCCGGGCTGGATTACAGGACACAGCTATCTCGTCTACGGACCGCTTCTCGCCGGGACGACTACGGTGATGTATGAGGGGCACTCCCTCTATCCGCAGGCTGATCGGCTTTGGAACATAATCTCCAAGTACGGGGTCACAATTTTTTATACCTCACCCACCCAGATCAGAACCCTTATGCGCTTCGGGCATCGTTACCCGGAGCAGCACGATCTATCCTCTCTGCGCATTCTCGGAGCGGTCGGTGAGCCGTTTAACACTGAAGCATGGCTTTGGATGTACGGGAATATCGGTAAGGGACAATGCCCGGTTCTGGATACATGGTGGCAAACTGAAACCGGAATGATCATGATCAGTCCGTTACCTGTCTCGGTGCTCAAGCCCGGCTCCGTAACCCGTCCTTTGCCCGGAATTGATGCCGATGTGGTCGATGCTGAAGGTAATCCCGTACCGGACGGAAAGGGCGGCCTGCTGGTTATCAAGAAGCCGTGGCCAGCCATGTTCAGTGATGTGATCGGAGACCGCGAAGAGGTCATGGATCATTACTGGAATCGTATTCCGGGTATGTTCTATGCCGGAGATGTGGCCCGTAAGGATGAGGACGGATATTTCTGGATTCAGGGCCGCGCAGATGATGTGCTTAACATTTCAGGGCACCGCATCGGCACTGCCGAGGTTGAATGCGCACTGACCAAACATCCGCAGGTTGCGGAAGCCGTTGTGGTCGGAGTTGTGGATAAGATTAAGGGACAGGTCGCTAAAGCTTACGTAACCTTGAATCATGGCGCCGTCGAGTCCGATGATCTGCATCGGGAGCTTAAAGAGCAGGTTAAAAAAGAGCTTGGTCCCATCGTGATAGTACGTTCCATTGAATTCAGGGATGAGTTACCCAAGACTTCCAGCGGGAAAATTAAACGTACTGAGTTGTGTTAATTCTGTTGAATTTATCAGTGTATACTTTGATTTAAAAGCCATTGCAGTTCGTACTGCGATGGTTTTTTTCTATGTCTTAGGATAAATAAGTATAAAAACAAAAGCCTTCCCCTAAACTGGAAGGTATTGACAAAACAATGAATCGAAAAGCATTAAACCTCCCATAACTATTCTGTTTAAACCAGACCTATAAAAGAGGATAACAATGCCCGCTTACATATATCTCGCCTTAGCAATTGTTTTTGAAGTTGTAGCCACAAGTGCCATGAAAGCTTGTGACGGTTTTACTAAACTTGTGCCCACTTTGATTGTAGTTGTTGGGTATGTTGTCTCTTTTTATTTCTTTTCCATCGTTCTTAGAACCATGCCAGTGGGGGTAGCCTACGCAATCTGGGGTGGACTGGGTGTTGTTCTGGTTACGCTCATAGGGGTTTTCCTTTACGGTCAGACTCCGGATTTACCGGCAATTCTGGGCATGGGACTCATTATGAGCGGGGTTTGCGTGATTAACTATTTCTCTAAGACCATTGTGCATTAAGCCCTGAATCTTTCGTAAAAGTAACGCCTCGTGAGCATTCGTTTGCGGGGCGTTTTTGCTTTTTTACAGCTTTATTTCCTCGCCTGTAAGCCCATCTCGGCACTGATGAATTCCGCAAATGAAGCGACTACCTTGGAGTTGCGTCCGGGCGGAAAACGCAGAGCGAGGTGTACAGGGGAAATCTCCGGCAGGCCGTCGGCTGGGGTCGCATGACGACACCCTTCCACCTGGGTATCTTTCGTTACCGGAGCAATGGCGATTCCGGCCTTAACAGCGGCAATTATCCCGGCAAGACTTGGGCTGCGATAGACAGTCCTGTGTTTAAGTGAATTGAGTTTCAGAGCCTGCAAGGCATTATGGCAATAGCAACAATCCTGATGATAAAGAGCCAAGGGCAAAACATCATAGTCGGCAGGGTTGATCTGCTCGGCCATTATCCAGACCAGATCAAGTGGGGTTGAATTTTCCGACCCTTTGCTTTCTGTGGTAATCATTAAATCAAGATCTTGGTCATTAAGCAGAGGATCAAGCTTGTATGTGTCATCGCAAAGCACTTCGACTTGAACCATGGGGTGTGACATGGCGAAACGTTTGAGTGCTTCAGGGAGATGCTGGGTTGCATAATCATCCGGTGCTCCAATACACACATGACCGCTCAGTTCCGGCAGAACAATGGCAGAAACTGCTTCATCATATAGATCAAGAATCTTCCGCGCATATCCGTACAGAATTTTTCCTTTCGGGGTCAGTATCGCTTTTCTGCCTTCGCGTATGAATAGCTCAATCCCCAGTTCTTCTTCCAGCCTTTTGATTTGCAAGCTGACAGCGGCTTGAGTACGGAAAACAAGCTTGGCAGCCCGGGTAAAGCTGCCGGTGTCGGCGACTAAGATAAATGACCGCAGGATGTCCGGGGGAAGCTGCCCTAAGATATTTTGATTAGCCATTTTTATAGACTACATAAAAATGATTAATTTGTCTAATCTTATAGAATAGGACATATTTAAGGTATGAGAAATTACTTTGAAATCGTCGAGTGTTTAAGTTGAGGTGATCGCTTTAGGTGATAATACTGATTCTAGACTATCGAAAACAAGTATTTCTTCCTCCCTTAATAGCAAAGCCCCTCCCGCGAAGTTGTGCTCGCGAGAGGGGCTTTGTTATTAATATATAGGAGTCGTTTTTATCTGGCGATCATTGCGCGCAGCATGTCGGCGCAGATTTCAGCCTGATGTGCCATTTCGTTGAGGCAATCAACGAAGTGGGTCAGCTGGTAGATATCTTTGAAGTCCATGTCGGAATTGTATATTTTTTTACTCAGTTCTTTGCGCAGTTCCATGGAGCGGGCGTAATGCTTGCGGACTTTGCGGAATTTGTTCTTGGCATCTTCGCGGTCAATGGACTTGCCGTCATTGAGAGAGATGGTTGCTTTCAGCGCGGGACCAAGGCTGGTGGTGGTATCGTTGACCTCGGAGAGCAGCAGGATCAGATCTTTCTGGTACGCAGCAGGAATTGCAACCTTGCGCATAGCCAGCCAGTGCAGTGCTTCCTGTGCATTGTCCAGGATATTGTCCTGGTTACGGGTGTAGTTGAAGAACAGAACCTTATCCACAGACATGAACATGGAGTGGGGCAGATGGTTGCGGATTGAACGTTTGATTTTATCTGCCTGAGCTTCAACAGTGTCGATCTGTTCGATCAGTTCGCTGGATTCACGGCAGGTCTCGTTTCCGGCAACGTAGCACTCTACAGAATCGTTGATGATATGAATACACTCAGCGATCTTGTTGTAGTGTTTTACCAGGCCGTCCATGGGGTTTTTGTTCACGATAAGGCCTAAGAAAGGAAGACGAAAGTTCATGGTGTTCTCCTTGTGTTATCTAAATGCAAGCCCATTTGAGCAGGCTGAAAATTGTTATGCTTGTGATCGCGGCAATGGGAACTGTCAGTACCCAGTAAAGCACGATCCTGCCGAGGATTTTAAAGTTAACCGCTGAGAAACCTCTTGCGAGACCAACACCTACAACCGCGCCAACAGCTGCGTGGGTGGAGGATACGGGCAATCCGAGGTTGGATGCTGTGAGTACAGTTGAAGCAGCACCGAAGTCAACAGCGAATCCACGGGTGTTTGTCAGTACGGTTATTTTTTCACCCACAGTGCCCATAACTTTGTGTCCCATGAGTGAAATACCGATGGCGATACCGAGTCCTCCCATGACCAGCAGGCCCATGGGAACGTCGGCTTTAGCGAGCAGCACATGTTCCTTGGAGATAAGGTAGATGGCTGCAACCGGACCGATCGCATTTGCAACATCGTTAGCGCCCTGAGAGAGGGCAACGTAACAGGATGTCCCCACCTGTAGTTTACGGAAGGTGGCTTCCACAGCTTCTGCACCCTCTTCAGGATCACCGACAAGCTTGTTGATCGCCAGACGGCCTGCAAACCAGACCAGAGCGGCAATACCAAAGCCGAGTGCCAGAGAACCCATGAAAGGCAGTTTCAGGTTTTTACCCATGGGGGTCTTGTATAGGAATGAAAGGGAAATCAGCAGAACTGTCAAGCCCATCCAGATAGGTGCCCATTTTTTTGCCTGACCGATGAAATCTTTTTTGAACAGGATTGTCTTCCTGATATGAGTAAAGATGGCGAAAGCAATAGTTGCGGCGAAGAAAGGTGAAATGATCCAAGACATTACAATCCCGACCATTTTCAGCCAGTTAACCACATCCGGGCCGCCAGCGACAAGGCCGAAGCCGAGGATTGCGCCGACAATAGAGTGGGTTGATGATACCGGTAATGCCGTGAATGTTGATATTAACACCCATAAGCCCGCTGCGAGGAGGGCTGAGAACATACCGATCATGATGATTTTGGGATCGGCAATGGCCGCCGGGTTGATGATTCCCTTGCTGACCGTCGCGGTTACATGGGAGCCGAGGAAAACCGCTCCCGCAAAGTTCAGGGTTCCTGCGATCAGTACTGCCTGCCGGATAGTGATGGCCTTTGCGCCTACTGCTGAAGCCATGGAGTTGGCTACGTCGTTAGCACCGAGGTTGAAAGCCATCATGAACCCTGCAAACAGGGACATGTAGAAAAACAGATCGTAAATATCCATCAGAGATAATCCCCTTATTGTGAATCCGTTGCGGACTCAGAAGCTTGTTCAGCTGCTACCGGGAGTTTCACACAAAATGAAGATCCGGTACCTGTTGCTGCGTCAACCGGGCTTTCCACCCAGATGTCGCCGTTAAAGTTTCTCGCAAGGCTGCGGCATAAGGCCAGTCCCAGTCCGGAACTGCCATGTCCCACAGCGTTTTCATCCAGTTTTAAAAATCTTTCGAAAATACATTCCCTGTCTGCGGGAGCAATACCCGGACCTTCATCGACAACCTTGATTACAACGTTTTCAGCATCTATTTCAGCGTGGACAACAACAGCAGTGTTCTCCGGTGCATACTTAATGGCGTTTTCAATCAGGTTGTCGAAAATCTGGACCAGACCTTCGCCGGTTCCGGTTACGTATATGTTCGGTATTTCATTATTGCTTAAGCGGATTCCCTTGTTCTCAGCCAGAGACAGTAGATTAGCCATGCTTAAGGAAATGCTCTTGCGCAGATTGGTGGGTTTTGTCCGCAGTTTCTTGCCGGAATATTCACTACGGGTAAGGGCGAACATGCTGGTAATGACCTTGGACATATGGTTGGCGTTATCGAGAATAGTTCCAAGGAAGGTGGTTAAAATTTTGGGGTCTTGCGGCGGATTATCGATCAGTGTTTCGGAATAACCCTTGATACTGGTCAGCGGAGTGCGCAGCTGGTGTGAGGCATTGGAAACAAAGTCGCGCAGAATTTTTTCCATGCGTCTCATTTCGCTGATGTCATGGAAAACAAGGATCAGCTTTCGGCGGCTCTTGTAGTCTTCGTAGGAACAGATAGTCACATTCATGGAGCGTCCGTCTGCAAGGTCTACAATTAGTGAGTCAGAGTCTTTCTCGCTGCCGTGTTTTAAAATTCTATCAACAGCATCCTGAATTTCATGGCGGGTCAGCACTTCAAGAGGAACCCGGCCTATGAATTCTTGAGTATTCGGTACAAGCTCGGTCATGGATTTATTGACCGATTCGATTTTGCCCTGTGGGTCGAGGACCATAATGCCTTCGGTCATGTTTTCAAACATGGCATCCAGCTGGTTGCGCTGGTCTTCGATTATGCGGATATGGCCCTTAATCTTTTTAGCCATAGTGTTGATGGAGTTTGCCATCAATTTATATTCCCCGCCGGGGATAACCCTGATGCGTTTGCTGTAGTCTCCTTCGCCGATGGCCTGTGCTGTGGCGGATACTTCCCGTACAGCGGCGGTGGTGCGTTTGCCGATGAAAATCAGCAGAATCGCAGAACCGACAGCAAGCATACCGAGGAGTATGGAAAAATGGAGCATCACCCGGTCCAGCCTTTCTCCGATAATTGAGTAGGGCAGGGCCAAGCGGAGAAATTCCCCATTTTTGCCCATGGATTTGGCAACGTAGAGCATGCGTTTTTGCAGGGTTGTGCTGTAGCGGATGTTTTTTCCAGTACCGCCGGCTTCGGCAGCGATTACTTCAGGACGGTTGGAATGGTCGTCCAGTTCGGGAAGCCTGCTGGATTTTATACTGGAATCTGCCAGCACCTTGCCGTTCTGTATATATGTAATGCGGATATCGAGATGGGTGCCCAGTTCGGTCATCTCATTTTGAAATGCCGGATTTCCGGGGCTTACCGGGCTGTGATCTATTTTCCAGCGGACGTAGTTCAGGAGCCGGGACGTAGTTTGCTTGCTGGAAGCGGTCAGTTCTTCTGACACGGTTCCATAATAAAACCAGAAGCTCAGCAAAAGGGCGCAGAGCAGCACGGCCCAGCCCCAAAGCAGAATCTTCATGTGTAGTGATGTTTTAGGCAAAAAAGTTCCTCCCGGAGGATTGTCCCGAACAGAAGCACAGTTCCGCAATTGTCACAGGGGAGTAACAAGCATGTTAACATGTTTAGGTCAAGTTTTGTTACAAAAGCATCACCCAGTATTAATTCTTTGTTTTGATTAGACAAAATTTGTTAATGACCGAGCATGTCAGCAAAAGCGATTGTTACAATACAGTGACAATTGGCAATTGTCATCGTAGCAGATATGTGATGCAAAGAATCATTTAGAAGCATTAAAACGCAATTTGGCCCTTATTGAGCTGTTGAATGGTTGTCCGTTTTGGTTTATTAGTCCTCAAACATGTTGCTTAAATGATAATGAACAAGGCTGAAAGTAATGTCGCAAAAAGTTGAAAAATCTATTCAGGATCTGGTCATGAACGGGCCCGTGTCTTTGGATGAGTTGGCCGAAAGGCTTGGAAAGAATCCTAAAACATTGGCGCGTGAAGTGAATCCAGAAGATAAGAAAGCCAAGCTCGGTGCTGAAACATTGGTGGAAATCATGCGTATCACCGGAGCAGTGGAGCCTTTGAGGCTCATGGCTGAAGAGTTGGATCTTACAATTGAATCGCTTGATTAACGTGTTTGGGGAATTCCGTTAATTAAAGTTGGCAGCAGCCAGAGATTGCTGTCATATTCAAAATTTAGGGATAGTCCCCGGTAGTTATCGTAGCCGGTAGTTATTTTCCTATACGTATCCAAATGTATTCCGACCTTTGCGGAAGTGCTGTTAGAAGCATTTATTAATTCCAGAGCTGTTCTTTTGAGCTGCTCTGGAATTTCTTTTTGGGAAAATTCAAGCAGAGCCAGTTTGCGGTCTTCTCCGGTCAGGGACGATACCAACTTACCCATCGCCACTATTTCCTTAACCTGCGGAGTGCTGTCCAGGGCTTCATCGTAAAGGTCGTCGGCATTTTCCATTTTTCCCAGAGCAAGGTTGACGCAAGCAAGGTTGTTCAGCAGCCGTGCTTTATTTTCGCCGTTCAAATCAGCAGCAAGATCATATAAGGACTCAGCCCGTTCCAGAGTCGCTGTAGAGTTGGTGTAAAGGCCTACTATGGCTAGGGCATCTGCTTTGAGGGCAACAGCCTCATCCCTGCTTCCGGTATCCGAGAAACTTGACCTTCCCGCCTGCTCTAACGCGGTGGCGAGTTCTGCTGATGGTGCAATAGCCATTTCCCGGATGAGCAGATTCAGTTGCAGAAATCGTGGTTTTAATCCAGTCTTAACAGACATGGGACGTGATATGATGCTGCGCGCCTCATCCCGGTCCGTAGAGTTTGTTGAGAGGTAGAGGCTGGCAGCGATTATTTCAGGCTGTCCGCTGTTCGCCGCATTGAGCTTTAGGGTGCGCTGGAACATATTCTCAAATGCTTCCTGTGCACTCATAGTCGGGTAGGACAGCCATTCGTCGAGAATTACGATTCCGGCTTCAATCAGCAGGCCTTGCGGGCGGTTGAAATTTTTATAACCGGCTGCGTATTCGAGTGCTTTGGGTAGTAAAAACCTGGTGGCAGATGCTTCTTCGGAGTTACGGCCGTCAATCCTGATTGTCGGCAGGGCTTCAGCGGTGATGCGTTCCAGCTTAAAAGCCAAGGCCAGTTCATAAAAGAAGCGGTCCTTGTTTTTCATTCGTTCAGCCCGCTCAAGATAGGGCCGCGCCGAGAGCAGATTGCCGGTTCGCTGAAATGCCAGCCGTGCAAATCCGGTAAGTGGTCTGGCATCGTTTGGACGGATCCCATGCAGCTTATGGAAAAGAGGTTCAGCGAGGTCCGGTCTATCAAGCAGGATCAGGGCATCTCCTTTTTCCAATTGCAGGGCAAAACTGTCCTGATCGGTTATGGATATAGCTGCTTCGCAAAGATTGGCCCGTTGCGGAAGTGAATTAATTTTCTCACGCAGCGTGTCGCCCAAGTCCGGGTTGGCCAGCAGCGGCTTCAGTTGTGTTGAGGCGGCAGAGCCAGCTTCAAGATCAAGGTTGCTGTATTGTGCCTCGGCAGTTGTCTGCAGCATTTCAGGTGAAACCGGAAGTGACGAAACCGCAATGGCACCTTGCAGCAAGGGAGCAGCACGGGTGATGTCTTCAGATTTAAGGGACTGTTCTCCCAAGGAATACAATATCCATGGAACCACCGGAGAATGAATGCGGTCATGAAAAATACGCGATGAAAGTATAAGCTGGGCTTCACGGGCAGCCTGATAGGCTTGGGTTAGAAATTCTATGCGCTCAAGTTTTTTTTCCAGAGTGTATGGGCCATCGTTGTTCAGTTCAAGGCTCTGCTGTAATTTTGCAGAAATGGTGCGGATTGTTTTCAGATCCAGCATGGAGCAGAGTTTAACCAGAATTATGCACATATCGCGGCATGATGCATCGTATGTTGAGATGTTGTTTCTGATAGAAGTGGCTACAGCAACCAACTCTTCAACATCGTCAACATTAAACCTGTTTTCGCTGTTGCGTAATTTGGTCAGGATGTTTTCGGCCCGGTAAGCCAAGTAACCGCCGCAGGTGGCATTGCACAGGGCTGGGAAACGATCATCAGATAAAGAGGGGAACACGGGCAGGGGTAATTCCGGAGGTCCTAAAATGTTGTCCAGTAAGGCTTTGCCGGGACCGGGCATGTTGGCGGGAATTATGGAATCCCGCTCCCTGACGGAAATTTTTACTTTGCGTCCCTGCGGTCCGGGAGTCAGATAGATGCGGGCTTTTTCAAATAGACCGCAATTCTCAAGAATGATGCGGGCTGCGACGATTTTTTGCGGAGTTGCTTTTTCACCGGGAAGTATCTGGGCCAGAGCCATAACCGCATTGGGAGTGAGTCTGGAGTCTCCACTGACTTCAATTAAAGCCACGGACTGGTTTGATATGAGTCCGGCGGCTGAATCAGCCAGTTTTTGCGCTGCAGGTTCAGAGGATGTTCCGCCGATCTGTTTACCTTTAATAAAAACATCCGGCTCCAGATGAAAGTTATCGGTAAGCAAGGCTGAAAAGGAAGTGCCTTGCTCGTTTTTTACCATCAGGCCGGAAAGATTGTATCTTGATTTAGCTGAACTGTCAGTGCAGTTGGAGCAACTGAGTCCGGCGGCAATAAGTTTTTGCTCGATAAAATGCTTGAATTCCGGGGAAGGTATACCTGAAGGAGTCCGGAAGTCTCCGATTGATATGAGTGTAGGTGATGCGTTTGCTGCTGCGGCAAGCAGGTGAATAGTGAGCGCAAGAAAAAGAAGTCTTATTGAAATTGGAAAGCGCATCTGAGCCTCGTGGTAAAAACATGATAAATTATGTGTTAATTAGTACCCTATCACGCTAATTTAATCCAGTCCCGCATGTTTCGACTTGGGGAGAGAACTCTGCTACTGGTACTTCACACTGTGAATTTGAAAATTTTATAAAATATATATTCAGGAATCGGAATCAGCATATGGAATACAAACAAGAGGCTGGTCTTGAGGAATTCTGCCGCAATAATTGGGCGTTACTGCTCGGATTATTGCTTGTTTTCTCTGCGGCGGTGTCTTTTTACGGGACTGGGCTTAACTATTTTTACGATATTGATGAACCCAAGTACGCCCGCGCTGTATATGAGATGATTCATAGCGGTAATCTTCTGGCGCCGATGTTTGACGGTATGCCGCGTATGGAAAAGCCGCCATTAACTTATTGGGTCATGTACCCTTTTGCATGGCTGGCATCTCTTGACGGTTTCAGTGGCAATTTTCTTTCTTTGCTGCGTCTGCCCACAATAATCTGTTCCATGCTTACGGTGCTGGGAACAGCTTTGACCGGACGCAAGCTGTTTGGTCCTGCTACCGGACTTCTCGCCGGGATGATTCTGCAAAGCTCCGTTCTTTTCAAATTCATGTCCGTAATGATGAAGGTCGATGTAGTTTTTGCCTGCTGTGTCACTTGGGCCACCTTTCTTATGCGGCACGTTGT
>DDLU01000215.1 GCA_002340305.1 Desulfovibrio sp. UBA2564
GGGAAAGTTACTGCCGCAGTTAGAAAGGATAATATCTTTGCCACCCAGTTCCACCCGGAGAAAAGTCAGGAATACGGGCTGCGTATACTGGAAAACTTTCTTGAATGGGAACCGGAAATATAATGCTTAAAAGAAGACTGATTCCCAAACTGCAAATGATGCCCAGCTCCTTTGACCCGGAGCAAATGGTACTGGTCATAACATCCGGTTTCGATAAAATCACCGAAATCGGCGACCCTGTTTCGCAAGCCAAAATCTACGAAGCCCAAGCCGCTGACGAGCTGATCTTTGTAGACATCCGGGCCGGAAAAAACGGCATCAACAGGCTGGCTAACGTGGCTCGCAGAGCTGCTGAGGAAATCTTTATGCCATTCACGCTGGGTGGCGGAGTAAGAACCCTTGATGACTTCCGGGTTCTGCTCTCCAACGGGGCGGACAAGGTCTCCGTCAATAGCGCAGCGGTGGACGATCCACAGCTGATCGAAAATGCAGCCTCCATGTTCGGCGACCAGTGCGTAGTGCTGAGCATTGATGCCAAACTCAATGCTGAAGGCAGGTACACTGTCTGGACACGGGGAGGCACTAAGGACACCGGTCTTGATCCCGTGGAATGGTCCGTACAGGGCGAAAAGCTGGGTGCTGGGGAAATCCTGATCACATCCATTGACCGCGATGGCTCACGCAAAGGTCTCGATATCGAACTGACCCATGCTGTATCCGATGCCGTATCCATTCCGGTAATCACCGCCGGTGGCTGTGGATTGGCTGAGCACTTTGTGGAAGGTTTCACCGCAGGTGATGCCTCTGCTGTTTCCGCCGGAACTTATTTCTGCATGAAGGATGAAAATCCCATGCAGACCCGATCACAAATCAAAAATGCCGGATTACCTATAAGAATCGTTACATAATGGTTTATAAGGCCAGCAACTGCAGAACTAAGCTACGTATAATCAAGGTTATATCTGCAAGCTAATTATAGCATTTTTGACAATGAAAAGGACTTGAGCTAAGGCCGTTGAGCAAATAGAAGGTATCGTTTGTCCATATTTATAAAAACTAAAACTATTGATTCACATGTTATGTGACCCCATCGCTACGACACAGGCTATTTCCAAAAACAGCTAATTACAACAACCTACTATCTTCATCAATTATTGTTAAATTAAATATAATTTCCATGAAGACAGAGAAAAGGAGGACGGGATGAGTGAAAGCAAAACAGTTTTTAAAGACTATTCGAATGGATTAGACATTCTGGCATCCGAAATCGGACCTAAATTCGTTGAATATAGAAAACACTGGGATAACGCGAAGAACATTGAATCCTCTGGCCCACTTCAGATTGATTTCGAATTGCTTGATAACTGTAACCAAAGATGCATCATGTGCCCTCGCGGATACCTGAGTGATAGCGATGAGTATTCCCTCAATACAAACGCCAGACTTAGCGTTGATGATATGAAATCCGCCATCGATCAGGCAGCCGAAGGCAACCTGTATTGTGTCGGGTTTTCCATTGGCGAACCACTGCTGACCAAAAAAGAATTGTATGCAGGCATTAGTCATGCTGCGCAAAAAGGTGTGGTAGATATTATTTTAACAACCAATGCCCTGCTACTCGATGAAGAGTGCAGCAACAGGTTGCTTGAATCGGAGCTTACTCGTTTACACGTTTCAATCGATGCAACTACACCACAGACTTACTCTCAAATAAGAGGCAAGGGATTTGAAAGAGTTATCAAAAACTTGAATTATTTTCTTAAAAGAAGAGAAGAATTAAACAAACGGCTACCAATTGTCAGAGTCTCATTTGTTGAGCAAGAACAAAATCGCCATGAAAAAGCAGACTTTATTAACCAATGGGTAAATAAAGTCGAAAGCGTCTCGGTGCAAACAATGCTCCTTTCTCCTGAAAATAAGGACATTGCAGCCTATGACATTGAAGCACACGAGAAGAAATTTGACTGCGACTACCCTTGGAAAATGGTTGAAATTGTTGCAAACGGAGACTTATATCCTTGCTGTACATTTTGCGGTCTAAACCACCTCAAACTTGGTAATATCAAGGACACCACAATTCTTGAAGCCTGGGAAGGGAAGAAGATGCAAGCTGTGAAAGATGGTCTTGCAGACGAATCTTTACGTGTCTGCTCTGTTTGTCAGAGATTCTAATTTTATCTTTATAATGCGGGGATTAGGTTGATATGAGTACTATATTATTTCAAGCGAGAGGTCGAAAAGACGTTAACTTTGTTGATGCAATCGAAATTCTTAAAAAAACTCATCAAATTGTCGTCGTCACCGACAGCGACAGTTTTCAGACCTATAAAAAAATTCCGGGAATATACGTTGAAAAACACCATGTGTCCCTCGAAGATTTAAAAAATATCCCCGCACATAAACTGAGTCGTTTGCCTGAAATCGAATCACTCTTGGGAACTGATTGCTATAAATTCAACGAGAACTATCTTCTTTACAACAAGCATGTCCGTAGATATGCGCGAAAATATTCTTACGCCGAATACCTCGAACTTACACCACAAATTGTATACTCTGATTTTGTTTTTTTGGAGCAGATCGTAAAAAAACACAATATTGATTACGCCTTCTTTGAAACTCTCGATTTACCTTTTACGATGGTATTAAAAGGTATGGCTGAAAATGGCATAATTAAGCAGGCCTTTGAATGCGAATTTTTATCCATAGGTGAAGGGAGAAGATTACGGATTGCAACGGGACAGCCAAGGCGGAGTAAACGAATTGAATATTGCCATGAGAATCCCCCTTCACCTGAAGGAATCAAATGGGCAAAAAACATTATTCAAGGGTACCGCAAGGATCGAGTTCCCAATACTTATGATGATTTTTTTGTTAAGCTTAGCTGCTTATCAACTAGATATTCTATAAAAGATATCGTTAATAAGCTTAATAGGGTCGCACACGGTGAAAGTTTCTACCCTGCAATTGTACATAATCTAAACAGAATGCGATCTCTTAAGTATTTTGATCATTCACTCCCTAAGACAAAAATTTTGTCATATTTTTTACAGCTGACCCCGGAAGCGACCATGCTTTCACAAATACCTGAGCTTTCAGAACAAGAGTACCTTATCGAACAGATGGCCATATGCGGCAAATATGGATATACCATTGTAGTGAAAGAGCACCCCATTTGTTTTGGAAATCGCAAACCGTCTTTCTATAAAGAATTAAGCTATTTACCCAACGTAAAAATTCTTCCTCCTTCATTTCCCACTCGTAAAATATTATTACAATCAGAAGCTGTTGTTGTCGCAACAGCGACATCTATCGGGATGGAGGCTATCGCTATGGGAATACCACTAATCTGCTTAGGTAGCCCCTTTTACAATATTTGCAAAAACAACGAGACAGTCAGTCACCCCAAGAAAGTTTGGGGAGCTTTGGATAAAATAAATACCTCAGAAGAAGCCCAGATCAATTTTTTAGCAGCGGTTTATGATGGTACGTGTGAATATCCCGATTTTATTTCTTTTGAAGATCAAGATGTTGATAGAAATATTGGGCCTGCAATTGCTGAAGCGCTAAATGACGAGATTGCCATGTATGAATCCGGAGTACTCAAGTGATCTGGAGTCCTCTGCTTCAACCGATTAAAAATCGTTATTTAGCTTACTTTGCCCGTAAAGTAGTTCATGCAACATTTCCTGAAAAATACTTCATACAGTACATGAAAAAACAGCAGAATCCTTTCGGTAAAGCGACTTACACCCTGACTTTTGATTTCGACTTTGAGAAAGATATTGACGCATTTCCATACTTGCTGGACATGCTCAAGGAGCATGAAATCAAAGCAGGATTTGCGGTAATCGGTAAATTTGTCGAAAAATACCCTAGCATCCATAAAAGGGCAGTGGCTGAAGGCCATGAGATAATTAACCACACCTACACTCACCCGGACAATCCGCATTGGGCACCGGAGCGTTTTTTCAATAAGCTGAGCTACGCTGAACAAAAGGAAGAGGCTGAAAAGGCTCACAATATTTTCCGTAAAGTCCTTGGCATAGACTGTATCGGATTCAGGACTCCACACTACGGAAACCTGCATACCGAGAGTGTTTATCCGATACTTGCTGAGTTGGGCTACAAATACAGCAGCTCTACCGCCGCTTGCGGATACAAAGGTTATGGAGCACCGACAGTACATTCCCATGGTATTGTCGAAATTCCCACAGGATGCAGTGCACACTTTCCCATGGCGATTTTCGATTCATGGAACATGCTCCGTAAAAAGAACCCATTTCTCGGAAATGATGAGCTTTTTATCAAGGAATTTGATGAAACCATGCAAATCGTTGCTGAAGAAGATCTTTTCCTGACACACTATTTTGACCCCTACGACATAATCAATAATTCCAAACTGGAATCAATTTTAAAAATCCTAAACAAATACAATGTTAATACTGTATTGTATAAAGATTTTTTCTAAATAATTTAAATTTAGTAACAATTCATTTTAAGCACACGGTAAAAAATATGATTAAAACAACAATCAGTAGCACTGCGCCACTTGACTGGGACTCATGGAACAAAAGTGTCATCGAACATTCCTCTTATTACCAGTCCACTAAGTGGGCAGATACCGCTCAAATAACAGAAGAGGCACAGCCATATTATATCAGAATTTACCGTAATGGGTATTTATATGCTCAGTCGCTGGTGCTTAAAAGATACTATTACAATCTATTCACACAGAAGAAAAAAATTGCTTTTCCCTACATAGAATGTCTTTTCGGTCCAATCTGTAAAAATACATCAGACTCTACAGTATATAAATCATTTCTAAATACAGTAAAAAAAATCTCTTACAAAAATTTGGCTACCCACATACAGTATATACCCTGCTACATGCACACTCCTCCTCGGATTGATAAAGATCTGACTTTATCTGCTGAAGGATTTTCTCATAAAAAATGGGGAACCTTTTTGGTTGACCTTACTCTTGATGAAGATACTATTTTTAAAAAAATATCATCTCGTGCCCGCAACCGTGTAAGAAAGGCCGGCAAGATGGGTGTAACTGTTAAACGTATGCAATCTTATGATGAATACGCAAATATTTTCATCCCGACTCTTCAAGCAGCAAAAAAAGAGCAAGGCTTTACAGCTCCGCCCGCACAAGCTGCCTACTGGTCTGAATCAAATGAGGGTTATCATTACTACGTTGCATACGCAGAGGATATACCTTTGGGGTGTATCGGTTTAATCAACCATAACGGTGTTTCAAGAGAAATTTATTCCGGTATTCTAGGCTTTTCAGTTCAAAAAAAATATCCAGCTCAAGATATCCTGCATTGGACATTAATCACTGAATCTAAAAGGCTTGGCGCAAAACTTTACGATCTTGCAGGTGTTAACCCTGAACCGGAAGAAAAATCTAAGGATGCAAATATTCTTTTCTTTAAAAAGAAATGGGGTGGAGATTATCTTGAATACCCTACCTCAAGGTTTGACCTTATCCCTGCCCGAAACAAAATTTCTAAATTTGTCTCAAATATTTTAAGCTAAATAACTTGCATAATGGGACTTAATACTATGTCTAAAATATTTTCAATTCAGGCATTAAGAACAATTGCAGCTGTTCTTGTCTGCTTCAGCCACGTCCAATTCAGTGTAAACGAGTATGCACTTAATTTCGGACTGGCAGAATTTACTGACTTCATTCCTTTTGGCGATTTCTTCAGGAATGGGGTTGATATTTTCTTCATCGTAAGTGGTTTTATCATTTATTACATCACTCACGGTAAAACTATCAACACTGATTTTTGTAAACGGTTCATCAGCAAAAGAGCCATACGAATATATTCTATGTATTGGGTAGTATTAATCGCTTACTTAATTTATGTAATACTATTCTCTGGTGGAATACCACCAGAAAAGGCTAATGTAGCCTATGTTACAGCCAATTTCTTTCTTATTCCTGGATTTCGCTTTATTCCGATATGCTGGACACTTGCTTTTGAAATGTTTTTTTACATTTCTTTTTTCATCTCACTTATAATTACAATGAAGATGAATACTAAGCTTATCCCCACGCTTATTGCCCTTTTGACAACTTTTTATGTCATTAGCTCTTTTGTTTACACAGGGCACGACAACTACACTATTTACGGCTCACCTTTAGTGTATGAATTTTTAATAGGTGTATTGATAGCTAATCTTTACTTCAAAAAGAAGTTTTTATCATTCAAGCAGGCTATTATTACTTTAGGCATATATGCTGCATTTGCTATTTTCAATATTTTAAATCCAGTTGAATATGGTTTTACGTTCAATTACCTTTTCAGGTGGGGTACACCCGCTGCTATCTTAGTTTATTCACTGCTCAGCATCGAAGCTAGTGGGATAAACTTTAATAATTTCATTTCTAAAATCGGAGATACCACTTACTCGCTATACCTGATCCACTCCATTTTCATGATGTTTTTTATCAGATTATGGATCAAATTGGGTTTACCCGATCTCTTTGCAACTGAATTCCTGGCTTATTTCTTAGTACTCTTAACCATGTGTGTTGGAGCGATCATTCACTACTCAATAGAAAAACAATTGCTTAAATTGTTTTATTCACGATTTGTTCGCGATTCTAAAAACAGAATTGACACCCAGCATCCATCTGAGACAGCATAGCTGAAATTAGTTCAAATATTGCTTAGCTCCCTTCTAGAGCGCACTTTACATCCTCAGCGAAGGCTACCCAGCTGAGGGCAAGACCTAGGGTTCTTCCCCCTTTAAAGCCACAAACAAAAAAACTGCTGTGATCTCCCTTCTGGAGGAAATCACAGCAGTTTTTTTTAACAATATTTACTTGGGCTACTTATCTAGTTTTTTGCAACCGCAATTGTACTTGATGTCAACAATTTTAAGTGCCAGATTAAGGGCCTCAAGACCATCTTCACCAGTTACCAAGGGAGATGAATTGTTGATGCAACACTTAAGAAACGCCTCAATTTCAACACGAAGAGGCTCTCTTTTTTCAACTCTGAATCGTGTAAAATCACCCTCTGCTACCCCAAATTTAGCCTTAAACCAGTCACTCTGATTCTCATTCTGTTCAGCAGCATAGTTGGAGTTAAAAGTCAGGTTCTGGTTCAGATAATCAACGGTAAACATACCGTTCTCACCAGTAACTGAAATTTCACGAATCTTGGTCGGAGTGACCCAGTTTACATCGAGTATTCCGAGGATTTCATTTTCAAATCTAAGAAGACCGAAAACAATATCTTCATTATCAGTATTCATAACTTTAGAAATCTCAGAAGTCATAGAATGGACTTCGGACTGGGCAATATAGCGCATCATATCGAGCTCATGAGTGGCGAGGTCACTGGCAACACCAACATCTGTGATACGACCTGGATAGGGAGATTGACGTCTTGAATGTATGGTAAAAATTCTTCCTAGCTGCCCATCAGCCAGCCTTTCTTTCAGCTGGGTAACAGCGGGGTTAAACCGTTCAATATGACCGACCTTAAGAACACGGTTAACCTCAGCAGCCTTAGCAATCATCTCTTTTGCTTGTTCAACGGTCTTAGCTATGGGTTTTTCAACCATGACATGAATTCCTGCATCGAGACAATCCATAGTAGCTTGATGATGAAAAGAAGTCGGGAGAGCAATGGTTACAGCATCTGGCTTTTCCTTCTCGATCATTTCCCTGTAATCTTTATAAGGGCGACCGCCATAGAGCGCGCACAATCTTTCGGTTTGTTTCACATCATGATCAACCACGCCAACTAGTTCAGAATCCTTAATATCTGAATAAAGTCGAACGTGATGCTGGCCCATAGCACCGGTACCAATAACTGCTGTTTTCATCGATATTTCCTTACTCTCAAATTTAAATTTGATCTTTGCTAAATTTCGTTTGCCCTAGAAGCTGTTAAATCGGTAAGCAATCTCAAAATTAATAACTTACCAACTTACAAAATATTCAGAACCATCCAGTTACGTATAATTTCAACCGAGTCTTTCAAGACTGGTGTTTGGCAAACTTTTCACAAATTCATAAATCAGAAATTTAAGATGAGCAACTTTTAATAGTCACCTATCCTCGTTGGGCCCATAACTACACTTATCAAATGTTATCTCCCAAAAAAAGGGAGCCAACTCCTAAGAGTTGGCTCCCGATATTTCGCTATTTAGATCCTGAGATCTAAAGAACAATGCTTACTTCTTGAAGCGGCTACGTACAACAGCAACCATGGGAGCAAGCATCAGCAGCAGCCATTCAAGGCCGAAACCAGCTGCGGGGTTGAATACACAACCGGAGGAGCTGCTGGAGGAATCGTTAACACCGAGAACGATGGGGTCACCAAACTCACGTGCCTGAGAGCGGTAGTCGTAGTCACCGTTATCTTTCAGAACATAGTTGATGTAGTAATCGGTGGAGGGAACGAGGTAAGAGTTCTCGTTCAGGTAACCGTCACCTTCAGCTGTGGAGATCCACCATGCACCATCAGAGGTGAAGGTAGGCTCGGAAGCGTAAGAGAAGGATCTTACGGTCTTAGCATCGGTGGGGAAGATCTTGTACAGATCAAGAGTATCAATTCTGTTACCTACGCCGGAGAAGGGAACCTGGAAGGTGTAGTATACATCACCTTTCTGTGCGCCCATACCAACGAAAGTAGCGTTGAAGCCGATAGCGTTGGTCAGCGGGATAAAGCTAGAAGGAATGCCGGTGAAAGCAGTTCTCAGAGCATCTTTGGAGTACTCAGTGTTGTTACGTGCAATGTTGTAACCAGCAGTAGTGATAGTGGAGTTGTTCTGGTAAGCAACGTTAGCAGACTGGATGTTAGCAACAACTGCGGAGTTGGGGATCATAACAGCCAGGTTGTAGGAGTACTTAGCACCATCAAAAGCGGACTGGTAGATACCAACAGCGTAGGACTTGTCAGCAGACTGTTTACCGTAGAAGTTACCAACGAGGGTGTCAGCATCAGCAGCGGTAAGAGTCATGTTGGACTGAGTCAGTTTGAACTGGTCAGTGTTAGCAAGAGCAACAGTGTAACCGTTCAGGGAGTCACCAGCTTCATCGATACCGGTACGACCGCTGTTGATTACGTAATTACCTTTAAGGGAAAGAGCGTTATCAACCTGCATGTCCATGAGACCGAGGGTAGCGTTGTTAAGTGCTTTGGAGAGACCGGAACCTGCGTAAACAAGTTTGAAACCACGGTTTCTGATGTCGGAATCGGAAAGAGTCCGACCGTTCTTTACGAGAACAACAAAGTGCTTGTAGCTATCTTCAACAGCGTAACCAGCGATCAGGTTACGATCTTTGTTGATGGTAGCGTTTTCAACCATGGGAGTCTGACCTTTGTAGAAGATAGACATAAGCTGGTTGCCGTTACCGGTGGTAGCGTTGTAGGTGATCCAGGAAGAGGTGTTGCCAGTCAGAGTTCCGTCGGAATCGTACTGAGCGTACTTAACCTGAGCGTTGTCGGTACCGGGAGCGGAATTAATTTTAACCTGACCGACCATGTAGTAAGGCTTGTTATCGTAGAAGTTAAAACCTACTGCGTAGAGATCCCAAGTATTATCGGAGCTGTAAACATCGGAACCGAGGAAGGTACCGTTTACGTATCCAAGTGCGAAGTTAGCACCGGTCTCAGTGTCACCGTCACGAGACATGGCAAAGGTAGCGTTGGAAACACCAGCCATGAGGTCGTAAGAAGGAGTGTTAATGAAGAAGTAAGAAGCACCGATAGGCGCAGAGCAACTAGCCGTAGTAGTACCAGTCAGAACACTAGAACCGTTAACCTGACCCAGAGCGGTCAGACCATCAATGTTAGTGTAAGTGGTGTTAACTCTCATGGTAGAGGAGTTCTGCGCAGTGTTAGTACCGTTGGACTGGCCATAGTTAGCCATGGTAGCACCGGTGGATTCGTTGTTAACACCAATGTTACCGTAAAGGGAGGAGTTACCAACGGTTGTTTCTTCAATACCACCCTTGATGGAGTATGCAATCAGGTGAGTGGAGTTAAAAGTTGTAAAGGTTTTGTTATGACCATCTGCAGATGTCAGAGAAGCAGATGCGTTAACGTTAAAACCTGTAAGGATGCGCTCGGAAGAGCCGTTCAGAGCACCGGGGAAAACTGCGTCAACAGCCCAGGCACTGGAAGCAACCAGCATCATCAATACTGTAAAGAGAACTGTAATTTTTTTCATGGTGAAAAAAATCTCCTTAAAGTGAGAATTGAAATAGCAACTGATCCGAAAACCCCATGTTTTCGGACACTTGCTACAAAAAACAAACATACTATACACTTATGACACTTATTGTTCAACCATTTTCTGAGCTTATATTACTTCATAAACCCGGATATTTGGGAACCCTTCGTACACAAGTTTAAAATAGTCAGAAATTCTTTTGTCCTTCGGATCACTTAATAATAAGCGGACAAGCATACTTTGATACGAAAAGATATCAACAAAAAAACCTTGGCTGACAGTTTCGTTATATAACAGAACAGGCCCGACAGATTGAGGGTAAGCTTGGGAGTTCATTCCCTTATTATTCAGAATATGCCAAGCAGAAACCTTAACAGGAGGCTCATTCCTCACGGCTATCACGCCATTGGCATTGTCAATATCAAATGCGTTACGGACAGTAAAAACTTGGGGATGAACGCCGCTCCCATTCACGACATTCCATGAACCATAATATAAAATCCAATAAGCCAGCCTTACATTATCCCAACTTGCAACAATATATTGTTTAGGAGTTTTACCAAAGTTAAAGTCTTTACTTCCCAGAGTCTTAAGAAACTCAAAGACTTCTAGTGAGGACTTGGCCTCCCATGCCGCAGCAGGATTATTCCCATGCAACGCAGAATATTTGATAAGTTGATTACTTTGCTTTGGTGAAGAGGTGGTATATGCCAACCCCAAAGGCAGCAAAGAGGTTCCCTGATGGTGTCCACCATTGGCAAAGGAGTGTTTGCCGGTGTAGTATAAGGTTGCGTAACCCCAGTCCCACCAAGTCCACACGGTTGCATCCTCAGGCATCTGCTTGCCGGTCGCAAGAAGAGCCTTAGCATGGTTATTGCCCATTATAGGAGTAACTGAAAAACTTTTATAGATTGGCAGCACGTAAATCAGCATAATCCCAGCTAAAAGAAGCCCTACCGCTGCATGAGCAAACTTCGCCGTAGATTTCAATTTCATTTTTCCGATCAACCAATATCCGACATAGCCCATCCCTAGTCCGAGAGGAGCACCTGCGAACATTGAAAAACGCCCCCCCATTTTCATTGCAGCAAAAAACAAAGCAAAGAAAGGAAGCAAATATATAGAATCTGGTCGTAAAACAAAAAGAAGAACAACGGAAACCGCTCCCGCCCACCACAAAAGAGGACTTCCAGTAACACTCTGCACGAGTGAATCAAAAGGAACATTTTGTGCTTCAATAACACTCTGAGCAATGCCGGGATAGAGAGGACCCTGCAAAGCTCCTGCATTATCTGCTGCGGGCTTGAGGTAAGCACTCAGCTTTATCTGGACCGCAGTATAAAGAGCGACCCCCGCTCCGCTAAATATCAGAGCCGCAATTAATATAGCGAGATTAACCCAAAGGTTTTGCACAAAACGATTTTCAGAAATATCAGTGAAAACCATTAGCCCCGTCAGCAACAAAGACAAAATGAAACCGGGAAGCCCAAAAAAAGCAGCACAGGCAAATAAGATAAGCCCATTTAAAATAACAATTCGATTTCTGCCTTTCGCGCAGACAACCGCCAAAAAGACTGACGTAATAAGAGTAAATAACCCAAAAGTCTGAACATCTGTGTGCCAAAGCTTGCCCCATGAAACGACCCCTCCCCCAATGACGGGAAGTAGGAAATCTACTAAAGTCGGCCTGAATTCTTTGGGCTGCTTGCAAGACAACAGCCAACTTTTTCTAATTCCTTGGGAGACCCAACGAGCCGCCAACAAAGAAAGCAGTAATGGAAAAAAGAGTGTAACAACATCCGTATCATAATAAGCAAGACGCGTTCTGAGGTAATATGCCGGAACTGAAGTTGCATAAACAGCCCCGATAAGCCCAGTCCATGGACCTCCCAAAAGCATTCCCCATCCGAAAGCTGCAACCGCGCAAAAACCAGCAAAGACTGCAGGCAGCCAAAATGCAATATTACCATACTGAGCTCCGGTAACAGTGCCCAATAATCGAATAACGCCTGCCATCGGGTTATCAACAGACCTACCAACACCCTTAGCACCTGCTAACCAAAAATAGGCATCATGAGTACCCATAATGTACTCGCCGTTGACCATGTAGGCAGGATTATCCCACTTGGGAAATTCCATCGCCCTCATTCCAAAAGCAATGGCAAAACATACAAATCCAAAAACAAAAAAAATTTTCCAATCAGAAAGCCATTCCGGTTTGCGGAGATCGTGGCTGGTGCTCATTTTATCAACCTGTAATAATATAGATTTATATCTTGAATTTAAAGCTTGGTAACCCTGACCACTTCTTCAAGAGTGGTCACGCCCTCTTTGACCAGCCGGATACCATGATCGACCATGGTCTCACGGCCCATTTCCTTGGCATAGGCTTTTATCCGGTCAGAAGAAGCAACTTCCATGATAAGGCCGCGCATATCTTCAGTTACCGGGATAAGTTCGTAAACACCGCGACGACCGCTGAATCCGGTAAAGTTGCAATGCTCACATCCTGCACCGGCAATCTGGGAAGAAGGAAGACCTTCAGTAGCTTCAAACAATTTGTTGGTATTCTCAGACACTTCTACTGTTCTGGAACAATGCTCACAATTCACGCGAACCAAACGCTGACCGAGAACAAGAGATAAAGAAGAAGCCAGCAGGAACGGCTCAATGCCCATGTCAAGCATTCTTGTTACAGCAGTGGCGGCATCATTGGTATGCAAAGTAGAAAGGACAAGGTGCCCTGTTAGCGAGGCCTGAACAGCGGTACTTGCGGTTTCCTGATCTCGAATCTCACCAACAAGAATAATATCCGGGTCCTGCCTTAAAAAAGAGCGGATAGTAGTAGCGAAAGTCATGCCTGCGGCTTTGTTGACCTGAACCTGATTAATCCCGGAAAGCTGGTATTCCACAGGATCTTCAACAGTAACAATATTTTTATCGTCACGCGGAAGCTCACTGAGGCCGGCGTAAAGACTGGTGGTTTTACCAGACCCCGTAGGCCCGGTAACAAGCACGATACCATGTGGCTGTGCGAGAACTTTTCGGAAAAGCTCCAGATCTGGTCCTTTAAGCCCAAGGTCTTCGAGGTTGAGGATATTCTTGGAGCGGTCCAGTACACGCAGCACAGCTTTTTCACCACTCATAGTAGGAATTGTAGAAACACGGACATCAACCTCTTTCTGACCGAGTTTAAGAAAAATACGTCCATCCTGTGGCTTGCGGCTCTCTGCTACATCCATCTCGCCCATTACTTTCAGTCGGGCGATCACTGTTGCCTGCAAACCTTTATCAAGACGTTTCACTGCCTTGAGCACACCATCCTGACGGTAACGGACAACAAACCCGGTTCCCTGCCCCTCAAAATGAATATCACTGGCTCCGGTGGAGATCGCCTGATGCAAAGTTTTGTTGACCAAGCGGACTATAGGAGCATCATCATGGGACCAGCCGAGCAAATCCTGACCGTCTTCACCATCAGCATCATCTGAATCAGACTCAATAGCACTCTCTTCCTCCCAGACAGTGAGTGCCTGTTCAAGCAATGGAAAGAATTCTTCTTCGGATACAATTTCCGAAACGACGTTTTTGCCCATCTTCCACGCCAGAAAGTCAGCCATCGGTAAAGAAGATTCATTCTGCAAAAGAATCCTGATCTCTTTATCCCGCACTTCCACAGGAATAAATTCATTGCGTTGAGGAAAAGTCAGGAACAAATCCACCACTTCACGCGGGACAAGATTCAAATCGTAAGAAGTACTCAATTTATTGTCCTGCTAGCTGTCTGACATGGAGGAAGTTGTGTCCTCGGATTTATCAGAATCGTTTTTGTACGTATTGAACTCTTTATCAATAAAACTTTCAAAACGTTTACGCTGATTCCTGTACTTATCCATTTTGGCTTTACTCAAAGATTCGAGTTCTTCGGTTGTCTGAATAATGCGTGCAGACAGGAAAACCATAAGGGTATTCTTTCTACCGCTATTGGTTGTAGTTTTAAACAACCAACCGAGTAACGGCAGATCGGAGAGGTATGGAACGCCAGCCTCAGTGCGGGACTGGTTTGCCTGAATAAGACCACCGATAACCATGGTTGAACCGTCTGCAAGCAAAACAGTTGTATCAGTCACACGGTCATTAGTAATTGGAAGCTCTGAAGTACTCGCCTCTGAGACGGTATTATATGTTTGGTATACTTTAAGTTTGATCAGCCCATCTTCACGGTTGATTCTGGGAGTGATCTTGAGCTTAATGCCTACGTCTTTATAGGAGTACGTTGAGACAACCCCGCTTCCGGTGGTGGTACTTTCCCCGGTCTTATACGGTCTGTTTTCACCAACAAAAATCTCAGCTTCGGCATTATCAAGAGTCATCAACTGCGGTGCGGAGACTAAATTAAAGTCAGTTGCGGACTTGGTGAAGTTAACCAACGCGCCAATAGTCGGAAAAGACTTACCGGCATAGGAAATGGTATCGCCGAGAACTCCCATGGAATAACCTCCAGGCACACTGGAGGGATTTGCTGCGTACCCCGGAAGCTTACTGTCTTTGGCCTTTGTATACCCCAAGGTAGCAACACTGCCTCCCAAATCAATACCACCCTGCCACTCCACACCAAATTCTTTAGCGTTATCAAGAGTAGTTTCAAGTACAAGTGCTTCAATATAGACCTGATCCTGAGCCTGATCCAACTGTTCCACGAAATTATCAATTTGCGGCAGTTGATCCGCACTGGCCATAACAATCAGTGTATTTGTGGTTTCATCAGCTGAAACCTGAACTTCATCAGAATCACTTCCGGAAGACGCACTTGATTTTGAAGGACTTTTAGAGTCAGAATTGGCAGAGCCCTCTTTCTTTTCGGGATTTGAAGAAGGAATACCCCCACCAGTGACAAGACTTTTTAAAACATCTCCGGCAACAACAGCCTCAATGTTGTGAAGCCTGTAAATCTTCATTTTCGAATAAGACTCATTGGAACGATCCAATTTAGCGATAAGGCTATGGATAGTTTTGATCTGATCACTGCTGCCGGAAACTAGAAGACTATTTGCCCAGTCAAGCGATTCAATAACAGGTGGTGTCCCGGTTTTACCGGCAGTTGAAAGTTTTTTGTAAAAAGATGTAAGTTTATTTGCCACTGTTTTGGCACTTGTCTTTTCAAGTTCAATTAAGGTTGACTCTTGCTCTGCTCCTGCCCGCTTCAGAATACCGAGCAGCTTTTTCATCTTATTAACATTACTCTGAAGATCGCGAACCATAACAGAGTCCGCCATTGGAACAGCTGTGACCTTCCCAATCCGGGAAGCAACCTGCATCAACACATTCTGAACCTTAGCGGGATCCATTTTACCTTCAAGCTGAAAAACTGAAGTGATTATCTCTTCTCCATTCCCGGGAGACGGAGCGGCCTTGATATCTGGAGAAATAAGCTTCGCATCACGCAGGGGAAGGACATAAGTTACGTTGTCACGGGTCACAGCATGAAATCCGGCCCCAGTCAGGACCTCTTGAAAAACCGCCATCAATTCCGGTTCGGAGAGGGATTGTCCGGCGTAGATACTTACATGTGATCCGGGCAAGGCACCTTTCTGAAAAACAATATTCCTACCTGTATAGCGCCCTACAAACTTGATGAATTCAACAAGTGAGATACTCTCAAGGTTGGCATGAACAGCATCCCCGCCTTCGGGTTGAGCCGCAGCAGCAGAAACCATAATCACCATGGACAGAACCGGACATATCACAAATCTACAAAAATTCTTCAGCATATTCAGCGCCATAATCTCCACCGGTTTTCCGGTAAGAATCTTTTTATCTGTATTAAACCGCCATGCACCCAGCAGACAATTTTTTAAACTCAAAACTTAGAAGTTGCACCCCTGCAAACATCCTACACTTGAAAGACCCCGTCAAGTTTCCCTATCAGGCCCGATCACATAAACTGATAAAACAAAAATGCATTGTAGGCAAAGTGGATGATAGTCGCAGAAACCAAGCTGCGATATCTTTGCCAAATATACCCGAAAGCAAGTGAAGGAAAAAACGTTAACAGCGCCCAATGGGCAGGCTGATGGATCAAATGCATACAGGCAAAAGTTAAGGAAGCAAGGAAATTAGCAAGACTAAGCGGTCCTATCCTCCACCTATATCTGAAGAGGCGATCAATTCCTTCCTGCAACAAAAACCTGAAGAAAAACTCCTCAAAAAGCGCTTTTAAAAAGAGCAACCCCAACGAAAGCTCAATATCAGGTTCTGGGACATAAAGTCCCAGAAACCCGAAAGAAAAAAATAAATAGAAAATGGGGTCGGTAAGGCTTATAGCCCCCCACTTGAACTGACACCAAATCCCTTTCAAGATTCGATTTACGAAATAATCATAAACCATATATTCTTAAGCCACCAAATAAACAAATTAATTTAAACACTTGAAAAGGACAACGATCAACAGGCCACACCAGAGAAGACCTATGTAGCAGGTTTACACCCTGTCTAAAACCCTTAAAAGCACATCTTCCGGCATAACTTTGGTCAGGCAGCCTAAATCACCACGGTCACAGCTGCCTTTACCGCAAGGCTCGCACTCAAGCCCTGCTCTAATTTCTTCATGCTCCGAAGATGGAAAAGACCAACTCCCTGAAGCCCCCGGCATAACGATGCTTTGCGTTCCGACTGCAACCGCAAAATGTCTTGGAGCTGAGCAGTTTCCAATATGCAATACAGCACGCTCAATCAGGGCAGCCATTATCCGAAGCGACCCCGGCCTCTCGACCATGACACACTTATCGGCAACCCCGGATTCCTTCCTTACGTTGAGAACAACACCTTTCTCACCGGGACCATATAGAAGGAAGAACTTATAGCTGGGACGTTTTTCAGAAATCAGCCGGATCAATTTTGCGTAATACTCTTCCGGCCACTTACGGGTAGCCCCCCGATGCGAGGCATCAATCGTAATCAACGGCTCGTCATCAGCTACACCCAACGAATTCAGACAGGCTTTGGCCTCGGCACGTTCTTCATCGGAAACAAAAATTTTAGGGCACTCAAAATTCCAATCAATCCCCAAAGGCTTAAGCACTCCGGCTTTATACATTGCAGCGTAACCATCGATGATAGACTCAGGCCAATTAGTATAAAGCCAGCGGTTGTACCACGGCGGCCTCTCTGCAAGCCTTACCGGAGCGCCGCTAAAAAACACAACCCAGCGGCACCGCGGAAGCTGCTGAAAATCAACTACAAGATCATATCCTGACCGACCTACCTTCCAGTAAAAGGCCAAAGCTTTAAAAGGATTGCGCAATTCTTTCTTCTTAATAGGCCATACATGGCTGACTGCGGGATTGTTATCAAAAACCTGAGTACATTTTTCCTCTGTCAGGACATGAATCTCAGCTTGGGGGTATTTCTTATGGAGAAGGGAGACAGAAGGGGTTGCCAGCACCACATCGCCAATCTGACGCTGCTGACAAACAAGAATTTTCTTTGGATTAATTGATGATATCTCTTTCACTATAAAAAGCTCGCAATTTGTTTCAAACGATCATGCCACCCCAATGGCACGGAATAAAGCATACCCCACCCGCAAAGTAAACGAAAAATAACACCGCTAAAGCACTAACGGTCAGCCTGCAAGTAAACCAGCCCGTAACCCCGGTCAAGTTTGGGGAACTGGCAAAACACCTTTTTCCTCATGAACTTTGACAAAAACTACAAATTTCAATTAGATTCAAACTAAATATCCTGTTTCACATCTAAGCCACCTTAAAATGGGGGAAACAATGAACAGAAAAACTCTTTGTATAACGATCATGCTCTTGGGCATCCTAGCCATGCCGTATACATGCTTCGCGGATGGATCTAAGATGCGCGACACCATCCTTCAACTGGACTACCACCCCATCGACATTGACCTTCCACCTTGCCACGCCAAAATTGCAGTTGTTAAATTTACAGAGAGCAAACCAATCAAGAAAATCGGGCAGAGTAAGCTTTTTAATTTCTATCCATCAGTAGACATCGGCACATGGATGGGTAAGGCGGTATACAAACAGCTCAAATCATCGGGATTGAACGTTGAATATTTCGAAAGCATGGATGAAGCCGGGGACCATTACATAATTACCGGCATAGCTAATAAAGTATTTATTAACCGTCCCGGACAGTTTGAAATGAATTACAAAGTCCGCTTGGACGGTATGGTCACTAAAGACAACAAACTGATCTTTGCCCAGAATTATACATCCAAGCAAAAAAAAGACATGTCCAACACTGGAGACAATGCAGGAAAACTCATGGCCGGATTACATGATATTTTCAATATATTCCTGCCCCAAGCCATTAAAGCCATCAATGTAACAAAACAATAAATCCTATAATAAGACCACCTTTAAAGATGTCCGGCACATTCTTAATGTGCCGGACATTATATATACACCAGAGAAGGTATATTATTTTGCTTCATAAGCTTGCATAGCACATAAATTGTCGCTATTAGAATCCTCCCCGACCTATATCTCACCTGATACAACTTTATCCCTAACCAACTTCTCTGAAGACAAAGAAGCGCAATACAGTGCAAGAGCAATGAACAGCTTTATCAATAATATAGAATACTATCTTCCGGAACATACAATTGACTGTCACGAACTGGACAGGGCAAAACCGCACTGGCATGTGCGCAATTCACTGCCAAAAACCGGAGTGCGCTACCTTCACCATTCCTCAAAAGACGAAACAACTTTGCAGCTGGCCCATAAAGCCGCGTCAAAAGTTCTGGATGGCCTTTCTGCTGAAGAATTGCCTGACACCCTCATCGTCTGTACCCAGACCCCGGACCAGCTTCTGCCCCATGTTTCCGCCTGCCTCCAGCATGAACTTGGACTACCGACATCAACCAAATGTTTCGATATAAGCCTCGGTTGCAGCGGCTACTGTTACGGACTTTCCATTGCCTACGGCTACATGGCAGCAGGTATTTCAGAACGGGTACTCTTTGTAACTGTGGATAATTACTCCAAGACAATTGATCCTGAAAACAAGACATCTTTCCTTATATTCTCAGATGGTGCAGCAGCGACAATTATCGACAAACCTGCCGCCGGACCAACTTTTCTCTTTGGTACAGACGGCAGCCGTAGCGATTCTATCCGCTGCCGCAATTCCGGGATCAGCGTTGTTACCGGAAAAGATGCTGATGCTCCCATCGCAAGACCTGATATGCAGATGGACGGCTTTAAAGTTTTCCAGTTCACAGTAAAAACTATTCCTGCTGAAATCAGGCAACTGGCCGAGCAGGCCGGAACCGGCATGGATGGAATCGACCTTTTCATCTTTCATCAGGCCAGCAACAAGGTCCTCGAGTCACTCTCCTCTAAACTGGGTATCCCTGAAAATAAAATGATCATGGATCTTTACGAGGTTGGCAACACAACTTCCTCCACCATCCCCATTGCCTTAAAACGGGCAGAAGCAAGCGGGAAGCTCAAACGGGGAGATAAAATCATGCTCTTCGGATTCGGTATCGGCCTGAGCTGGTCCGGTGCTGTTTTAAAATATTAACAGCAGGTCACCACCATACAATTAAAAGCCCGTAAAACCGGGCTTTTTTAAGCCCTAAAAAACAACATATTTTCATTATCACACACCTATGCATACCATAAATAATATGTTATTTTTCCGCTAAAACATGGAGGTTTGTAGTTATGCAAAAAATCTTACTGGCTTTTATGGCAAGTGCTTTTATCCTAGCAGGGTGTCTTTCAAGCAATATTAACAACCAAAAACTAAATAGCTTCAAACGCAAAAATTACGACAACACACTCCAAAATGAAATTGCCGCAGTGCATACCAGCATAACTTCAGTTGTCCCATGGAACAAAATAAAAGATAAACTGCTTGTAGAATTTCCCATAACTCCTGAGACTGCTCTGTCAAAATCAATTCCGCAAAGTATTTCCGAGCAAAAGCTGCTGCTTGAAGCAATAAAATTTCAGCTAAAGCTTGGAATTACACAAAAATTAACAAACATAAAGAACACCACAACAAGCCAAACGGGACAAGCCCCCCAAACAACTGAAGAACGAGTTGAGCTATTCCAACAGCCACAAGTCAAATCTGACTCTATTCCGATTCCAAATCCAAACCCTTCCTTTTCTCCTGACTACTCCACGCTGACCCAAGGACAAAACCCAAGGATGCAGTATTCAGCTGCTACCGCTCTTTACCAAGAGGTAAAACTCTTAAATGAATACGTAAATTATGCATCTCAGCGGGAAAACCACACTCCTTACCTCGTACGGGCACAAGTCTCGCTTACTCCGAAATCACGCCATGCTCCTTATGATGCTTACACTTCGATTTCTTTTTTTCCTGACAGATTCAGCGATGCCAATTGCAGCCAATGCACCCAAAAGACAGTAAACAGTTCCGCGCCATATGTTATCCCTTTGCTCGTCACCGAAAACCTCGAAAGCAGTAACTACAGCCGGGCAAACGACAAGCTCTCACAATTTGGTCTTGGAGTAATGGCTGCAATAAATGGCATTGGAGGCGAAGCGGAACTATCTTCCATGACACGCAAATTCATGAAAACATCAGGAAATGACTACAACAGCTTAATGACTGTCGGACGTACATCAGATAACACTATCCGAGTTAGATTCGGGGCAATGCTCACCTCATCAGAAAAATGGAGCAGAAAAGAATACACCCTTATCCCAAGGACATATAATATAACATTGCTTCTTCTTGTCCCTGAAGAGGCAAATCATAAATTAACAGCAGTATCCCGAACAACATTTGTTAATATCGAAAATGGCAAGGAGTTACTTTGGACACCTCATGAAGACATTCTCCTGAAGACAGCACTGGCAATGAAAAAATATCAAATACCATTACCTGAAAATTTAAGTGAGGAGACCACAAACCAGCTGCTTGAATCTGTCGTTGAACTGGCTGCATACGTACAAGCAAACCGTTTTGAGTGCTTCGATAAACATTTCGACTCTTTTTGCAATGCAGTTGGCAGCACATACGAAGCAACTGATAACTCGACTAGATCAAATGACATTGCAAGCAATTGCAAAAAAGCAAAAAGAGTCAAAGAACAACTCTGGACTGATATCGCAGACCTCTGGGTTGGTGGGCAATACTCATATACTGCATTTCAGGTTCCGCAAATCAATAGCCTACCCGACAACTATAATTTTGAACTGCCGGACAGCAACTTCATGTTCTGGGCTATTGATGATGGCAGGTATACGCGTGTGAACATCACAGGCGGCCAAAAACTCGATTCCGCAGACTTCACACCTAAACTGAAAACCTATTATGGCAACAAGGAAGTACTTTTAACGCCAATTTCCTTTTCCCCCACTGGGGGCGGAACTGGAAGCAGGGTCCTATTCCAATCATTAAGCTCCGACGCAAACTACAATCCCCAGAAAAAAATAAACTTAGTGATCAAGAAAAATCGCACAACCAGCAGTACTTATGAACTGATGTATAAAGAGCCTGCGCTTAAACCAAAGTTTTCTGTTGCCTCAAGCATGAAAAACATAATGATTGAAAAAGGCAGTGGTGTGCTTCAATTCTTTATTAAAGGAGCAAACACCAGTGGTAGCACCAGCTTAATCAAGATAGGAAATGGACGCATTGACACCAGCTCTGCAAGCTCTTCCGGGCTGAAAGGAAGTTCCACCTACGCAGGATGGTTTTCAATAAAGAAAAACGGTGTCATAAATCTCAGGCTTTCAGACCTTTACCCGGGAACGGAAGTAACTCTTTCAGCCGCAAACCTGATTAATGGGCAACTGGAGCCAATACAAAATCTTAAATTCATGCCAATAAGATTGCCGAAGCCTGAAAAAAAGAAATAGAAAATCGAATCCCCGGAATTTTAATTTCGGGGATTCTTTTAAAACAATATTAAAGCTCTACCTTCCCAAGAATAAATTTTTTCACTTTCGCCACGGACTCTGCCAGAGATTCCTGTTCCGTATCCACTACCAGATCAGGATTCTCAGGAACTTCATAGGGGGCTGAAATTCCCGTATAGTTTTTAATTTTACCCTCGCGGGCCATTTTATAAAAACCTTTCACATCCCGCTTCTCGCAAAGCTCAAGGGGGCAGGTTACGAATATTTCGTAGTAATCCTTTCCACCGATGATATCACGGGCTATTTGGCGATATTTAGCCACGGGTGCAATGAAAGCGCACATACAAATTGTTCCGTTCTCGACAAATAATCGCGAAACTTCCGCAATACGCCTGATATTCTCCATTCTTGCCGCCGAGGAAAAACTAAGATCACCGCACAGGCCATGGCGAACATTGTCACCGTCAAAAACATAAGCGTACAAGGAACAATCAAAGAGCTCTTTTTCAACAGCATGGGCAATGGTCGATTTACCAGAACCGGATAGTCCGGTGAACCAGAAGACAGCCGAACGATGTCCATTCAGCTTTTCCCGGTCATCCCGGAAAACTTCACCGCGAAACATCTGGATACTTCTTTCATTGCCCATACAAATCAATCCTCGACTTTATGCAGATAAACATCCCTCTGCGGAAAGGGGATTTCGATACCTTCGGCATTAAACCGCTTGTAGATATCCCTGCTGAGGGTATGAATCAACCGTCCCCGATCATGCGGTCTGGCAGCCCAGCAAAGCAGCTCGAATTCAAGGGCGGAATCACCGAATCGACGAAATCTTACCCGTGGTTCAGGGTTGGAAATGGCTAGCTTGTTACTTTCCGCCAGTTCCATAAGAATTTCTTCCACTTGATCGACATCTGAGCCATAAGCCACACCAAGCTTGATGCGCACCCTGAAATGGGGATGCGGACTGCTCTGGTTGACCACCTTACCGTTGGTAATCACCGCGTTGGGGATGGTAATCATGATGTCGTCACGAGTCTGAATCTTGGTGCTGCGCATTCCCACAGCTTTGACCTCACCGCGGTCACCGTTGTCGAGCACAATGTAATCCCCGGCGCGGAAAGGACGGTCCATGAAAATTGACACCCCACCGAAAAAGTTTGCCAGAGTTTCACGTGCAGCCAACGCAATCGCCATACCTGCGATACCGGCTGATGCAAAGATTGCCGTCACCGGAATACCAAAATAGCTGCCTACATTATAAAATAACACAAACACGAGGATAAACGAAACCATCCGGCAGCCGAGTTTAATGACATCAGCATCAAGGGCTTCCTCTTTGATCTTGGAGGTGCACAAAATACCACGCATAACCACGTCCCCGCCGATGAGAATGGCTAGCCCCGCATAAATCGCAAAGACCAGCTCCATGCTCATGGTTACAAACGAGAGCAAATCCCCAGTGATATTGATCTGATCATCAGCAATGTATTCGATGACAATGCAGACCATCATGGCATAGAAAGGAAAAATCAATCGCTCAAGGCGCCAATTCCAATTACAAGCCCGTCCCTTCAAAGTTCGGTGCCAGAGCCAGAAAAACCACATGCTAAATCCGCCCAGAAAAACCAGTACCACCAAGGCGATCCACTGCCAGAGAGCCTGCTCTTCATATCCTTCCAGCATCCATGCGGGAAGTTTCTTTAAAAATCCGTTTGGAATCATCCAGCCGGAAGAATAAATGTACTGTTCATAAAAGCCTGTGTAGTCCTCACCCTTGTCACTACGATAAGGGAGATGATCGACCTCCTTATAAAACTCTTCCAGCCTGCGTACAGTTTCGGGGGTAATTAGGTACGATCCCATACGCGGCCCATCCGGACAACGGCCGATGGTTATTTCAGTGTGCGGAATACGCCAGAGTAGAATTTGATGTTTTTTAGCTTCTTTCTTGTCGGGAACGTCCGCCAGTTCCGGCAGCTCAATGCGATCCAAAATCTCCCGCAGCCGAAGCACGGACTCAACACTGACATCTTTAACAATTGTCGGCGGCACTTTGCTGAAATCAAAACACCTTTCAGCACGCTGCAAAAATTCCCTTTCAAGAAAAATATCTTCATCAGCTGCCGTAGCAGCTCCATAAAGTTTATCTGTATATTTAATGAAGCTGGAAAGCGTTGCTCTCGGACTGGAAGTATCCGGTGGTTCAAGAGGAAAAATATTGGAAGCAAAAACAGGCAGGTTCATCAAAGTCAGCAGTATCAATGTGGAAAATATGTAACGCAGATAGAATTTCATAAGTGTCCCCTTTCTCAATTTCTGCCACACCTTAACATGACCGGCCTAGAATTTTCCATTGTTTAAATAACGCAAAAACCCACCCTTGGGAAACAAGGATGGGTTTCGAATAAATTCAATTCTGAATATAGACCTGATCTGCTTAGCCCAAGAAATCCAGCAGAACTTTACAGATTCGTTCTGAGGCATGACCGTCCCAACCCTCAATCTTCGGTGCAGGATTGCCTGTCTTTTTCAGAGCGGCTTCAGCTTCACGCAGAATATTCCCACCGGAAACACCAGCCAGAACATTGGTGCCCTGTTCAATAGTCACCGGGCGCTCGGTATTTTCACGTACGGTCACACAAGGTACGCCAAGCGCGGTTGTTTCTTCCTGCAATCCCCCGCTATCAGTGATAACCACCTGTGCATCCTTCCAGAGATACAAAGATTCGCGAAAGGAAAGAGGCGGGAAGGTATGCACGTTCTCTGAAAAAGAAATACCGAACCGGGCCATCATCTTCTCTGTGCGCGGATGGATGGGAAAAAGCAAAGGCAGGCCTTCTGCAATCTTATTCAAAGCTTTAACGATCCCTTCAAGCACATCACGATTATCCACATTGGAAGGACGGTGCATGGTCATAAAACCATAACGACCGATCTTTTCCTTCAGTTCACGGCTTTGGTAATCAGCAACGACCTCAGGTCCCAGACGGTCAACATTATGGAAAAGGTTGTCGATCATTACGTTTCCGACATGAAAAATATCGTCTGCGCTCTTGCCCTCACGAATCAGATTCTCGCGACCATGATCTTCGGTGGTAAAGAATAAATTGCTGATGGAATCGGTGACCATGCGGTTGATTTCCTCAGGCATGTCCATATCACCACTACGCAGCCCTGCTTCCACATGGGCAACCGGGATATGCAGTTTCCGTGCGGTTACAGAGCAAGCCAGCGTGGAGTTAACATCACCCACAACCACAACAAGGTCCGGTTTCTCTTCCATGCACATTTTCTCGAAAGCGATCATGATCGCCCCGGTCTGTTCCGCATGGGTTCCGGTGGATTTGCCCATATTGAACTTGGGCTTAGGAATGTCCAAATCTTCAAAGAAGACCTGTGACATCTGGCGATCGTAATGCTGCCCGGTGTAAATCATCTGGCATTCAACGCCTTCAAGATCGCGCGCAGCACGAAAAATAGGCGCAACTTTCATCAAGTTGGGGCGTGCCCCAGCAACAAGAAATACTTTTTTCATGGAAGATGTCTCCGGCGGCTGGGGAAGGAAA